>DATLFQ010000211.1:0-23927 GCA_035540915.1 Acidimicrobiales bacterium
AACGGGTTGAACAGGCTCAGCGACAGGGTGGCGTCCTTGGCCGTGGAGCCATCCGCCAGGTACCACCGGTCCGAGGCCGACGACGCGCACGGCGTCACCTCTGAATCGCGGGGTCCTCCGACCACCAGCTCGGCCGCCACCTGGCCGGCGTCGAGGTCAACGACCGCCGCCAGCGGCCCGGCGGCCAGGTCGGTGAGCTGGAGTGAGCTGGAACCCTGCGCCGGCACGGCCACCGACGCGCCGACGGGCGGCCCCCCGGTGCTCATCACCGAGACGCGCCCGGAGACATCCGTCGAGCCGGTGTTCGCCAGGACCAGCGTGGCCGGCGCACCCGTGGCCCCCGCGCAATACCAGGTCGACGACAACGAGCCGGCCGGCGCGGCCGTCGGCATCAGGCGCCGTCCGGTGGCGACCTCGGTCGCCTCGCGGTCCGGGCGCGTCGCCCGGTCCACCAGCCCGCCGCCCACCAGGAGGGCGCCCAGCACCGCCAGCGCCGGCAGCCGGCTCCCGGCTGCGCCTCGGCTCGGCGCCCGGGCGCTCATGCCGCGCCCGATCGGCGCCGCCCGGCCACCAGCCACCGCACGGCCAGCGCCCAGAGCGCCATCTGGCCAGCCAGCGCCGCGTAGTGCAGGGGCGAGGTGCGATAGCGCAGCGCCGCCGGGCCGGTGCCCGGGACGGTGAACCCGTTGGCCCACCCGAACGCCGTGGAGCGGGCCGCCGTCCGGCCCTCGACCGACAGCTGCCAGCGTGACGACGACGTCTCGGCCAGAAGTACCTCGTCGCCCTGTTGCAGCGGCCCGGTGAAGCGGTTACGGGCCACTTCGCGCGGGAGCACGGCCTCGGACCCGGCCAGCTCGGTCGTGCGGGCGTTGGCCAGCCCCGACTCCCGGCTGGCGGCGGCGGCGTCGGCGGCCAGGCGGGCCCGCCCGGGCGCCCACGCCGCGTTCTCCCAGATGAGGGCGCCCTCGCCGCTGGGCAGCTTGCGCAGATCGACCTGCGCGTCGAGGGCGCGCGGCAGCTCGGCCGGTGGCGGCCGGTCCCGGAGGCGCGACTCGCCCGGCGCCGCCCGCAGCGGGACGACCAGGTAGCGGATGGCGGTCGGGCCGAGCAGGTGGCCCAGGTGGGTGGTCCCGCCGTCGCTGGCGACCCGGAGGGCGTCGCCCACCAGATCGGTCCCTCCGCTCGAGCCGCCGGGCCACAGCGAGCGGACGTCGGGCGGCCCCCCCCGGGAGGTGGCGTACCCGACGCCGTCGCGCAACCGGTAGCTCCCCAGCGGGAGCGCCTGGGGGTCGCCGAGCCACAGGACCCGGAACGCCCCTTCCCCTTGTTTTGCCGACATCCACGAGAGGAGGCCGGCGAAGTCGGTCCGGGGCATGTGCCACCGGCCCCCGAACGCCGCACCGGTGACCGGCAGCGCTCCGAGCACCAGGAGCACCGCGGCCGCGCTGGGGACCAGCTGGCGCCAGCCGAAGCGGTAGCCGCGAAGGTCGACCTCGACCGCCACCACCCCGAGGGCAGCCGACAGCGCCAGGGCGACGGCCGCCGGCGCCAGCAGCACCTCGGGGCTGGGGACACCGATCTCCAGCCAGCCCCGACCGCCCGCCCAGGCCACGCCGACCCCGACCAGGACCACCGTCCAGGACCGCACCGCCCACGCCAGGCGCCAGCCCCGCCCCACCAGCAGAGCCAGGGCGGCGACGGTAGGCAGCGCCCAGCCGAGCGGCGGCGCCCCGAGGGGCCCGGTCTCGAAGCGCAGGAGTGCCCCCACGCCGAGCCCGCGGGCCTCGGGCGACCCGGCCCCGGTGAGGGCCGACAGGCTGCCCCCGGGCAGGAAGAACTCCGAGGACCACGGGAGCAGCAGCACCACCGCCACGCCCGCGGCGGCCGCGCCTAGGGCCCAGCTCCGCAGCCCGGCCCAGATCCCGCTCGACAGGAGCCCGCCCAGGGCGAGGCCGGCCCCCAGCAGCAGGATCATCAGTACCACCGCCGGGGCGAGGGCGGCTGCGATCGCCACCAGGAGGCCGAGCATCACGGCGTCTCGGACCAGCGGCCGGTCGCCGTCGCTACTGCTGCCGAAGGGCGCCATGCCGCCGACCCGCAGCACCCGGGCCATGGCCCACGGGGCCAGCGCGTAGGCGGCCAGCCCGCCCAGCCGCCCGTTGGCGAGAGCGTTGTAGGGCAGGGGCAGGGCGACGTAGGTCACGAGCGCGGCCAGGCTGGCCCGTCCCGACCCCAGGGGGCGGGCCAGGCGGTAGGCGCCCACGGCGCCGAGCGGGATGGCGCCGAGGACGATCACCGTCCGCAGCAGCGCCGTGGCGCCGCCGGTCAGCAGGCTGCCGATCCCGAGCAGCGCCAGCCCGGGCGGCGCCGGCCCGGATGAGCCGAGCCCCGTCGGCCGCCACCCGGTCATGAGCGAGGAGAAGAACGCGCTGGGCCCACCGGGGAACGGCGCCAGCTCGTGGATGGCGGGCAGTCGGCCGGTGAGAAGGTGGCGACTCCCCCCCAGGATCACCAGCACCACGCCGGCCATGACGGCCATGGTCAGTCGTGTGCCCGGGCCGGTGTGCTCGGCGGCCGCCGCCCGCCAGGCGAGGGCCTCCTCGGTGCGCCGCCGGATGCGCTGGCTGGCCAGCTGGCCGCGGACGAAGCCGCTGAAGCGGGCGCTGCCGGGTGCCTGCAGCCGCCGCACCTCGGCGTCGCTCACCCGGCGGCCGTCCCTCACCCTGCGCCGCGCGGCCCGGATGTCGCCCAGCTGGCGCAGGTTCCACGTCCACGCCCGCGCCGTGTCGCCGGCGGTGCGGGTGTGGCCGGACACGACGCCGAAGACGATCTCGGCGGCGGCCAGGAGCGCAACCTGGGGCAGCACCCGCAGGAGGTGCCATGGCCCGTAGCAGGTGAGGACGGCCCGGAGCCGATGGCGCAACTGCAGCGGGCGGACCTCGGCCCGCAGCTCGGGGGAGTCGGGAGACCCGGGCGGCGGGCGGCCCGGCTCCAGGGCCCGCTGCCCGTTGGACATGGCCTCCAGGTGGCGGGCCCGCGCCTGGGGCGCGACCACCACCCGCGCCCCGGAGATCTGAGCTCGCCACGACAGGTCGAGGTCCTCGCCGAACAGCCTCATCCCTGGGTCGAAACCGCCGAGATCGGCGAACAGGTCGGCTCGCACCAGGGTGCAGCCGCCCGGGGCCACGAAGACGTCGCGCACGCCGTCGTGCTGGCCCTGGTCGAAGTCGCCGCGGTCGACCAGCGGCGCCGGCGCGCCGCTCTTGTCGGCGCCGATGCCGACCTGGAGCAGCCGGCGGGGGTTGTCCCAGTCCACCAGCTTGGGGGCGACCACACCGGCATTGGACCGGAACGCCTCCTCGACCATCAGCTGCACGGCGTCCGGCTCGGGGGCCACGTCGTCGTGGCACAGCAGGTAGTGCGACGCCCCCTCCACGAGGTGGATCACCTCGTTGGCGGCCCGGGCGAACCCGACGTTGTCGGGCAACCTCCGTACGTAGGCGCCGGGCAGGACGGCGGCCACCCGCGGCGTGGGGTCCACGGCGCTGCCGCTGTCGACCACCAGCACGGAGAGATTGCGATAGGTCTGGCCCGCGAGGGCCTCCAGCGTCTCCTCCAGCCAGGGCCCGGAGTCGTTGGTGACCACCACGGCGACCACCGGGGGCACCTGCTCGGCCGGATCCATCAGATGGGGCACACTACAGCCGGCCCCCTGCGTAACCTGGGCACCGGTCCCATGCCCGACGCCCGCTCCGCGCTGCACGCCGCCGTCAGGGATGCGGCCTACACGACGGTCGGCTTCGCCGTCCTCGGCTTGCAGCGGGTCCAGGTGCAGCGCCGCGAGCTCGAGCGCTGGCTGCGCCAGGTGCGCGACGAGGTCACCCGCTGCGGGGCACCCTCGTCAACCGCCAAGTGAGGCGAGCACCGCGCGGAGCGTGTCGTCGAGGGGGATGGCCGGCGCCCACCCGGTGGCCGCGCGCAACATCGACGGATCGCCCCGCAGGACGGGCACCTCGACCGCCCGTACGAGCGCCGGGTCGGCCTCGGCAGTCATCTCGGCGCCGGTGAGCGCCAGCAGCCGGTCCAGCACCTCCCCCACCGCAAGGTCCCGCCCCGAGCACACGTTGTAGGTGGCGCCGGGCTGGCCGGCGGTCGCCAGCAGCCGGTAGGCCCGCACGATGTCGCGCACGTCGGTGAGATCGCGGCGGGGTTCGAGGTTGCCCACTCCGATGGTCCGGGTCCCGTTGCGCCGGGCGGCCAGGATGCGGGTGGCCAGCCCGGGGACCATGAAGGCCGGATCCTGGCCGGGGCCGATGTGGTTGAACGGCCGGGCGACCACCACGGGCGTGCCGTGGCCCAGGTTGGCTTGCAGCGCGAGGACTTCTGCCGCCGCCTTGCTGGCTGCGTAGGGCGAGACCGGTCGCACCGGTACCTGTTCTGTGAGGGGCAGCTGCTCGGGGCGCACGGTCCCGTAGACCTCGGCCGAGCTGACGACCACAACCCGGGGCGGTGTCGCGCAGCGGCGGGCCGCCTCCAGCACGTTGAGCGTGCCGCCGGCGTTGACGCGGAGGAACTCGGCCGGCTCCTGCCACGACCGCCCCACGTGGGCCAGGCCGGCCAGGTGGTAGACGACCTCGGGTTCGGCGTCGGTGACGGCGGCGGCGACGGCCGCCTCGTCGGTGACGTCCATCTCCTCGCCGGTGGGGGCGACGACGTCGTCGCCCTCCGCGTCCAGGTGCCGGCGCAGCCACGTCCCGACGAACCCGTGCCCGCCGGTGACGAAGGCCCTCACGTGGCGCGGCCCTTGGCGGCGACGGCCCGATACAGCTCGACGTGGGCCGAGGCGCTGGCCGGCCAGGTGTAGCGGGCGGCGATGGCCAGGCCGCGGCGGCGGCGGACGTCGAGGCTGGCGTCGCCCCGCACCAGCATGTCGAGGGCGCCGGCCAGGGCGGCGGCGTCGCCGGGCGGGAAGAGGAGGGCGGCGCCGCCGGCCACCTCCTCCATGGCAGAGCCCTTCGTCGTGACGAGCGGCGCCCCGCAGGCCAGGGCCTCCAGGGCGGGGATGCCGAACCCCTCCTCCAGGGACGGGTAGGCGACCGCGGCCGCCTGGCGCAGCAGGGCGGGCACCACCTCGTCGGGGACGTAGCCGGGTCGCAGCACCCGGTCCCCGTGGGTCGCCGAGGCGATGGCCGCCTCCACCGCCTCGGTCCCCCACCCGCCGGTACCGGCCAGCACCAGCAGCAGGTCCCCGTGCGCGGCGGCCACGCGGTCGAACGCCCGCACCAGCGTGGGCACGTCCTTGCGCGGTTCCAGCGTGCCGACGAACCCCACGTAGGGCCGTCGCACGCCGAGGGCAGCCAGGGTCGCCTCGTCGTCGGCGGCCGGAACCTGCTCGGCCGGCCGGAACCGGTCCAGGGCCACGCCGTGGGGGATGACCCGCATGTCGCCGCGGTAGCCGCACACCCGGGCCAGCCGCCGCGCCGTCGCCTCGCTGACGCACACGAGGCCCTCGGCGTGGCGCGCCGCGACCCGGATGGCCCGGCGGAACACCGCCACCTTGGAGCGTTGGTGCCACTCGGGGTGGTCGTAGAAGGTGAGGTCGTGGACCGTCACCACCCGGGGGACGTCGGCCGACTCGGGCATCGTGTAGTGGGGCGAGTGGTGGACGTCGACGGCCAGGCGGCTCAGCAGCTGGGGCAGGCGCGCCTGCTCCCAGGCCAGGCGCAGGGGGCGCGGGCGGGGCACCTCGGCATGGACGGTCACGGCCGGCCCCATCGCCGTCCACCGGTCCTCGTCGCCGGCGCGAGCGATGAGGTGCAGCACCAGGTCGTCCCGGCTGGCCAGCGTGGCCACCAGGTCCAAGGTGTAGCGGCCGGCTCCGGCCGGCTCCGACGGCACCGCACTGACGTCGACGGACACCCTCAGGGCGCCGTTCGACCGCCCGCCTCCCACCGTCACAGCGCCACCGCCGGGGGCTGCGCCCCCGGACCCCATCGCCGGGCGGCGAGCTGGCGCCCGCCGCCCGGGCTGCTCGCTCGCTGCGCTCGCGTCACAGCGACTTCCACAGATCGAGGTGGGCGGCGGCGGCGGCGGCCCAGGTGAACGGCCGGGCCCGGTCGCGGCCGGCCTCGGCCAACTCGGCCCGCCGCCGGTCGTCGGTGGCCGCGCCGACCAGCGCAGTGGCGATGGCGCCGATGTCGAGCGGGTCCACCACCCAGGCGGCCTCGCCGGTGCTGGGCATGGGGCTGGCAACCACGGGGGCGCCCGCCGCCATGGCCTCCACGGCCGGCAGGCCGAAGCCCTCCAGCAGGGGAACGAAGGCCAGGCATCGGGCGCCCGCGTACAGGGCGGCCAGCACGCCGCCCTGTACCTCGCCGGCCAGGACCACCCCCTCGGGCAACGGCGGGCCGCCCCGGCCCAGCAGCACGCCGCCCCACCCGACCGGGCCCACCACCACCAGCGGCCAGGGCTCGGGCAGCCGGGCCCTGGCCCGGCCGTACGCCTCCAGCAACCGGGGCAGGTTCTTGCGCGGCTCGCGTGTGCCGACCGTCAGCAGGTACGGGCCGGTCACGCCCAGGCCGGCGAGGACCTCTGCCGCCGCTGCATCGTCGGCCGGCGGGAGGTGGTCGCACCCGTACATGGGGACGGGCACCTCGACCCGGCGTGCGCCGGCCTCGATCAGCCGGTCGGCGGTCGACGAGGTCGGGCTCACCAGGGCGTCGGCCCGCTCGACGGCCCGGCGCAGGGCGGCGTCGTGCCACCGCCGGCCACGGGGTGGGAATGCCTCTGGCAGCGCCCGCCAGGCCAGGTCGTGCACGGCGACGGCCAGGGGGGCGGCGGTCGAGGGCGGTGCGGCCAGGGACGCGCCGTGGACCACGTCGAACCCGGTCCGGGGCGCAGGGACCAGCCCGTGGTCCCAGGCCCGCGTGAGGACGGCGCCGGGCAGTTTCGAGCGCACCATCTCGGCGCCGTCCACCGCGGCGAGCCCGCGGCCGCCGACGAGGGACACCTCGGCACCACCGTCGAGCCCGGCAACCAGGCCGCGCACATAGGTGCCGATGCCGCCGGGAGCGGGCCGGGCCAGCTGCTCGGCGACGAGGAGGACCCGCATGCAGAGGGCATCCTGCCCGATGCGGGCGCCGACCGGCCCGCTGGGTGACCGGAACCGCCCCGTGGCCTACGCGGTTCGGGACTGCGCAGCGGCGGCGCGGTACAGGTCGGCCAGGCCGGCGGCGCACGATGCCCAGGAGTAGGAGGCGGCCTGGCGGTGACCGCGACCGACCAGCGCAGCGCGCTCCTGGTCGTCGCCCAGCACCAGGGCCAGGCCCTCGGCCAGGGCGTCGGTGTCGGCCGTCGCCACCAGGTGAGCGCCGTCGCCCAGCACCTCGGGGAGGGCCCCCGCCCGGCTGGCCACCACCGGCACGCCCGCCGCCATGGCCTGCAACGGCGGGAAGCCGAACCCCTCGTCCAGCGACGGGTAGGCCAGCACGGCGGCGCCCCTCAGGAGCGCCGTGGCGACGCCGGGCGCCACCCACCCCAGCCGCACGACCCGGTCGCGGTGGTGCGCGCGGGCCACCGCCTCGTCGAGCGCCTCCTGGCCCCACCCGGGCGGCCCGGCCACGACCAGCTGCAGCTCGGGATCGGCGGCGGCCAGCCCGTCGAAGGCGTGGACCAGCGCCGGTAGGCCCTTGCGGGGCTCCACGGTCCCGAGCGCCAGCACATACCGGCCGGGGACCGGCGGCGCTGCGGTCGCCGGCACCGCCGACGGCACGCCGTGGTGGACGGCGGTCACCCGGTCGGCCCTCAGCCCGAAGGCGTCGCAGACCTCGGCGGCGACGAAGCGCGAGGGCGTGTGGACCAGCGCGCCCCGGGCCAGCGCCCGGCGCAGGACGGCCGGGAAGGGCCGGGTGGCGGGAGCCGCCCACTCGGGGTGGCGCAGCGGCGTGAGGTCGTGGACCGTGACCACCTCGGCGGCCGGGGTCGAGGGCGGGGTGACGAAGTTGGTGCCGTGCACCACGTCGGGCGTCGCCCCGCCCCACCACCAGCGGCCCGGGGGCCCGTCCGCCCGGCACCAGGCCGCGATCAGGGCACCGGCCGGCATGGGCCGGCGCAGCGGGCGGACGCCGGCGGGCAGGTGCCTCGGAAGCCGGCGGCCGCCCCGGAGCGACAGCGCGTAGGCCGAGAACTCCAGGCTGTCGTCGGCGGCCAGCAGCGGGAGGGCGCCGGCGACGAAGGCGCCGACGCCGGTGCGGCGACCCAGGAGCGGGGTGGCGTCAATCGTGACCCGCAGGGCTGGACCGGCGACCACGGCGGCGGAGCCTATGGGCAGCCTCCGGGCCGGCTCGGTAGCGTCCGCTGCGTGGCGACACTCACGGCCCTGGCCGGCGGCGTGGGGGCCGCCCGGATGCTGGCCGGCCTGGCCGCCGTCATGGCGCCCGAGGACATCTGCGCGGTGGTCAACACCGGCGACGACATCGTCCTGCACGGCCTGCACGTCAGCCCCGACGTCGACACCGTCGTCTACACCCTGGCGGGCGCCGTCGACCCCGACCGCGGGTGGGGCCTGGCCGGCGAGACCTGGGCCGCCATGGAGGCGCTGGACCGCTATGGCGGCCAGACCTGGTTCCGACTGGGTGACCGGGACCTGGCGACCCACCTGTACCGGGCCCAGCGCCTGGCCGAGCAGGCCACGCTCAGCCAGGTCACCGCCGAGATCGCCCGGGCCTGGGGCCTGTGCGCCCGGGTGCTGCCCATGAGCGACGACCGGGTCGAGACCCGCATCACGCTGGCCGGGCCGGCCCCGGGTACCTCCGAGGAGGTCGGCTTCCAGGACTGGTTCGTGGGACTGCGCCACTCGGTGACCGTCCAGGCGGTGCGCTTCGAGGGTGCGGAGGAGGCCCGCGCCGCACCGGGTGTGCTGGAAGCGATCGCCGGTGCCGACCGCCTGGTGGTGTGCCCCTCCAACCCGCTGGTCTCGATCGGGCCCATCCTGGCCGTCCCCGGTGTGCGGGACGCCCTGGTGGCGCGGCGGGCCGACGCGGTGGCCGTGTCGCCTCTCGTGGCCGGAGCCGCCCTGAAGGGGCCAGCCGACCAGCTGCTGGCCGACCTCGGCCACGAGCGGTCGGTGGTCGGTGTGGCCCGGCTCTACGCGCCGCTGGTGGCCACGCTGGTCGTCGACGAGGCCGACGCCGCCCTGGCGCAGGCGGTGGAGGCCGAGGGCGTGCGGTGCGTCGTCGCCCCCGCCGTCATGCACGGGCCGGGCGAGGCGGCCGCCCTGGCCCGCGTCGTCCTGACCGCATGACTGCTGCGTTGCCGGCCGGCCTCACCGTCCTTCCGGTCGCCGGCCTGCCCGAGGTGCGGCCGGGCGACGTGCTGGCCGACCTGCTGGCGGCCGCCTTCGAGCTGATGGACGGCGACGTGGTGGTCGTGACCCAGAAGGTCGTGTCCAAGGCCGAGGGCCGCCTGGTCCGCCTCGACGGCGAGGGCGCCCACCGGGCCGTGGTGGACGCCGAGTCGGTCCGGGTGCTGCGGCGGCGCGGCGGCCTGGTCATCAGCGAGACCCGCCACGGCTTCGTGTGCGCCAGCGCCGGGGTCGACCGCTCGAACATCGCCGACGGCTGGGCTGCGCTCCTGCCCGTCGACCCCGACCGCTCGGCCCGGCGCATCCGGGCCGGCCTCCGGGCCCGGGCCGGCGTCGACGTCGGCGTGATCGTGTCCGACACCTTCGGGCGGCCGTGGCGGCGGGGCCTCACCGACGTGGCCATCGGGTGCGCCGGCATCGCCGCCGTGGTCGACCTGCGGGGAACGTCCGACAGCTTCGGGCGGGAGCTGCACGCCACCATGGTGTGCGTGTCCGACGAGCTGGCCGCCGCCGCCGACCTGGTCATGGGCAAGGCAAGCGGCGTCGCCGCCGCCGTCATCCGCGGCGTCGACCCCGCTTGGTTCCGGGAGTCCTCGGTCCGCGCCGAGGTGGTCCGCCCGCCGTCGGACGACCTGTTCCGGTGACCCTCCGTCCGTCCCGAACCGCGTGGGCGACGGGGGCGGTTTCCGGCCACCCCCCCGACCGGAATCGGAGCTAACGGCGCCGTCGCCCGACCGAGCGGGCGGCGCGGCCGGCCTTGCGGCCGGCCTCCTTGGTGCGCTCCAGGGCGGCGGCGGCCCAGGCGTACTCGGTGCCCAGGATGGCGAGGCCGGCGGCGATCACCAGCAGGCCGGGACCCGGCAGGACCACCATGGCCAGGCCGGCGAGCAGGACGACCGCGCCGGCGATGGAGATGCCGATGCGGCGGCTGTTGCGCAGCAGGAACCGGATCACCTGGAGCGGCGAGCTCACGGGCGCATGGTAGGGCGCGGGGCCGGACTTGCGACTGTCGGCGACCGGAAACCCCTGTCGCCTACGCGGTGCGGTACTACGCGGTTCGCGACTTGGCGCGGGCCCAGTCGATGACGGCGCGGGTGCCCTCCTCCAAGGTGGTCCACGGCTTCCAGCCGAGGTGGATGGCGGCCCGGCCGGGGTCGAGGGCGGAGCGGGCCAGCTCGCCGGGGCGGGCCGGGGCGTAGGCGGCCGGCTCGGTCACCCCGGCAGCGGCGGCCATCGTGTCGTAGAGGCGGTTGACCGACACCTCCACGCCGGTGCCGATGTTCATCAGCAGGCCGCCTCCCCGCTCGGCGCCCCGGACGAACGCGTCGACCACGTCGTCGACGTACACGAAGTCCCGGGTCTGCTCGCCGTCGCCGAACACGGTGCAGGGCTCGCCGGCCAGCAGCTTGCCGGCGAAGATGGCCACCACGCCCGCCTCGCCGTGGGGGTCCTGGCGGGGGCCGTAGACGTTGGCCAGGGCCAGGAGCGTGCACTCCAGCTGGTGCAGCTCCCGGTAGGCGATCATGTAGTCGCCGGCTGCCTTCTTGGCCACGCCGTAGGGCGACAGCGGGCGCTGGGGATGCGACTCGCGGGCGGGCAGGTCGGCGGGGTCGACGTCGCCGTAGATGGTGCCGCCGCTGGAGGCGAACACCACCCGCTCGGCCCCGGCCTGGCGGGCCCCCTCCAGGACGTTCAGCGTGCCCACCACGTTGACCTCGGCGTCGAACGCCGGCCGGGCCACCGACACCCGGACGTCGGCCTGCGCAGCGAGGTGGAACACGACCTGGGGCTTGCGCCGCGCCATCAGCTCGACCAGCTGGTCGGAGCGGATGTCCATGCGGTGGAAGGCGAAGCCCCGCTCGCCGCTCCGGCCGGCCCGGGCGTCCGCCAGGTTGGCCAGGGACCCCGCCGACAGGTCGTCGACCACGTCGACGGCGTGGCCCTCGGCCAGCAGGCGGTCGACCAGCGTCGAGCCGATGAAGCCGGCGCCGCCAGTGACCAGCGCCCTCACGGGTACACCGACGTCCCGTCGAGCGTCGAGCCGGCCTCCACCGCCACGCCACCGCCCAGCACGGTCAGGCCTCGCACCACGGCATTCTCGCCGACCACCGACCCCGGCCCGAGGATCGACCCCTCCACCACCGCGCCGGCGTGAACCACCGCGCCGGGCAACAGGAGCGAGCCGGAGACCGAGGCCCGGTCGACCCGGGCGCCGGCGCCGACGACCGAGCCGTCCACCGTCGAGCCCTTGGCGACGTAGGCGGCGTCCCCCACCAGCGAGCCGCCGGTGAGTCGGGCGTCGACGACGGGACCGCCGATCGTCCACCCGCCGCCGTCGGAGGTGCGCCGAGCGCCCGGCGCCGGGACCTCGCCGCGCCGGCCGGCCAGGTGGTCCAGGTTGGCCTGCAGGTACAGGGCCGGGGAGCCGGTGTCCAGCCAGTAGGCGTCGGAAGCCTGCGCGAACAGCCCGCCGTCGGCAGCCAGGGCCGGGAAGGTCTCCCGCTCGACGTTGACGCGGCCCTCGGCGGGGATGGCGTCCAGCACCGACGGCTCGATCACGTAGTAACCGGCGTTGACCAGGTCGGTGGGCGCCTCGCCGGGCGGCGGCTTCTCCAGGAAGGCGGTGACCCGGCCGTCACCGTCGGTGGACACCACGCCGAAGGCCGAGGGGTCGGCGACCGCGGTGAGGGCGATCGTCGCCGCCGCCTGCCGCCGCCGGTGGAAGGCGAGCAGCGCGGTGACGTCGAGGTCGGTCAGCACGTCCCCGTTGACCACGAGGAAGGTGTCGTCGATGCCGGCGTCGAGCGCGGCGAACCGGATGGCGCCGCCGGTGTCGAGGGGCGCCGGCTCGACCGCGTACGTCAGCGCCACCCCGGCGCAGCGGTCGTCGGGGAAGGCGGCCAGGAAGGCGTCGGGCCGGTAGCCCATGGACAGGACCACATCGGACACCCCGTGGCGGCTTAGGTGCCCGAGAACGCGCTCGATCATCGACACCTCCGCCACGGGCAGCATCTGCTTGGGCGTGGTGAGGGTGAGCGGCCGCAGGCGGGTGCCCAGGCCGCCCACCAGGACCACCGCCCTCACGGCGTGGTCGTGGCAGGGGCCGCCGATGCCGGCGGCACCGACGTCTCCGTCGGCGGGGCGGAGGCGGGCGGCACCGAGCCTCCCGGCACCGTGTCGGTCGGGGCGGTCTCGGTCGGACCGGTCTCGACCCCGCCCGGCACCGTGTCGCCCGGCACCGACGGCAGGGGCGTGCTCGGGGCCGGCGACTGCTTGGCCAGGTTGTCCAGGGCCGACTGCGGGAGCGGCGGGATCTCGGTGCCGTCGGGGACGAACGCCACCGTGATGCGCTGGTTGTCCCTGAGCAGGACGTCCCGGGGGTCGTAGGTGATGATGTCGTCGTCGACGCGCACCTTCACCTCGCCGTTCTTGTCGCCGCACTTGTCGCCGTTCTCGAACGACTGCCCGCCGGCCGCCACCTTGGTGGGGGTCAGGGTCAAGCCGTTCTCCTTCGCCCAGTTCCCCAGCGTCGCGTTGTCGCCGGACTCGGCGGGCCGCAGCGGCTCGATGTGGATGACCTCGTCGCCGTGGGTGTGCAGGCCCGGCAACGGGCTCGGCTCGGGCAGGGGCGCCGCGTAGCTGTCGCAGAGGTAGAGCCCGAACGCGGCGTGCCAGTGGTCCAGGCCCACCCTCGGCGGGTTGGTCCGCCCCTCGGCGGCCAGATCCTGGCGGTCGTTGCGGCTGACCACGATCAGCAGCACACCCAGCAGGGCGACCACGCCGATGGCGGAGTACCACCCCCACGGGCGCGCCGCCTGGCGGGTCCGGCCCCCACCGGTGCTGGCGGCGCGCGTGACCTTCTTGTTGCTCGATGCCTTGCCCATTGGTGCGACGCTACCGTTCGCGCCGGACCTGGAGCCGGCGCTGCGCGCAGGCCAGGACGGTGCGCAGGGCCAGCCCGGCGGCGACCGCGGGCAGGAGCCAGCGATGCCCCGGCGGGGCAGAACGCCGGAAGAACCGCAGCAGCGAGCGGTGGTGGCGGACGATCATGCGGTAGGGAACCTGGTCGGTGGAGACGCCCTGGCGGTGGGCGACGCGGGCGGCCGGCTCGAAGCCCACACGCCACCCGGCCCGGTGGGCCCGCCAGCACAGGTCGACGTCCTCGGCGTACATGAAGTACGCCTCGTCGAAGCCGCCGAGCTCCTCCCAGGCCGAACGCCGCGCCAGGAAGCAGGCACCCGACACCCAGTCCACCGCGGCGGCACGAGCCCGGTCGTCGTCCAGCATCCGGTAGCGCCGGGTGAATGGGTTCCCGGGCCAGACCAGGCCGACGAACGCGTGGCCCACGGAATCGACCATCCCGGGGAACCGCCGGGGCGACGGGTAGACCTTCCCGGCCGGATCGCTCAACCGAGGCCCGACCAGGGCCAGCCCGGCGTCGGCCCGCAGGGCCGCTGCCAGCGCCGCCACCGCGTCGTGCTCGACGACCACGTCGGGGTTGCACACCAGGACCAGGTCACCGGTGGTGGCGGCCACGCCCCGGTTGGCGCCCCCGCCGTAACCGAGGTTCGCCCCGGTGGCCAGGACCCTGGTCGCCGGGTCGGCGCCGGCCAGGGCCGGGCACGAGCCGTCGGTGGACGCGTTGTCGGCCACGACCACCTCGCGCACGCCGGCATCCCGGAGGCTGGCCACGCAGGCCAGGAGGGCAGGCCCGGCGTTGTAGTTGACGACGACCGCGCTGACGCCGGCGACCGCCCCGCCCGAGCCGGTGGTCGCCGGGGCGGTCCAGGCCACCACGGTCAGGCGGTTCCGGCGGCGGCCGTCGCCGCGGCAGCGGCCGCCTGGCGGAAGTGCTCGGCCGTGCGGGCCAGCCCGTCGCGCATCGACGTGACCGGCTCCCAGCCGAGGACCCGGCGGGCCAGGCCGATGTCGGGGCGGCGGCGGGTCGGGTCGTCCAGCGGCAGCGGCAGGTGGACGACCTCCGACGCCGAGCCGGTCACCTCCAGCACCAGCGCGGCCAGCTCCAGAAGGGTGCGCTCCTCGGGGTTGCCGAGGTTGACCGGGCCCACGTAATCGGAGTCGAGCAGGGCCAGGAAGCCGGTCACCTCGTCGTCGACGTAGCAGAAGCTGCGGGTCTGGCTGCCGTCCCCGTAGATGGTCAGCGGCTTGCCGGCCATCGCCTGGACCAGCAGGTTCGACACGGCCCGCCCGTCGGAGGGCCGCATCCGGGGCCCGAAGACGTTGAAGATGCGGGCGATGCGAACATCCAGGCCGTGGGCGCGGTGGTAGGCCATCGTCATCGCCTCGGCGAAGCGCTTGGCCTCGTCGTAGACCCCCCGGGGGCCCACGGGGTTCACGTGCCCCCAGTAGTCCTCGGTCTGGGGATGCACCTCGGGATCGCCGTACACCTCGCTGGTCGAGGCCAGGAAGAAGCGGGCGCTCTTGTCCTTGGCCAGGCCGAGGAGGTTGTGCGTGCCGAGGGAGCCCACCTTCAGCGTCTGGATCGGCAGCTCCAGGTAGTCCTTGGGCGACGCCGGGCTGGCGAAGTGGAGCACCGCGTCCACCGGTCCCGGCACGTGGACGTAGGTGCTGACGTTGTGGCGCAGGAACGTGAAGCCGGGCGTCCCGAACAGGTGGGCCAGGTTCTCCAGCCGGCCGGTGACCAGGTTGTCGACCGCCACCACCTCGTCGCCGCGGCCCACGAGGCGGTCGCAGACGTGGGAGGCGAGGAACCCGGCCGCCCCGGTGACCACCGCTCTCACGGCCGGCCGACGCCCTCGTAGGCGAAACCCCTCTGGCGCACCGCCTCGCCGTCAAGCAGGTTGCGGGCATCGACGATGGCCGGCGTGGCCATGGCCGCCTTGACCTTGTCGAGGTCCAGCCCCCGGAACTCGTCCCACTCCGTGAGGATCACCAGCACGTGGGCACCCTCGCACGCGGCGTAGGGGTCGTCGCAGCGCTCGACGTCGGGCACCGCGCCGGTGGCCGCCGGATCGAAGGCCCGGACCACCGCGCCGCGGCCCTGCAGCCGGCGGATCACCTCCAGCGCCGGCGAGAAGCGCATGTCGTCGGTGCGGGCCTTGAAGGCGAGGCCCCACACGGCCACCACCCGGCCGTTGAGCGTGCCGCGCGCCAGCCGCAGCACCTTGGCCACCACCCGCTCGAACTGCTGCTCGTTCACCGCCACCACGCCCCGCAGGAGGCTGAAGTCGTAGCCGGCGTCGTCGCCGATGCGGATCAGGGCCCGGGTGTCCTTGGGCAGGCACGAACCCCCCCATCCCGGACCCGGCTTGAGGAACTCGAAGCCGATGCGGTGGTCGTGGCCCAGCCCCTGGACGACGTCGGCGGCGTCGGCGCCGACCGCCTCGCACAGGTTGGCGATGGCGTTGACGAACGACACCTTGGTGGCCAGGAACGCATTCGCCGCGTACTTGATCGTCTCGGCCGACGCCGGGTCGGTGATGATCACGGGCGCCTCCAGACCCTCGAAGAGCGCCTGGACCCGCAGCGCCGCCTCCCGGTGGTCGGTCCCGATCACGATGCGGTCGGGGTGCAGGCAGTCGTGGACCGCCGTGCCCTCCCGGAGGAACTCGGGGTTGGAGACCACGGCGACGTCGGACCGGCCGAGCGCCCGCTCGACCACGCGGGTCGAGCCGACGGGCACCGTGGACTTGTTGATGACGACCGCGCCGGGGGCCAGGTACGGGCCCACCTCCCGGGCGGCGGCCTGGACGAAGGACATGTCGGCCGCCCCGTCCTCGCTCTGGGGCGTCTGCACGCACAGGAAGACGAACTCCGCCTCGGGCACCGCGGCCGGCGCGCCGACCACGAACGAGAGCCGGTCCGCCTCCAGCCCCTCACGGACCAGTTCCTCGAGGCCGGCCTCGTAGATGGGGATCTCGCCCCGGCGCAGGCGCTCGATCTTCTCCTCGACGATGTCGGCGCACACCACGGTGTGCCCCAGCCGGGCCAGGGAGGCACCGGTGGTGAGCCCCACGTAGCTGGTGCCGATGACGGCGATCCTGGACATGTCTCAGCGGTCCCTTTCCAGTTGCCTCACCAGCCGCTCCAGCGGCACGTGATAGTCGTCCAACAGCGGCAGGCCCGACAGGCGGAGGGCGGCGTTGTCGAGCACCGACCAGGCCGGGCGGGGCGCGACACGGGGCGGGTCGAGTTCGGCGGTGGCGACGGGGCGCACCCGGTGCGGATCGAGCCCGGCCGCCACCAGGGTATCCCGGGCCAGGCCCCACCACGTGGTGACGCCCTGGTTGGTGACGTGGAAGAGCCCGGGCATCCGGGCCAGCACGAGCCGGCGGATCATGGCGGCCAGGTCGCCGGCGAACGTCGGGCAGCCGTGCTGGTCGTCGACCACCGCCAACTCCTCGCGCTCGCCCGCGGCCCGCAGGATGGCCTTCACGAAGTTCCGGCCGTGGTGCCCGTTGACCCAGGAGGTGCGCACGACGGTGTCGTCGGGCGACAGCGCCTGCTCGCCGCCCAGCTTGGAGCGCCCGTAGACCGACCGGGGCGCGGGCGGGTCCCACTCGCTGTAGGGCCGGGTCTCGTCTCCGGCGAACACGTAGTCGGTGGACAGGTGGCACAGATGGGCGCCGGCGCGCCGGGCCGCCTCGGCGACGTGCCGGGCGCCCATGGCGTTGACGGCGAACGCCCGGTCCCGATCGCCCTCACACCCGTCCACGTCGGTCCAGGCGGCGGCGTGGACGACGGCGTCGGGCCGGACGCCTTCCACTGCGGTGAGGACCGCGTCGCGGTCGGTCACGTCCAGCGCGACCCGGTCGGCGGCCACCACGTCGTGGCCTTCGAAGGCGGCGACGACCTCCCGGCCGACCTGGCCGGCGGCACCGGTGACGAGCACGCGCACGAGACGGCTAGGAGGCGGCGGCCGCCGGGGCGGCCCACGAACGTTCCTCGACCACCGGCGCCCGCTCGCGCAGCGGCTCCCACCAGGCGCGGTTGGCCGCGTACCAGGCGATCGTCTCTGCCACCCCGTCGTCGAACGGGACGGCCGGCGCCCACCCCAGGTCGGCCCGGATCTTCGACGAGTCCAGCAGGTAGCGGCGGTCGTGGCCCGGGCGGTCGGGAACGATGGTCTTCAGGCTGGCCGGCTTGCCCAGCGCGGCGAGGACCAGATTGGCCAGCTGCTCGATGTCCTTCTCGACGCCGGTGCCGACGTGGTAGGTCTCACCGGCGCGGCCGCGGCGCAGCACGGCGTCGATGGCCGTGCAGTGGTCGAGGACGTGGATCCACTCACGGCGGTTGCCGGTGGACGCGTACAGCGGCAGGGGCCGGTCGTCGAGGGCGTAGGTGGCGAACAGGGGCAGCACCTTCTCGGGGAACTGGTACGGGCCGTAGTTGTTGGCGCAGTTGGTGATCGACACCGGCAGGCCGAATGTCTCCCAGTACGCCCGTACGGCGTGGTCGGCCCCTGCCTTCGACGCGTTGTAGGGCGTGCGGGGCCGGTAGGGCGACGACTCGGTGAACGCCTCGGGCGAGTCCAGGGAGAGGTCGCCGTAGACCTCGCAGGTCGACACGTGGTGGAACCGCTCGACGCCGACCCGCCGGGCCGCCTCCAGCAGCGTCTGGGTGCCCAGCACGTTCGTCCGGAAGAAGCGGCCCGGCTCCAGGACGGCGTAGCTGTTGTGGGACTCGGCCGCGAAGTTCACCACCGTGGAGATGTCGTGGTCCTCGAGGGCTGCAGTGGCTGCTGCCAGGTCGCCGATGTCGGCGTGGACGAACGGCACGCGGTCCCCGAGCCCGGCCAGGCTGGCCCGGTTCCCGGCGTAGGTGAGGGCGTCGTAGACGACCACGACGTCGCCCGGATGGGCCCCGGTCCAGTACCGGACGAAGTTGGCGCCGATGAACCCGGCTCCGCCGGTGACCAGGAGGTTCACGACGGTCCAGCGTACCGGCTGCGCCCCGCTCTCCTACGTGGCGTCGGGGTCCCGGTGGGCGGTGTCCGGCGAGAACGCCGGCAGGCAGATCGAGATGTACCGGGCGCCGTCGGGCCCGGGGGTGCTGTAGCGCACCCACTCCCCCGGCCGGGTGTGGAGGCCTGGCCGGCGGTGGCCTCGATGCGCCCGCCCTCGTGCTCGACGACGACGGTGCCGTCGAGCACCACCGTGAACTCGTCGAACTCCGGCCGCTGCCCCGGCTCCGACCACCCCGGTGGGCTCGTCATGTGGGCGACGCTCACCTCCTGGTGCTGGTCGCTGGCGCGGCCGGTGTACTCCTCGATCGTCTTGGGCGGCGTCCCCACCGCGGCGACGGTGGTCGGAGCCTCGATGAGCCTGGGCATGGCTCAGCTTCTCATGGCGGCGGGCTGCCTCGTCGTCAGCCGGCTCAGTGGGTGGCCGCGAGTCAAACTCGGTTTGCGCCGTGCGTGCGCACGAAGTCGTTGACGGCGTAGTAACCGTCGATCGACTCGCCCGCGTCGCCCCAGAAACCCGCGAGAACCTCCCACTGCATGAGGCCCTCGCCGACGAACCAGTTGTTGACATCGGTGATCTCGAGCTCGCCCCGCCCGGACGGCTCCAGCGTGGGGATGACGTCGAACACCCGGTTGTCGTAGAAGTAGATCCCCGTCACCGCGTAGGGACTCGGTGGGTCCTCCGGCTTCTCCACGATTCGCCGGATGCGGTTCTGGTCGTCGAACTCAGGGACGCCGAGCTGGCACAGGTGGGCGGCTTCTTCGACCCGAGAGAGCAGGATCCGAGCCCCCTTCTCCTGGGCCAGGAAATGTGACACGGCGGGCGCCAGCGACCGCTCGACGATGTTGTCCGCCAGCATGACCAGCAGCGAGTCGTCGTCGACGAAGCGACGGGCCAGGCCCAGGGCCTCGGCAATGCCGCCGGGGCGCTCCTGATAGGCGTACACGAGGCGGTCTATGCCGTGCTCGTGCCCGCTGCCGAGCAGGCGCAGGAATTCGCCGGCGTGCGTTCCTCCGGTGACGACCATGATCTCGGCGACCCCCGCCTTCACCATGGCCTCGATGGAGTAGCTCACCATGGGCCGGTCGTAGATCGGCAGCAGGTGCTTGTTGGTGATGCGGGTCAGTGGGAACAGCCGGCTACCGCTCCCGCCGGCGAGGATGACACCCTTCACAGGCCGACCATACCGTCACGGACGAGGTGGTCGACGGGCGCTGGGAACTCGGCACCTCCTCCGCCGCCACGACCGGCGACCAGCGGTTCGAGAGTCCCGCCGGACGCTCAACACGACGGCACGGGCGGCTCGGCCGGCTCCGGCGCGGCCGGTCCCGGGGGTGCCGGTGCCGCAGTGGTCGGCGCGGCCGCCGGCGCCCCGGCCGCCGGCGGCAGGATGCCCCGGAAGCGAGTCCCGGTGGTCAGCACCAGGTCGCCGCCCCGGAGCGAGGGCTCCTCGCGCAGGTCGGCCCCGCCGTCCACGTAGGCCCGGAGCAGCTCGGCCTTCTCCTTCTGGCCGGGCGCGTACTGCACGACAGTGGCCGCCCGGCCGACCGCGTCGGCGTTGCCGGTGCCGGCCACGCCGAAGTTGGCCTCCCGCAACGCTGCGGCGGCCGACGCCGCCTGGCCGTTAATCCCGGTGCCGTTGAGGACGAGGACGCGGACGCTGCCCGGCACCACCTCGGGGCGCTCCCCGCCGGTCGCCGACGAGCGGCCGCTGAAGCGGTCGATCACCGCGGCCGCGTCCGGCTGCTTGAGGCGCAGGCGGGCGCCGGCCGGCACCGTGGGCAGGCTCAAGATCTCCACCGCGTCGGGCTCGAGCGACCGGAACCGGCCGGCCAGCCGGCGGATGTCCTTGGTGGAGAACGCCGAGTCGAGCGTGACGTTCTTGACGGCGGTGGAGATGAGCGAGTTCAAGGTCAGCGGGTTGCGCCCCTGGCGCGACGCCGTGCGCAGCACCTCGCGGATGAAGTCCTGCTGGCGCTCGATGCGGCCGATGTCGGCCGTCGGGTCGGCCCGCCACTTGCCATCCTCCAGCGACTGGTACTCGCGGCTGCGCACGTAGGCCAGGGCGGCCTCGCCGTCCAGCTCGGTGCACCCCGCCATGGTGACGTTGAGCCCGGTCTGGCGATCCCGGGCCGGCGCCGGGAAGTAGAAGTCGACGCCGCCCAACGCGTCGACCACGCCGCGGAAGCCGTTGAAGTCGACCTGTGCGTAGTGGTCGATCTCGATGCCGAGCGACTGCCGGATGGTGGCGATCAGCACCTCGGGGCCCTCTTCGAAGGCCCGGTTGATCTGCTTGGGATCGGGGTCGCCGCTGCCGGCGATGGGGACCAGCAGGTCGCGCGGGATCGACAGCATGGCGGCCCGCTCGGCGGCCGGGTCGACGTGGACGACGATGATGGTGTCGCTGCGCTGGCCGCCCACCTGCCGGGACGAGCCGAACTGCTCGATCTCCTCGTCGGAGATGTCGGTGCGGCTGTCGGAGCCCACCAGCAGGACGTTCATGGGCAGCCCGGGGTCGTCGTCGCCGCAGTTGCGCAGCACGTCACAGGCGAAGGGGATCTTCTCGACCCGGCCGAACTGCCAGCGGATGTACGCGTATGCGCCGGCCGTCACGATCAGGCAAAGCGCAACGAAGATGTTGGCGCCGATGAGCAGGCGCCGTGGCCAGCGCCGCGCCGATGCCGCCCCGCGGCGCCCGGACAACGGCGGCGCGGTACTGGCCACCGCCGCTCGCGGCGGCGGTGGCCGCCGGGGGCCCGGCGCGCCCCGGCGGGGGCCGGGCTCGTCTTCGTAGCGCACCGGCACAGTCTCGCCGAACGGGCTCCGGCTCCAGCGGCAGGGCCCTCCTACGCTTGAGCCGTGCCTGCCCGGTCGCCCCTCGCCGTCGTCGGCGGCCGCCTGGCCACCGGGCTGGTCGACCTGACCGACGACCTCTCCGCCCTGGACGGTGGAGGGTTCTGGGCCGTCGTCGTCACCTTCGAGGGCCGGGCGACCTGCGCCCGCTTCTCCCGCGTCCGGCCGGCCCGGCCGTGGCCGGGACCGCGCTGGCAGGGGCCGCCCGCCACCTCGTGGCGCACCAGCCTCGACCACCGGCGGTTCTGCGAGGCGGTGCGATCGGTCCGCCGGGCCATCGGCGACGGCGACGTGTACCAGGTGAACCTCACCCGGCGGCTGTCGGCGCCCGCGCCGGCCGATGCCGACGTGGCTGCGCTCGGCGCCGCCCTGGCGGCCGGCAACCCGGCGCCGTACTCGGCGGTGGTTCGGCTGCCCGAGGCCGGCCTGCAGGTGGCGTCGGCGTCGCCGGAGTGCTTCCTGCGCCGGCGGGGACGGGAGGTGGAGAGCCGGCCCATCAAGGGCACCGCCGGGTCGGCCGGGGGCTTCCTCGGCAAGGACCGGGCCGAGAACGTCATGATCGTGGACCTGGTGCGCAACGACCTCGGGCGGGTGTGCGAATACGGGTCGGTGGAGGTGCCCGCGCTGTGCGCCGTGGAGCGGCACCCCGGCCTGTTCCACCTCGTGTCCACGGTGCGCGGTCGCCTGCGGCCGTCGGTCGGCTGGGCCGAGCTGCTGGCGGCCACGTTCCCGCCCGGCTCGGTGACGGGCGCCCCCAAGCTCGCCGCGCTGGACCACATCGCCAAGCTGGAGCCGGTGTCCCGGGGTCCGTACTGCGGCGCCGTCGGCTGGGTCGACGGCGACGCCTGCGAGGGGGAGCTCAACGTCGCCATCCGCACCTTCTGGCTGGAGGGCGGCGAGCTGCACCTCGGCACCGGCGGCGGCGTCACCTGGGGGTCCACACCTGAGGGCGAGTGGGAGGAGACCGAGCTGAAGGCGAGGCGCCTGCTGTCGGTCGTGTCGGCATGAGCAGGCACCGGTGAAGGTGTGGCTGAACGACGGGCTGGTCGACGAGGCCGACGCCCGGGTCTCGGTCGTCGACCACGGGTTCACGGTCGGCGACGGCGTGTTCGAGACCTTCCGGACCTATGGCAGTCGCCCCTTCGCGGTCGACCGCCACCTGGAGCGCCTGGCCGCGTCGGCGGCGGCCATGGGCCTCGCCGTCCCGCCGGCGGCCGTGGTTCGTGAGGCCCTGGCCGCGGTGGTGGCCGCCAACGGTGCCGAGGACGGCGCGCTGCGCGTCACCGTCACCAGCGGTCCCGGGCCCATGGGGTCGGGGCGGGGCGGCGGCGGGCCCACGCTGGTGGTGACGACGTCGCCCCTCCCGGCGTGGCCGGCCGCGGCCGCCGTCGCCGTCGCGCCGTGGCCCCGCAACGAGCGCGCCGCCCTGGCCGCGGTCAAGACCACCTCCTACGCAGAGAACGTGGTCGCACTGGCGTGGGCCCGGGAGCGGGGGGCCGAGGAGGCCCTGTTCGTCAACCTGGCCGGCCTGCTGTGCGAGGGCACCGGCAGCAACCTCTTCGTGGTCGTGGCGGGCCGGCTGCTCACCCCGCCGCTGTCGGCCGGCTGCCTGGCCGGGGTGACCAGGGCGGTGGTGCTCGAGTCCATCGGCGCCATCGAGGGCGACCTCACGGTGGACGACCTCGTGACCGCCGACGAGGCGTTCCTCACCTCCTCCACTCGCGAGGTCCAGGCCATCGGGACCGTCGACGGCCGGCCTCTGCCCGCCGCCCCCGGCCCGGTCACCACCGCAGCCGCCGAGGCGTTCGCGGCAGCCGTGGCAAGCGCGCTTTCGAGGAAATAGGCGTCGGAAACCGACGCCTATTTCCTCGGGAGTACAGCCCGCAGGTGGACGACCTCGCCGGCGGTGACGGTGCGCCGGCCGGTGGCGGTGTCGACCACCAGCGCGCCCGTGTCGTCCACGTCGACGGCGAGGCCGGTGACGGACCGGCCGGCCAGGTCGACCCGCACCCGCCGACCGAGGGTGGCGCAGTGGGCACGCAGCACGCCGACCACCGCCGCCCAGTCGCCGCACAGGCGGCCCAGGGCGGCCAGCACCGCATCCAGCACGACGTCCCGGTCGACCTGGCCGAGGCGGGCCGCCCCGGGCGGCGCCCAGGTGAGGTTCAGGCCCAGCCCGACGACGATCGCGCCCGATCCGGGGAGCGCCTCGGCCAGGACGCCGCCCAGCTTGGCGTCGCCCACCACCACGTCGTTGGGCCACTTGAGGGCGACGGGCACCGCCGGCGACAGCGCGGCGACCGCCTCCCGGGCGGCCAGACCCATCGCCGCACCCGCCAGCGGCCAGCGCTCGGGCTGCAGGCCGGGCCGCAGGAGCACCGAGCACAGCAGCGCGGTCCCGGCCGGCGCCTCCCAGGAGCGGCCCCACCGGCCCCGCCCGGCGGTCTGGACGTCGGCCACCGCCACCAGCCCGGCGGTCGCCCCTTCGGCGGCCCGCCCTGCCACCCAGCGGTTGGTGGAGTCGATCCGGCCCAGGCGGTGGATGTCCCAGTCGATGCCGGGGTCGATGCCGTCAGAGCGAATGGACTAACCATACGAGCGCCATGTTCGAGAAGGTCCTGATCGCCAACCGGGGCGAGATCGCCGTCCGCATCATCCGCACCTGCCGCGAGCTGGGCGTGGTGGCGGCGGTGGCCGCCACCGACGCCGACCGGGGCGCGCTGCACGTCCGGCTGGCCGACGAGGCCTACGCCGTGCCGAACTATCTC
>DATLFQ010000212.1:0-15091 GCA_035540915.1 Acidimicrobiales bacterium
GAGATGGTGTTCGCCGGTGCGGTCAACATGACGCTCGAAGCGCCGGGCCAGGTCTTCCATGCGCGTGTCTCCTTCTCGGGACTCCGAAGGGGAGTGCTCTTGAAGGACGGCTGGACACCGCGGAGCCATCGACCGCTGACAGCAGGATACCCATCGCGGGTGCATCAGGCGGTGCATCAGGCAGTGCATCGCGCCCGCAGTCGCGTATTCGGCTTGATGCACCTGCCTACTGCAGGCTGCCGCGAGCGCGGACCGCCTGCTCAGGCTGCGCTTCCTGCTAGCGCGCTCGGAGGGATTCGAACCCCCAACCTTCTGATCCGTAGTCAGATGCTCTGATCCGTTGAGCTACGAGCGCTTGGAAACAGCCTGTGACCTGCAGCTAATCCCCCCGTTGGCGGACGCCGCTGATGGCACGGCGCTCCCAACAGAGGACGACATCCGGACCTCCTCCGAGCCCGGAGGTCGTCATGGCGCAGGTCACGACTGCCACGTTAGGTCATCTCGTCGACCTGCTCCCGTCGTGGGACCGGTCGCTGCGCGCGCCAACGAGGCGCCTCGCACCCGCCAGGGCTACGCCGAGGCGGCCCGCCGCTTCGACGCCTTCCTCGAAGCCAACGCGATGCCGACCGAGGTGGCCAAGCTGCGCCGCGAGCACGTCGAGCATTTCATGGCGCATCTGGTGCAGACCTACAAGCCGGCCACGGCGGCCTACCGCTACCGCAGCCTTGGCGGTCTCGCCGATGGCGAAGATGCACCCGCCCAAGGTCCCCGAGGTACCCGTGCCGGTCCTCAGCGAGGACGACCTGCGCCGCCTGCTCGCCACCTGAGCGGGCAAGGATCATGTCCAGCGCCGCGACACCGCCATCATCTCGTTGTTCCTGGACATCGGTACGAGGCTGGCCGAGCTGGCCAACCTCACGATGGCCGACCTCGACCTGGACGAGGAAGTCGCCGTGCTGCTGGGCAAAAGTCGCAGGCCACGCGCCTGCCCCTTCGGCCGCAAGACGGCCACCCACCCCGACCGCTACATCCGGGCCCGCCGAACGCACGGGTCGGCCGGCGAGCCGTGGCTGTGGCTCGGCACCAAGGGCCGGATGACCTCGAGCGGGCCCCTCAACGGCTCCGGCACAGCTTCGCCCACTATCGCGCCAGATGCTGGCGCGGTAGATTCCATGCCTCGCCTCGGGCCGGATAGCTCCCCGTGGCGATGAGGCCCACCTACTGATGGAGGACGGATCCTTGCTTCTTCGTCGTGTGCTGGTTTCCGCGTGCTGCCTCGGGCTCGCTGCCGCAGGCCCGGTCGCCCCTTCGCCCGCCGCCGGCCAGGCGGGGGCGACGAAGACGGTGCGAGTAGCGATCAAGGGGTTCGAGAACAACATCACCCCCTTCACCGTCGGCTTCGGCGCCCTTCCGGCCACGAACGACATCCAGCATCTGGTCTACGACGCGCTGTTCTGGTCGCAGGCGGTGCCCGACCCCGAGCCGTGGTTGGCGGAGTCGGCCGAGTCGGCCGACGGCGGCAAGACCTGGGACGTCAAGCTCCGTGACGACGTCACGTGGCACGACGGCACGCCGTTCACGTCGGCCGACGTGGCATTCAGCTTCGACTACTACAAGGCGCAGCCGGGCGCCTCGGGCCGCTACGCCCACCACGTGTCCGACGTACCGGCCTACGACCGGTCGGAGATCGTCGACGACCACCGGCTCCGCATGTTCTTCAAGCAGCCCGCTCCCCAGTTCAGGATCATGCCGGGCGGCGACCTGCCGATCATCGCCAAGCACATCTACGAGAACGTGGACCAGCCGGCGGCTATGACCACACAGCTGCCGGTCGGCACCGGCCCGTTCAAGCTGGTGGAGATCGTTCCCGACCAGCGCTACCGGATGGAGGCGAACAAGGACCACTTCAAGGGCGCGCCGAAGATCGACCAGTTGGAACTGGTGATCGTCAAGGACCCGCAGTCGGCGTACACGGCGCTCCGCACGGGCGACATCGACATGGTCGAGCGCAACATCCCGCCGGAGCTCGTCGACCAGCTTCGCGGCACCGACGGTATCGGCGTGGCCAAGAGCACCCGGTTCGACTCCGTCCAGATGTACTTCAACGCCCGCAAGGCGCCCTGGTCGGACCCGAAGCTGCGCAAGGCCATCAGCACGGGGATCGATCTCGACGCCCTCGTCGACACCGTCCTGCTGGGCCACGGCCGTCCCGGCCGCGACGGGTTCATCCACCCCGATTCGCCGTGGGCCCTGCCCGAGGCGGAGGCGGGCCACGACTTCGACCGGGCGGCGGCGGCCAGGATGCTGGACGACGCCGGCTACACGGCCAAGGACCCCGACGGGATCCGCAAGGCGCCCGACGGCGCCCGGCTGGAGCTCAACGTCCTCGTCTCGTCGTTCGAGCCCACCGACATCCGGGCCATGCAGTTGGTCGCCGAGCAGATCGCTCCGTTGGGCGTGAAGCTCAACGTGGAGCCGCTCGACCCGGCCACACTCCGGACCCGCCGGCAGGCGCCGCCCGGAGGCATCCCGAACTACGACGCCTACGTGTCGAGCCTGGAGGCGCACGCCCACGTCGACCCCGACGGCCTCTACTACTTCTTCCACTCGCCCGGCCCCAAGGGCTTCGGCGCCGCCATCAGCGGCTACACGAGCGCCGAGATGGACCGGCTGATCGAGGAGGCGACCGGCAAGGAGAACGACGAGCGCAAGGAGATCCTGGGCGAGGCGCAGAAGGTGCTGGCCCGGGACATGCCGGTGATCGTCCTGTACTACCCGGACGGACAGTTCGCGTTCCGCGAGGCTGCCTACGACGGGTGGGTGGCCGACAAGGGCCAGGGCATCTTCACCAAGCGCTCGTTCCTGCCCGGGTACGAGGAGATCGCCGTCCAGAACGCGGCCGACCCGGAGGCGCCGGCGGTCGCCGGTGACGACGACGACGGGGGCGGCGTGCCGGCTATCCCCATCGCCGCCACCACGGCGACGGACCGCCGAGGACGAGTAGGGACCACGAGTGGCCGGACACGTCCTGCGCACCGTCGCGCAGTACGGAGCGGTCCTGGCGGCCGCCATCGCCCTCAACTTCGCCCTTCCCCGGCTGGCGCCGGGGGACGCCATCGACTACCTCCTCCCGCCAGAGCAGGCCGGCGCGCTCACCCCCGAGCAGCGGGCGGAGATCCTCGACCGGTTCGGGTTGAACGACCCGCTGCCCGCGCAGTTCAGGGACTACGTGGCCGGCATCGCCCGGGGCGACCTGCTGGTGTCGATCCGCTTCGGGCGGCCGGTCACGTCGCTGCTCGGCGAGCGGGTGGGGTGGACGCTCCTGCTGGTGGGCGGCGCACTCGTGCTGTCCACCGTGATCGGCGCCCTTCTCGGTTTCCGGTCGGCGTGGCGGCGGGGGACGTCGGCCGACACCGGGACGATGGCGGGGATGATGTTCCTCGACGCCCTGCCTCCGTTCTTCGTGGGCATGCTCCTGCTGCTGGCCTTCTCAGTGGGCCTCGGGTGGTTCCCGAGCTACGGCGCACTGGCGCCGAGCGACGCCTCGGGCCTCGAGTCCATCGGTGAGGTGCTGAAGCGGGCGGTGCTGCCTATCGCCACCCTGGGCATCGCCGGCCTCGGGCCGATGTACCTCGTGGCCCGGTCGGCCCTCGTCTCCGAGTTGGCCGAGGACTACGTGCTCATGGCCGAGGCCAAGGGGCTGACCGACAAGGAGGTGCGCCGGCACGCGGCTCGCAACGCACTGCTCCCGGTGTCCACCGTGGCCCTGGTCGGCCTCGGCACGCTCGTCGGCGGCGCGGCGGTGGTTGAGACGGTGTTCTCCTATCCGGGTCTCGGCAGGCTCATCTACGAGAGCGTCCTCGCCCGCGACTACCCCGTGATTCAGGGCGCGTTCCTGCTCCTCATCGTGACGGTCGTCGTGGCCAACCTGCTCAACGACCTCGTCTACCCCTACCTCGACCCCCGCGTCCGCCGGGCGCAGCGCGAATGACGCTGGCCGACGCGGACCCGGCGCGTCTGGCGGACGCCACCCCGCTGGCTGGGGAGCCTTCCGCGCCGAGGTCCGTTCCTGACCGGTCCCGCCGGAGGGGCCGGCGCACGGGAGGGATCGGGCGAACGCTCGGTGTCGTCGGCGTCGTGCTGGTCGGCACCTGCCTGGCCGCCGCCGTCTTCGCCCCCGTCCTGACGCCCTACGGCCCGAACGAGGCGGCGGGGCGGCCCTTCCTCCGGCCGTCGTCCGCCCACCCCCTCGGCACGAACGACGTGGGGCAGGACCTGTTCGCCCAACTGCTCCACGGCGCCCGGCTGTCGCTGGTGATCGCCCTCGGCGCCGCAGCCGTGGCGGTGGTGATCGGATCGGCTGTCGCCGTCGTGGCCGGTTACTACCGCGGGCCGGTGGAGACGGCGCTCATGCGCATCGTCGACCTCATGCTCGGCTTCCCGTTCCTCGTCCTCGTCATCGTGCTGGCCGCCTTCTTCGGTCGCGGGCTGGGCACCACCATCTTCGTGATCGCCACCGTCCTGTGGGCCCGTCCCGCCCGCATCCTGCGGTCGCAGGTGCTGAAGCTGCGCGAGCACGCCCACGTCGTCGCCGCCACGGCCATGGGCGCGTCAGGGCTGCGGGTGATCGGCCGCCACATCGTCCCCCGCATCGCGCCGTTGGCGGCCGCCCAGTTCGTGCGGGCGGCGAACGTGGCCGTGATGCTCGAGGCGTCGCTGGCCTTTCTCGGTTTGGGCGATCCCGACCGGGTCAGCTGGGGCACGATCCTCTACTTCGCCAACGCCCGCAGCGCCTTCCTCACCGACGCCTGGCAGTGGTGGGTGCTGCCGCCCGGGCTGGCCCTCACCACGGTGATCCTCGGGCTCGCGTTCGTGGGGTCGGCGGTCGAGGAGTGGGCCGACCCCCGTCTGCGGCGCTCGGCCGCCCGTCCGGCCAGGCGCCGCAGCGGGGGGACGCGCGCCCCGGGCGTCGACGACGCCCCCGCGCTGAGCCTCGCCGGCCTGGTCGTGGAGTATCAGCTGGGCCGCTCGGTCGTCCGGGCGGTGGACGCCGTCGATCTGGAAATCGGCCGGGGGCGCATCCTCGGCCTGGTGGGCGAGTCTGGCAGCGGCAAGACGACCATCGCACTGACAGCGGCCGGCGTGCTTCGCCCGCCGGGTCGCGTCGTGGCCGGAGACCTGTCGCTGGGAGGGCGCCCCATCGGCCGCCCGTCGCGGCCGGCGCTCGTTCCCTACCGGGGACGGGATGTTGCCCTGGTGCCGCAGGCCGCCATGAACGCCCTCAACCCCGCCTACCCGGTGCTGCGCCAGGTGGTCGAGGCCGCCCGCCTGACCCGAGGCGAGGCCGCAGCCGTCCTGCGGTCGCGCCAGCTGCTGGAGCGGGTGGGGCTCGACCCGTCGCGCCACGGGGCCTTCCCCCACGAGCTGTCGGGCGGCATGCGTCAGCGGGCCGTCATCGCCATGGCCCTGGTGAACGACCCCGACCTCCTGGTGGCCGACGAGCCGGCCAGCGGGCTGGATGTTGTCACCCGGGCCCAGGTCCTCAAACTGCTCATCGAGCTGCGCGACGAGTTGCGCCTCGGCATCCTGCTGGTGTCCCACGACCTGCCCACCGTCTCCCGCATCGCCGACGACCTCGCCGTCATGTACGGCGGGCGCATCGTCGAGCGCGGCCCGGCGGCCGTCGTGTCCGCCTCGCCACGGCACCCCTACACCCGGGCGCTGTTCGGCGCCTTCCCGTCGCTCAAGGGCGAGCGCCGCCAGCTGACTGCCGTGCCGGGAGAGGTCCCCGACCTGTCCAGGACGCCGGAGGGGTGCCGATTCCGGACCCGATGCGCCGAGGCGATCGACGCCTGCGCCACCAGGGACCCCGCGCTGGAGGGCGATGGCGGCCACGAGGTCGCCTGCGTCGTCCATCGCCGCGGGGATGGCCCGTGACCACCGAGTCGCCCGTCCTCGAGCTCGACGCCGTCACCCGGCGCTACCGCTCCCGGCGTGGCCTGCGCCAGCAGGCGGACGTGGTCGCCGTGAACGGCGTCTCCCTCACAGTGGGCGAGGGCGAGATAGTCGCCGTCGTGGGGGAGAGCGGGGCCGGCAAGACGACCCTGGCCCGCCTTATCCTCGGCCTGGAGCGGCCCGACACCGGCGCCGTCCGCTTCGACGGCCGCGATCTGGCGTCCCTGAAGCGGTCCGAGCTGCGGGCGGTTCGCCAGCGGATGCACCTGGTCTTCCAGGACCCCTACCAGTCGCTGCATCCTGGCATGCGGGTGTCCGAGATCGTCAGCGAACCCCTGGCCATCCGGGGCGACACCCGGTCGGTGCGCGGCGTCGCCGTCACCCGGGCACTCGAGGAGGTGGCGCTCCAGCCGGCGGCGTCGATCGGCCGGCGCTTCCCCCACCAACTGTCGGGCGGGCAGCGCCAGCGGGTCGCCCTCGCCCGCGCCATGGTCGCCCGGCCCAGGCTGGTGATCGCCGACGAGCCCACGTCGATGCTCGACGCGTCCGTGTGCGCCGGGATCCTCGACCTCGTCCTGGCCATGCGCGACCGCTACGGGACGGCGTTCGTCTACATCACCCATGACCTCGCCGTCGCCCGCTGGGTCTCCGACCGCATGGTCGTCATGCGGCACGGGCGGGTGATCGAGACCGGTGCCAGCGACGATGTCGTCCACCACCCCACCGCCGACTACACCCGCCTGCTCCTCGCCGCCAGCGAGGGCGAGCTCGATGAGGTCCCGTCGTGAACACGAGCAAGGAGGAACCCATGGAACGCAAGAAGCTGATCTTCTTCGCCTCCGCCAACCCGCTGGAGAACCCGCGGCCGGCCCGGACGGCCTACCACTTCGCCTCGGCGGCGGCCGACGCCGGCCTGGAGGCGGAGGTCCGCCTGGCCGGCGACGCCGTGCTCGTCGCCACCATCGAGGGGATTCCCGACACCGCCCTCGGGGACGAGCTTCGGGAGAAGGTCAAGAAGGGCGTCGACGCCCCGTTCCTCGTCTCCCTCTGACCGGGCTGCGTGGACACCCGTGGGGTGTCCTCCGAGCAGTTGTCGGGTATCGGCGGCGTCACCCGCCAGCTGGCCGAGGTGCTGACGGAGGTGGCCGAGGGCCGCTCCGAGCTGATCTACATGGGCTGAGCATGGTCGATGGTCGATGGCCAGCGGCCGGGGAGAGGGTCGCGTCGAGGCTTCAAGGACTTCCCAGTTACCGCCGACGCCGACGATCCGGCAACCTGGTGCCCACGCTCGGTCATGCTCATGCGACGGTCCGGGTGGACCGGCCTGTCCGGGCGGAGGACCAGAGGAGGACGAGTGGCATACCGGCATCCGACCAGGCCCACAGAGGTGACCTGGAAACGAGGACGCTTCGACGCTCTCGCCGATTGGGCATCGACCTTGGCGGCCCGATCGAGCTTCTTCGTCGGCGTCCTCGCTGCCGTCGTCGTCTGGCTGGTGGTCGGTCCCATCGTGAGCTTCTCGCACCACTGGATCGACGTGGTGGTGGTCGTGGTGGGGGTGGTGACGCTCCTGCTGGTGGCCCTGCTCGAGAACGAGCAGTGGCGAAACGCCAAGGCGACCCAGCGGAAGCTGAACGCCCTGGTCGAGGCGGTGGCCCACATCCTGGCCGCTGACGAAACCGCCGGCGAACAGGTCAAACAACTCCGGGCAGCATATGGCTTGGAGAAGCGAGAGAGCACCTCTGGCTGACCTAGAACGGCTGCCGAGCGGGACCGCCGACGCTTCGAGCCTGTGGGGCTGCGGCATCCCTCGCGCCGACGCAGGCCCCCGGTAACCTCGACGCCAATACGTCGGCCGACAGGAAGACACCGCAGTGGCCGGGAGGTTCGTGATAGAGAACTGCACCACCGGCAAAATCGCTGTCAGGGTGGCAAAAGGGTTCGACCGCTGGAGCATCTTGGACTCTGTTGAAAGGCTGAAGATATGCGCTTTGGTCTGCGTGCGATCCTGCTGATCGTCGCCATCGTCATGTTCGTTCTTGCCGTGATCGTCGATGAGAGCGCGTTCGATCTCGTGGCCCTCGGCCTCGCGCTCGTAGCCGGCTCGATGCTGGTCGGAGATCTCGGCCTCGACAGAGCGATGGACAGGCGGGGCCGCTGAACCGGTAGGTCCTGGCACCGAAACCTCGCCAAGGCAGGCTGCGCCCTGGCCGCTTGGGAGGGCCGGGCCGGCGCTGGCAGGCTGAAGAGGTGGACACGCCCGCCACCGTCACCACCCCGGCACCGCCCGTCCACACCGCGGCCGGCGTCGCGGGCGGGCGGCGGCTGGAGGGCATCGACGTGGCCCGGGCCCTGGCGTTCGGCGGGATGCTGCTGGCCCACTACGCGGTGAGCGCCCGTCCCGACGACCCGGGCTGGCTCCAGGCGCTGGACAACGCAGCCGACGGGCGGGCGGCCCCGCTGTTCGCCACGCTGCTCGGGGTCGGTGCCGGGATCCTGGCGTCCCGGCGGTCTCCGGACCGGGTGCTCGTGGTGCGGGGCCTCGCGCTGTTCGCCATCGGCCTGGCGGTGTGGCCCCACGTCGACCGCGTCTATTTGATCCTGCCGCACTACGGGCTGCTGCTGGCGGCCGTCCCGCTGGCGCGACGGCTGCCCACACCGGCCCTGCTGGCCTGCGCGGCGGCGGCCTTCCTGGCGCCTTCGGCGGTGACGGCGCTGGTCGACGCGCACAACCTGCGGGGTTCGCCGCAGCCCGACACCTACGGCGAGCTCCTCGACATCGGCGACATGGCCGGCCACATCTTCTGGTCGGGCGGCTACCCGTTGGTGGGCTGGGCCGGCTTCGCCCTCGTGGGCCTCTGGCTGGCCCGCCATCGGGTCGGCGAGAAGGCCACCCAGGTCGCCATGCTCGGCGGCGGTGTCGCCGTGGCTGCGCTGCAACCGCTGGCGGCGGCCGCGTTCGACGCGCTGGGCGGCGTCCACTACGACCCGGACGCAGCGGGTTGGGCCGCCTTCGTGGACGGCGCCGCGCACAGCAACAGCACGGCCTGGTACCTCGTCGCCGCCGGGACCGCTGTGGCCGTCGTCGGCGCCTGCCTGCTCGTGGCGCCGCGACTCCGTGCTGCCCTGCGGCCGATCGTGGCGCTGGGCCAGCTGGCCCTGACCGCCTACCTGGCCCACATCGGCCTCGGCAAGGCGGTGGTCTGGGACTGGACCGACGACCGCGAGCCGCCCCTGGTCGCGCAGGTCTGGGTGGTGGTGCTGGTGTTCGCCGCCTCCGCCGGCCTGGCGTTCGCCTGGCGGCTGCGCTGGAAGCGCGGGCCGCTGGAGGGCCTGGTCCGGGCGGTCTCGTCCTGGCCACCACCGCGGCCGCGGCCGGCGCCCGGCTAGGAGGCGAACGCAGCCGGCAGCGGGCGCTCCAAGGCAGCGGTCAGCAGCCGCAGGTAGGCCGGCCGGCTGACCTCCACGACCCCCAGGCTGGCCAGGTGCGGCGTCGACCACTGGACGTCGAGCAGCGCAGCGCCCCCCTCGCGCAGCAGGTCGACCAGGGCCACCAGGGCGACCTTGGAGGCGTCGGGCGCACGGTGGAACATCGACTCGCCGGCGAACAGCCCGCCGATGGCCACGCCGTACAGGCCGCCCACCAGCGCGCCGTCGCCGTCGCGGCACTCCACGCTGTGCGCCCACCCCAGCCGGTGGAGCCGCCGGTAGGCGGCCCGGATGGCCGGGGTGATCCACTCGCCGCCGCCCCGGGGTTCGGCACACGCCTCGATGACGTCGTCGAAGGCGGTGTCCACGCTGACCGAGTACCGCCGGCAGGAGCGGCGCAGCGACCGGGACACTCGCAGGCCGTCCAGGGGCAGGACGCCGCGTGGGTCGGGTGACCACCAGCCCAGCTGCTCGTCGACCGGCATGGGGAACAGCGCGGCTCGGTAGGCGGCCAGCAGGGTGCCCGGGTCCAGGTCGGCACCCGCGGCCACGAGGTCGCCGCCGCCGGACCGGGCCGGCGCCTCCATCGCCCAGCGGCTCGGTGGCGGCTCGACCGGCATGGCTGAGATTCTGGGCGCGCCGGCGCCGTCGAGGGATCATCGGCCCGGGGTCGAGGCGTTAGCCTGAGCGCCGGTGGACGAGCGCTCGCAGGAACTGGCCCGCCGCAGGGAGTCGGCCCGCCATGCCGGCAGCGAGCGGGCGGTGGCGCTGCAGCACCAGCGCGGCAAGCTCACGGCCCGGGAGCGGATCGACTACCTGCTGGACGAGTCGTCGTTCCAGGAGCTGGACATGCTGGCCCGCCACCGCTCGACAGGGCCCGGCCTCGAGGACCGGCCCTACACCGACGGCGTCGTCACCGGGTTCGGGACGGTCGACGGGCGCCGCGTCTGCATCTACAGCCAGGACTTCACCGTCTTCGGCGGCTCGCTGGGCGAGGTGGCCGGCGAGAAGATCCACAAGGTCATGGACCTGGCCGCTGCCACCGGCGTGCCGGTCGTCGGCCTGAACGACAGCGGCGGTGCCCGCATCCAGGAGGGCGTCGTGAGCCTGGCCATGTACGGCGGCATCTTCGCCCGCAACGTGGCCTGCTCGGGTGTGGTGCCGCAGATCAGCGTGATCATGGGCCCGTGCGCCGGCGGCGCCGTCTACAGCCCGGCCATGACCGACTTCGTGTTCATGGTGCGCGAGACCTCGCACATGTTCATCACCGGGCCCGAGGTGGTGAAGACGGTGACCGGCGAGGACGTGAGCGTCGAGGAGCTGGGCGGCGCCAACACCCACGCCACCCGCTCGGGCGTGTGCACGTTCGTCGCCGCCGACGAGAAGTCGTGCCTCGACCAGGTTCGCCACCTGCTGTCGTTCCTGCCGGCGAACTTCCGGGAGCAGCCGCCCCGGGCCGCCCGCGCCGAGGTGACCGACCACCTGCGGCCGGAGCTCCGGGAGGTGCTGCCCGATCACCTCAACCACCCCTACGACGTGCACCAGGTCATCACCGCGGTGGTGGACGACGGGGCGCTGTTCGAGTACCTCCCACTGTGGGCCCGAAGCATCGTGTGCGGCTTCGCCCGGGTCGACGGCCGCCCGGTCGGCGTGGTGGCCAACCAGCCCGCCGTGCTGGCCGGCGTGGTCGACGTCGAGTCGTCGGAGAAGGCGGCACGCTTCGTGCGCACCTGCGACGCCTTCAACCTGCCGCTGGTCACGTTCGTCGACGTGCCCGGCTTCCTGCCCGGTACCGACCAGGAGCACGGCGGCATCGTCCGCAACGGCGCCAAGCTGCTCTACGCCTTCTGCGAGGCGCAGGTCCCCCGCATCCAGATCGTGACCCGCAAGGCCTACGGCGGGGCGTCGGTGGTCATGAACTCCAAGGCGACCGGCTGCGACCTGGCCTACGCGTGGCCGAGTGCCGAGTTCGCCGTCATGGGCCCCCAGGGCGCGGTCGAGATCCTGTACCGCCGGGAGCTGGCCGAGGCGGAGGACCGGGCCGCTCGGAAGGTGGAACTGGTCGACGAGTACACCGCCGCCTTCCTCAACCCGTGGCTGGCGGCCGAGCGGGGCTACGTGGACGACGTCATCGACCCGGCCGAGACCCGCGCCGTGGTGGTCCGCAGCCTCGAGATGCTGTCGTCCAAGCTGCCGCAGCGACGGCCCCGCAAGCATGGCAACGTCCCTCTGTAACGGGACAGGGCCCTCGCTGACGTCGAGCGAGCTGGCCGCGGTGGTCGCGGCCGTCGAGCTGCTGTGGCCGCAGCCACGGGCACCGATACCCGCGCCGGCGTCGCGGTGGCGGTTCTCCGGGCGGCGGTGGGAGGTGCCCCGGCGGCGGTGATCGAGCTGACGACGGTCGCCGACGACGAGGCGGTCTTCCACATCGACGGCGAGGCGGTGGTGCACCGCGGGCTGCAGCCCGCCACCGGCTACGAGCTGCACGGCATGGCCTTCGAGACGCTGCCCCGCCCGCCCGGGCTGCGCCTGGCGACAGTGGCCACGGTCAACGACGTCCACTTCGGCGAGACGGAGTGCGGGGTGCTGGAGGGGCTGGCCGTCGGGCCGGTCCTGCGGTCGCCGGCCGGCGATCCTCCCTACCCCGACACGATGAACGCGGCTGCGGTGGCCGAGATCACCTCGCTCGGACCGGACGCGGTGGTGGCCAAGGGGGACCTGACCGCCTCGGGGTCGGTGGCCGAGTTCGAGGCGTTCCTGGCCTGCTACGAGCCGGTCTTCGGCGACCGCCTTCACTACGTCAGGGGCAACCACGACGGCTACAACGGCCAGTCCTTCGCCGCCGACCACGCGCCCTTTGCGGTGACGCTCCCCGGCGTCACGCTGGCCGTGCTGGACACCGTCGTGCCCGGCCGGTCTTCCGGACAGGTGAGCGCCGCCCAGCTCGACTGGCTCGACGCCCTGGGCGCGGCGGCCGACCGCCCGGTGCTGGTTTTCGGCCACCACCACGTCTGGGTGCCCGGTTCGGCCGACCGCCCGCCGGGCTACTTCGGCATCAATCCCGACGACTCCGAGCGACTCGTCGAGGTGGTGGCCCGCCGCCCGACGCTCGTCGCCTACCTGGCCGGCCACACCCACCGCAACCGAGTGCGCCGCTGCGCGACCACCGGGGAGGTCCCCTTCGTGGAGGTGGCCTGCGTCAAGGACTTCCCGGGGACCTGGGCCGAATACCGGGTCTTCGAGGGCGGCATCCTGCAGGTGCACCGGCGCATCTCGTCGCCCGCGGCACTGGCCTGGAGCGAGAAGGCCCGGGCCCTGTTCGGCGGCCTCTATCCGGCCTACGCCTTCGGCCGGCTCGACGAGCGGTGCCTGCCCATCTGGCCGCGGTAGGTTTCCGCCCGCCATGGCCTCCCGCCTCCACGCCGCGCTCTACGACGCCGCCCTCGCGCCGGCGGAGCGGGCCGGGCTGGCCGAGGCACGCCGGCGGCTGCTGTCCCGGACCCGGGGCCGGGTGCTGGAAATCGGTGCCGGCACGGGCCTGAACCTCGACCACTACCCGGTCGGCCTGGCCAGCCTGGACCTCGTCGAGCCCGACCCCGCCATGCGGGCCAAGCTGGGCGGCCGCGTCCGACAAGCCCGGCTGGCCCCGCCGGTCGACGTCCACGCCGCCTCCTTCGAGGACGCCGAGCTGACCCCGCACTCCTACGACACCGTGGTCACCACGCTGGCCCTGTGCACCGTGCCGGACCTGCCCGGCGCGCTGGCCCGCATCGCGGCGCTGCTGGCCCCCGGCGGCCAGCTGCTGTTCCTGGAGCACGTGCGGGCGCCCGGGCTCCGCGGCCGGCTGCAGTCGCTCGCCGCGCCCCTGTGGCGGCGCCTGGCCGCCGGCTGCCATCTGGACCGGGACGTCGCGGTGGCGTTGCGGCAGGCCGACTTCGTCATCAGCGACATCGAGCGTTTCCGCCTGGCCCGCACCGGCCCGCTCCTGGCACCGGCCGTGGCCGGCCTGGCCTGGCCCCGTGTCGCCGCAACGGCCACGGCGACCGCGACCTCGTGACCACTCCGGCGACGCCGGGCCCGTTGGCCCTGGTGGGCGGCGCCGAGTGGCGCCCGGGCTGCGACTTCGACGCCGAGCTGCTCGCCGCCAGCGGTACCACCGAGGTGGTGGTGCTGCCGACGGCGGCCGCCTACGAGCACCCCGAGCGGGCCGTCGAGTTCGCCCGCGCGTGGTTCGCCACCCTCGGGGCGAGCGTCCGGGGCCTGATGGTGCTCCGCCGCTCCGACGCGGAGGACGCCGAGCATGCGGCCGTGGTGCGGGACGCCCGCTTCATCTACCTCGGCGGCGGATCGCCGCTCCACCTGCGGTCGGTGCTCAAGGCGTCGGCCGTCTGGGACGCGCTTCTCGCGGCCTGGCGCGACGGTGCCGTGCTGGCCGGATCGTCGGCTGGGGCCATGGTGCTCACCGACCCGATGGTGGACCCCCGCGGCGGGGCGTTCACCCTCGGGCTGGGCGTGGTCTCGCAGCTCGCGATCGTCCCGCACGCAGAGACCTGGTCGCACGACCGGGCCCACCGCACCATCTCGCTCGCCCCGGCCAGCCTGCCCATCGCCGCCATCGACGAGCGCACCGCGCTGGTGCTCGACCACGACCGGGGGTGGCGGGCCTCGGGCGCCGGCTCGGTGGCCGTGTGGCTGGCCGGCGCAGAAGCCGGCCTGGACGCCCTGCCGCGTTAGCCGTCGGCCAGCCGTCGGGTTCACACCGTCCACCGAGACCTAAGTGCTTTCACCAGCGTGAATAGCACTCGTGTAGCTCGCTGCCATTACGCCACTCTTAGGGGTCGCCAGAGTAGGTCGGTACGAAGGGCTAGGCCATCTGGTCGTAGTCGCTGATGAAGGCCAGCCGCTTGTCGATCAGGCTTGTGCCGCGAGGGGAACCTGCCGAGCGGAGGAGCTTGCGCTGCAAGATCGAGAAAAGCTCGATCTGGTTGGCGTGCCCAGGCGTGTAGTGGACCACCCAGCGTGGGGTGGGCGGCGAACCAGGCTCTGGTATTGGAGACAACACACGTGGGATCTCGCAAGGCAGCACTAGCGCAGCGCCAGTCCACGAGCACGGCTTCGACCCGCCATGTGAATTGAACCGCCATCGCTCATTGGCCTTGCCTACTCCAAGTCAAGTGATGCTGTTTCTGAGATCTTGCAAGAGCTGGACGTGCTTCTCGAAGGGTAGCTCTGAAGTAACATAAACGATGCCAGTACCTTTCTCGCCTCGTGCTCTTACACTAAACGTCAGATTGGTCTCAAAGTGTTGGCCTGTCTGCAAATCGAAACGTTGAAACAAGAGACTCAGTCTTTCCAGAGTCGCTACGCCTACGGATGCTATCGAGGGAGTTCCTGCGCGCTGATAGGCCGGTCCTTTCTGCGGGCCCATACTGAAGGCAAGTCCACCCGTCTCACTTGTGATCTGGCTCGAGAAGCCCGATATCGACGGATGAAGAAGGTCCTCAAATTTACGTCCGAGGTTGATCACCGTTCCCGTAGCATAACCAACTAACTGGATGTGAGGCTCGATCTCCGACCACTTTTTCGAAGCTCCGGCGCTTCGCCACATCGCTTCTACGACTTCAGCCGCGATCAGCTCAGCTACTTTACTCACTCCCTGGACCCTTACAAGAATTACCTCACGAGAAAGTTCAACCGATACGATTGG
>DATLFQ010000213.1:0-2487 GCA_035540915.1 Acidimicrobiales bacterium
GCCGCGGGAGTAGCCACCAGCTGTTCGCCGGTCTTCAAGCCGGCGGACAACCGTCGGCGTTCAGCGCGCTGCGCTGTCCAGTCCGGTGATGGACTCGGTGAGGCGCAGGGCGCCGGCGGAGCCGAGGAAAGCGGCGTCGCCGACCGCGAAGATGCCCCCGTCGGGAGGTTATCCCGGCAGTCGTGGAAGTTGAGGTGGCAGTCCTCCGCCTCAGACCTGCCAGCTGGTAGGTGTCGGGCGTTCGCCAAGAACTCCGGACCAGCAAGGGGACCACCACCAATGAAGAGGAGCTACCAGACCACGACCACGCCCACTGGGACACCGGGCTGGCGATGCTGACACTGTGACGCTGGCCATGGGCGAGTTGGCCGAGACGGTGCGGGACGGCCAGATGGTGCTGCGGTGGTGCGCCGCCGGCATGAACGAGGCGGCCAAGCAGTTCACGCCGGGTTGACGGCTTCCTCCATCTGCCCGCTCTGCGAGCCGCCCCGGCGGTTGACGTCGGTGGTGCTGTCACAGCGACACGCGATGATGGCGAAGTAGCCGCCTGATGATCACCGGGCCGCCGCCGAGGTTCCACGGAACTCGGGACATCCTCGTGCGAGGCGACGACTGGCGAGGAGCCGTTCGGCTTCCGCCTGGAAGACGGGCCTGTAACGCGCCGCCGTCGAGCTGGGACACTGTGTCGTGGGACGAACGCCACCCTCGGCCGGCGGCTCGCTGCTGCTGGGCTGCGCCCGCCAGCTGCAACACGACCAGCTCGGCACCTATGCAGAGGCGATGGCCGCCCACGGCGACATCGCCCGTTTCCGGGTCGGCCCGCCCCGCTTCGGCTTCGAGTTCGACGCCGTGTTCTCGCCCGAGGGTGCCCACCAGGTGTTGGCCGGCGACGCCGGTCACTACGTCAAGGACGCGCCTGTCATCGGCGAGTTTCGCCACTTCCTGGGCGACGGCCTCCTCGTGAGCCGGGGGGAGCGCTGGCTCAGCCACCGGCGTATCGCCCAGCCGCTGTTCACCCGCCGGGCGGTCACGTCCCATCTGGAGGCCATCGCCGCCGCCACCGGTGACCTCCTGTCCTGGTGCGAGGCCGATGCGGCCGCCGGCACGCCCGTCGACCTCCACGCCCTGTCGATGAGGTATGCGCTCGCCGCGCTCGGCCGCAGCGTCTTCGGTAAGGACATCGCCCAGGTGGCACCCACGCTGCGCGACGTCCTGCCGCCCCTCGGCGACCACCTGAAGCACCGAGCTCTGAGCCCGTTCCGCAGTCCCCACTGGTTTCCTTCGCCGGCCAACCGGCGGGGCGAGCGCATGCGCAAGGTGGTGTGGGACCTGGCCGACTCGCTCATCGCCGATCGCCGGGCCACCGGGACGGAAGGGACGGACCTGCTGAGCAGGCTGCTCAGCGCTCGCGACCCCGACACCGGCGAGGCCCTCAGCGACGCCGACGTGCGGGACGAGGTCATCATCTTCCTCATTGCCGGCCACGAGACCACGGGCAGCGCCCTCGCCTTCACCCTCCACCTCCTCGGCCGCCACCAGGAGGTCCAGGACCGGGTGCGGGCCGAAGCGGCCGAGGCCGCCGTATCGGTCCGGAACGGGGCACCGACAGTGCACGACGTCGAGCGGCTGCCGTACACCGTCCAGGTCATCAACGAGGCCATGCGCCTGTACCCGCCCGCCCACACCGTGGTCCGCCGTGCCGAGGCCGACACCGAGCTGCTGGGCTACCCCGTGCAGAAGGGCCGCATCGTGGCGGTGAGCATCTGGGGAGTCCACCACCGGCCCACGGTCTGGGCGGAACCGTTCGAGTTCTCGCCGGAGCGCCAGGAGGTCGACCTGTCGACCGGCGTCGCCGGCCGCAGGCCGACGCCCTACCGGCAGTTCCCGTTCGGCGGAGGGCCGCGGAAGTGCATCGGCGAGCACCTGGCCATGGCCGAGTTGGCGGCCGCTGTGGCCGCCCTCCTGGGGCGCTACCGCCTGCGGTCGCTGCTCGAGGTCCCAGAGGTCGAGGTCGACCTGGCCCTGCGCCCGCGAGGCACGCTGCCGTGCAGGTTCGAGATCATGGCCCCTTAGGTCGACTGCGTTTCGCGCCGTCGGGTGCGAGGAGGACGAGCGAGCAGAAGACCATCGGACGAGCATCGGATGGGTGGCCGCCGTCACGGACGGCGGATATCTGCTGTTTCGTGGCTCCGGCGACGATGTTCGACGGTGGAAACATGTTCGGGAAATCCGGTGGAGTCGAACACCTGTTTGGTACAATGGCCGCATGGCCGAGGCGGCGTTGAGCGACCAAGAGGTGGGCGCCCTGGAGGCCGAGATGGCCCAGGTGTGCGGGGTTCTCAACGCCGCCACCGGGCGGCTGGTGGCCCTGATCGCCAAGGCGCTCGCCACCGGGGCCTGGCAGCAGGGGGGCATCTGCTCGCCGGGGCACTGGGTGGCCTGGCAGTGCGGCCTGTCGTCTGCTCATGCCCGCTCGTTGGTGTCCAT
>DATLFQ010000214.1:0-7624 GCA_035540915.1 Acidimicrobiales bacterium
CAGCCAGGCCCGCTGGTCATGCACGCTCCGGGCCACCATGTCGAAGGTGACGGTGGTGCCGAGCACCTCCCGGTTGTAGATGGCGGCGGTTGCCTCGGCGTCGTCCAGACGGGCCAGGCGCACCACGATGGACTGAGGGGCCTCGGGCATGGCGCACTATCATGGCCGGGCGCGCCCGGGCTGCAGAGCCTGGCGTTCGCCCTCTTAGCTCAGTCGGCAGAGCACAGCCATGGTAAGGCTGGTGTCGTGGGTTCGATTCCCACAGAGGGCTCGGCGGCGTAGCTCAGATGGTTAGAGCACACGGCTCATAATCGTGTGGTCGTCGGTTCGAGTCCGACCGCCGCTACCAGGCACGCACACACGCAACGCATGGCACAATCGAGGGCGAAAGGGACCGGATGGCGAGGAACGAGAAGCGGGTGAAGGTGACGCTGGCCTGCGAGGTCTGCAAGCGGCGCAACTACATCACCACCAAGAACAAGCAGAACGACCGGGACCGCATCGAGCTGAAGAAGTACTGCCGGTGGGATCGCGTGCACACCGCCCACAAGGAAACCCGCTAAGCGGGCGGCTCGCGGTAACGGTGACCGAGCCTGCCGGGTCCAACCCGCCGATGGGCGAAGAGCTGGCCGATCTGGTGGCCGCCGCGAAGGCGGGCGACCAGGCGGCCTTCGAGGACCTGGTGAAGGCGACGTACGCCGGCACCTACACCCTCGCCTTCCGCCTGACCGGCAACGAGGAGGACGCGAGCGACGTGGTGCAGGAGGCCTACCTGCGGGCCTATCGGAGCCTCAAGCGGTTCCGCGGCGACGCCCGGTTCACCACCTGGCTGTACCGGATCACCGCCAACTGCGCCACGACCCACCTCAAGAAGCGCCAGCGCGACCGGCACGAGGTGCTGGACGACGCCGACGAGCTGTTCGACGCTCGGCCCGAGTCGGACCCCGAGGGTCGCCTCGGCGATGCAGACGACCGCCGGATCCTGCAGGCCGCCCTGCAGAGCCTTTCACCCGAGATGCGGGCGGTGGTCGTCCTGCGCGACGTGTACGACCTTCCCCACGAGGCCATCGCAGCCGAGCTGGGAATCAGCGAGGGTGCCGCGAAGGTGCGCCTGCACCGGGCCCGCAAGAAGCTGCGCGAGCGCCTGTTCCCGCTCCGCACCGAGCTGCGCGACGAGGAGACCGCTCGTGCGGTGTGACCAGGTCGCCGACCTGCTGCCCGGCATCGTCGACGGCCCGGCCCGAGCCGAGCGCCACGTCATGGCCCATGTCGAGAGCTGCCTGCGCTGCCAGGCCGAGCTGGTCCAGTACCGCAAGCTGCTCAAGGCGCTGCGGGCACTGCGGACCGACGTTCTCCAGCCGGCGCCCGGCACGCTGACGTCGATCCTGGCCAACCTCGAGGCGGCCGGCGAGCGCGGGGCGATGCGGTCGCTGCTGGCCGGTCGCCGGGGCGCTTACCTCGGCGGCATCGCGGTGGCGACGGCGGCGGCGGGTGCGGCCGGGGCCATGGTCCTGGCCAACCGGGGCCGGCGCAAGATGCGCCTCGCCGGCTAGCGAGCCGCTCGCCTCGGAGAGGCCCAGGGCCGGCCCGACCGGAGCCCGCTACACTCGTCGGGCGCCCGTCTAGGGCAGTAGCTCAACTGGCAGAGCACCGGTCTCCAAAACCGGCGGTTGGGGGTTCGAGTCCCTCCTGCCCTGCTCGACCGCCCAGCGCCCCCTCCTGAGGTGACGATGAACCGACAGATGAAGCGGATGATGCAGCGCCAGGGCCAGGTCGGCCCCGACGGCACGCCCGCGACCGCCAACCGGGCGCCGCAGCCGCGCCGCGCGCCGGCCCCCCACAAGGAGCGGACGTCGCCGGTCACCTTCCTGCGGGAGGTGCGCGGCGAGCTCCGCAAGGTGGCCTGGCCGACCCGGGCCGAGGTCGTCAACTACTCCACCATCGTGCTGTTCACCCTCGTCCTGCTCGTCACGCTGATCTTCGTCCTGGACCTCGTGTTCGCCAAGAGCATCCTGTTCCTCTTCGACACCTAGGACGACTGAGCGATGAGCGATGCAGCGAAGAGCGACGCCGAGGGGCCCGCAGCGGAGACAGCACCGTCGGCCGACGACGCCGAGACGCTCGACGGCGAGGTCCTCGACGCCGAGGAGCTGGTCGACGACGAGGAGCAGCCGCGGCCCGAGAGCCCCTACGACCGGCCAGGGCAGTGGTTCGTGGTGCACACCTACGCCGGCTACGAGAACAAGGTGAAGTCCAACCTGCAGAGCCGGATCTCCTCCATGAACATGGAGGACCGCATCTACGACGTGGAGATCCCCGTCGAGGACGTGATCGAGTTCAAGGGCGGCAAGAAGGTCGTCGTGCAGAAGAAGGTCTTCCCCGGCTACCTCCTCGTCCGCTGCGAGCTGGACGACGACTCGTGGTACGTGGTGCGCAACACCCCCGGGGTGACCGGCTTCGTGGGCCACGGGGCCAAGCCGGTGCCCCTGTCCCGCCGGGACGTGGAGACGTTCCTCGGCGTCAAGACCGACGGGGCCGAGGTGACCAAGCGGACCCGCCCCCGCCTCGAGTACGAGGTGGGCGAGAGCGTGCGCGTCCGCGAGGGCCCGTTCGCGGACTTCTCCGGTCAGATCGCCGAGATCAACGAGGACCAGCTCAAGCTCAAGGTGCTCGTCAACATCTTCGGCCGCGAGACCCCCGTCTCGCTCGAGTTCAGCCAGGTCGCCAAGCTGTGAACGGAGCCATCGTCTAGTGGGCAAGAAGCGCGTCGCCGCCATCGTCAAGATCCAGCTGCCGGCCGGGGCGGCCACGCCGGCCCCACCGGTGGGGACCGCCCTGGGCCCCCACGGCGTCTCGACCCCGGAGTTCTGCAAGCAGTACAACGCGGCCACCGAGGCCCAGCGGGGCACCGTGATCCCCGTGGAGATCACCGTCTTCGAGGACCGGTCCTTCACCTTCGTGTTGAAGACCCCGCCCACGCCGGTGCTCCTGCGCCAGGCGGCCGGGATCGACAAGGGCGCGCCGACGGCGGGAAAGGCGTCGGTGGGATCGATCACCGACGAGCAGCTCACCGACATCGCCAAGACCAAGATGCCCGACCTGAACGCCAACGACCTGGAGGCGGCCAAGCGCCAGGTTGCCGGCACCGCCCGGTCCATGGGCATCACGGTCGGTTAGAGGAGAGGCACCACATGCCCGCACGAGGCAAGCGCTACAGCGACGCAGCGCGGCGGTACGACCGCGAGCAGCTCCACAGCCCGGCCGAGGCGGTGGACCTGGTGAAGAGGCTGGCCAAAGCCCGTTTCGACGAGACGATCGAGCTGGCCGTCCGGCTCGGGGTCGACCCCCGCCGGGCCGACCAGATCGTGCGCGGGACCGTCGCCCTCCCGGCCGGTACCGGCCGAGAGGTCCGGGTTGCGGTGTTCGCCGTCGGCGCGGCGGCGGCCGAGGCCCGTGACGCGGGCGCCGACGTGGTGGGCGCCGACGACCTGGTCCAGCGGGTGCAGGGCGGCTTCCTGGACTTCGACGTGGCCATCGCCACCCCCGACCAGATGGGGCAGGTGGGCCGGCTCGGCCGCGTCCTCGGCCCACGAGGCCTGATGCCCAACCCCAAGACCGGCACGGTGACCACCGACGTGGGCAAGGCGGTGCGGGAGTTCAAGGGCGGCCGGGTCGAGTACCGGACCGACAAGTACGGCAACATCCACGTCCCGATCGGCAAGGTCTCGTTCGAGCGGGTCAGCCTGCTGGACAACGCCCGGGCCGTGGTCGACGAACTCCAGCGGGCCAAGCCGGCGGCGGCCAAGGGCCGGTACATCCGCTCGGTCACGTTCGCGTCCACGATGGGCCCCGGCGTGAAGGTCGACCCCAACCGGGTCCGCATCACCGACGAAGACGTCGCCGGGATGGCCGCCTCGTAGTAGGGTCCGCGCCGCACAGTTTTCTGATTCGCTTCGCCGAAGACCTCCGGTGCACCTCGGTGCGGAACGGGCCTCCGGGTCCGGCCTGAGCAGGTGAACCTCCTGAGCCCAGGACGTTCGCCGTCGGCGCACGGGTCCCGAGTGGAGAGGAGGGAAGCGAGATGGACGATCCACGGCCTGAGAAGGTTGCCGTCGTCACCGAGGTGCGGGAGCGGCTGGCCGCGGCCGACGCCGCCATCCTCACCGAGTACCGCGGCCTCGGCGTCAAGCAGCTGGCCACCTTGCGCCGTTCTCTGCGCGAGGCCGGCGGCGACTACCGGATCTACAAGAACACGCTGGTGCGCTTCGCCGCCCGGGACCTGGGCCTCGACGAGCTCGAGGCCATGCTCGTCGGACCGACCGCCATCGCCTTCGTCGAGGGCGACGCCGTCGCGGTGGCCAAGGCGCTGCGCGACTTCGCCCGCACCAACCCCAACCTGGTCGTCAAGGGCGGGCTGCTGGGCAGCCGGACGCTGTCGGCGGCCGACGCAGGAGCCCTGGCCGAGGTCCCGCCCCGCGAGGTGCTGCTGGCTCGCCTCGCCGGCGGACTGGCGGCACCCATGGTGCAGTTCGCCGGCCTCCTGCAGGCGCTGCCCCGCAACTTCGCCTACGGCCTCCAGGCCCTGATCGACAGCAGGGGCGGCGCTCCCGCCGCCGAGACCGACACAGGCGGCGCCCCCGCCGCCGGGCCGGCCGCCGAGGAGATCCCGGCGCCGGCCACCGACTCCCCGGAAGGAGACCCCAGTGGCCACGAAGGCTGAGATTCTCGACGCCATTTCCAGCATGACCGTCCTCGAGCTGAGCGAGTTGCTCAAGGAGTTCGAGGAGCGCTTCGGCGTCAGCGCCGCCGCCCCCATGGCCGCAGCTGCACCTGCCGCGGCGGCCGAGGCGGCACCCGCCGAGGAGGAGAAGGACGAGTTCGACGTCGTCCTCACCGCCGCCGGCGAGAAGAAGATCCAGGTGATCAAGGAGGTGCGCTCGCTCACCAGTCTCGGTCTGAAGGAGGCCAAGGACCTGGTCGACGGCGCGCCCAAGGCCGTGCTGGAGAAGGCATCCAAGGAGGACGCCGAGAAGGCCAAGGCCCAGCTCGAGGCGGCCGGCGCCACTGTCGAACTGAAGTAGCTCGCAGGGGGCCCCTTGACCGCGAGGGGCGCCTGTCCTACTGTTCGCGTCGGCCCTGCGCCGAGGGGTTGTTTTTCTCCCTGCGCGCGCGTATGCTGACCGGTTGCCGTGCCCGTCCGCTTTGCGCCCCTCGCAGTTCCCGAGGTGCTGGCGCGCCTGCTGGCCCGTCCCGCTCGCCCTTTCTAGAGGAGTAGGCCTTGCCGTCTTCTGTCCGGGAACGCTTTTCCTTCGCCAACCTCGACGAGGTACTCCCGCTGCCCGACCTGGTCGCCATCCAGCGGGAATCGTTCCGCTGGTTCCTGGACACCGGCCTGGCCGAGACCTTCCGTGACATCAGCCCGATCCAGGACTTCACCGGGGAACTGACCCTGGAGCTGGAGTTCGACGCGTCGGACCCCGACCTCCGGCCGCCGCCCAAGTTCGCCATGGAGGAGTGCAAGGAGAAGGACATGACCTTCTCCGCGCCGATCTTCGTGCGGGCCCGCTTCATGAACGCCAAGACCGGCGAGATCAAGGAGCAGACGGTCTTCATGGGGGACTTCCCGATGATGACCGACAAGGGCACGTTCATCATCAACGGCACCGAGCGGGTCGTCGTGTCCCAGCTGGTTCGCAGCCCCGGCGTCATCTTCCAGCCGGGGCGTGACGTCAAGACCGTCGTCACCGGCACGATCCACCCCTACCGGGGCGAGTGGATTGAGTTCGACGTCGAGGCCAAGCCGGGCAAGGACATCACCGCCGGTACCCGTGTGGCCCGCAAGCGCCGCCTCAGCCTCTTCGTGCTCCTGCGGGCCCTCGGCTACGACGAGGACAACCAGCCGGGCGCGCTCGACCGCTTCGTCCGCCACTTCGACTTCCTGGAAGGGCAGTGGACCAAGGAGCGCGAGACGGCCCCGACCCGGGAGGAGGCGCTGCTCGAGATCTACAAGCGGGCCCGACCGGGTGAGCCGCCGTCGGTCGAGTCGGCTCGTGCCTACTTCGAGAACGCCTTCTTCAACCACAAGCGCTACGACCTCACCCGGGTCGGGCGCTACAAGCTGAACCGCAAGCTCGGCCCCGAGATCGAGAAGGCGGCCGAGATCCTGGGCGTCGACCTGGAGCGCCCGGCCGAGGGCCAGGGCGTCCTCAGCCCCAGCGAGCTGCTGGCCGCCTCGACCTACATGCTGCACCTGGCCAACGGCGAGCCCGGCTACCGCCTCGACGACCAGGACCACTTCGCCAACCGCCGCATCCGCTCGGTCGGCGAGCTGATCCAGAACCAGGTCCGGGTCGGCCTCTCCCGCATGGAGCGGGTGGTGCGCGAGCGAATGACGACCCAGGACGTCGAGGCCATCACGCCCCAGACGCTGATCAACATCCGGCCGGTCGTCGCCGCCATCAAGGAGTTCTTCGGCACCAGCCAGCTGAGCCAGTTCATGGACCAGGTCAACCCGCTCTCGGGCCTCACCCACAAGCGGCGCCTGTCGGCCATGGGCCCGGGCGGCCTCAGCCGCGAGCGGGCCGGCTTCGAGGTGCGCGACGTGCACAGCTCGCACTACGGGCGCATGTGCCCCATCGAGACCCCCGAGGGGCCGAACATCGGGCTCATTGGCCACCTGGCCACCTACGGGCGCATCAACGAGTACGGGTTCATCGAGACGCCCTACCGCACCGTGCGCGACGGCCGGGTCACCGACGAGGTCGTCTACCTGGCGGCCGACGAGGAGGAGGAGCACGTCATCGCCCAGGCCAACGCGGCGCTGGACGACGACGGCAACTTCAGCGAGGACCGGGTCCTGGTGCGCCGCGGCCCGCAGGGAGCGGGCGTCCGGGTCGGCGCCACCACCACGTCGTACGGGTCGAGCACCGAGGTCGACTTCGTGCCGCCGGCCGAGGTGGACCTGATGGACGTGTCGCCCAAGCAGATGGTGTCGGTGTCCACCGCCCTCATCCCGTTCATCGAGCACGACGACGCCAACCGGGCGCTGATGGGCGCCAACATGCAGAAGCAGGCGGTGCCGCTGGTCCGGCCCGAGGCTCCTTACATCGGGACTGGCATCGAGGCGCGCGCCGCCCGCGACGCCGGCGACGTGATCATCGCCGAGGAGGACGGGCTGGTCACCGAGGTCACCGGCGACCACATCACCGTCGAGTACAAGGGCAAGGGCCGCCGCATCGAGCGGCTGGCCAAGTTCCGGCGCTCCAACCAAAACACCTGCATCAACCAGCGCTCGCTGGTCGTCGAGGGCGAGCGGGTGAAGGCGGGCGACCTGCTGGCCGACGGGCCCTCGACCCACCACGGCGAGCTGGCCCTGGGCAAGAACCTCCTGGTCGCCTTCATGCCGTGGGAGGGCTACAACTTCGAGGACGCCATCATCCTGTCCGAGCGCCTCGTGCGTGACGACGTCCTGACCTCCATCCATATCGAGGAGCACGAGGTCGACGCCCGGGACACCAAGCTGGGGGCCGAGGAGATCACCCGGGACATCCCGAACCTCTCCGAGGAGATCCTGAAGGACCTCGACGAGCGCGGCATCATCCGCGTCGGCGCCGAGGTCGGCCCC
>DATLFQ010000215.1:0-3861 GCA_035540915.1 Acidimicrobiales bacterium
CCCCCCCGCTGCCCGACCCGACACCCGCCCCGGACCCGCCGGTGGTGCCCGACCCGGCGCCGGTGGGACGAGAGGCGCCGGAGCCCGTCGAGGCGTCCGCGCCCGTCGCCGCGCCAGAGCCCGTCACTGCACCGGAACCCGTCACTGCACCGGAGCCCGGCGCGGCGCCGGAGCCTGTCGCCGGGCCGGAACCTGTCGCCGCACCGGAGCCGGCGCCCGCGGAGCCGGCTGCCCCCCGCCCCGCGGCTCGCTCGTCCCGCACCGCCGGGCGGCGCCGCCGGACCGTGTCGGCCGCCCCGTGGGTCGAGCCGGTGAACGGGGCGTGCCCGCCCTCGCACCCGGTGAAGGCCAAGCTGCTCAGCCGGCTGTTCCACCTGCCGGGCATGGCCGCCTACGCCCGCACCCGGCCCGACCGCTGCTACCTCGACGCCGCCGCGGCCGAGAACGACGGGTTCACCAGGGCCAAGCGATAGGGCGCCGACGCCCCTTCGGTCAGAGGGCGACGGCGTGGACGTCGAGGATGCCCGGCGCCGCGGCCAGCCGGGCCAGCGCGTCGGCCGGAAGCGCCGTACTGGTGGCCAGGACCATCAGAGCGGTCCCGCCCTCGGGCGACCGCCCCAGCGCCATGTCGTCGAGGTTGACGCCGGCCTCGGCCACCGCCCCGGTGACCAGGTGGGCCATGCCGACCCGATCGTCGTTGCGGACCACCAGCATGTGCGGCGACGGGGGCAGCTCCACCCGGTGGTCGTCGATCATGACCACCCGGGGGTCGCCTCGCAGCCCCGACAGCGTGCCGGCGACGGCGTGGCCGCCGCCCCGCACGCTCATGAGGTTGACGTAGTCCTGGGCGGTCACCGTCGTGGTCTCTCGCACCTCGGTCCCTCGCTCACGCACCAGCTGCGGGGCGTTGACGTAGGACACCGGCTCGTCGCTGCCCGCGCCCATCAGCCCCTTGAGCGCGGCCAACGTCAGGATGCCGACGTCCTCGTCGGCCAGGCCGCCCTGGTACTCGATGTCCAGCGTTGACGGCAGCCCCTCGCCCAGGCCGGCGAAGATGCGGCCCAGGCACTCGGCCAGTGGCAGGAACGGCCGTACCGCCTCGGACATCTCGGTAGCGCTGACGTTCAGCGCGAAGGGAACCAGCTCGCCGGCCAGGGCCAGAACGACCTGCTCGGCGATGGTGACGCCGGCCTTGTCCTGCGCCTCGCCAGTGCTGGCGCCCAGGTGGGGTGTGACGACCACCTGGTCCAGCTCGAACAGGGGCGAGGCGGTGGTGGGCTCCGTGGCGAACACGTCGAGCGCGGCCCCGGCCACCCGCCCGCTGCGGACGGCGTCGGCCAGCGCCGCCTCGTCGATGATGCCGCCCCGGGAAGTGTTGACGATGCGCACGCCCGGCTTGGCCCGGGCCAGCAGGTCGGCATCGATCAGCCCCTCGCTCTCGGGCGTCAGCAGCAGGTGGATGGACAGGAAGTCGGCCTGCTCGACCACCGCCTCCAACTCGGCCAGCTCGACGCCCATGCGGCGGGCGGTGTCCGGCGCCGTCCAGCGCTCCCAGGCCACGATGCGCATGCCGAACGCGGAGGCCCGCTGCGCGACCAGCGAGCCGATGCGGCCAAGGCCCAGCAGGCCCAGCGTCTTGCCGTGCAGCTCGACGCCCTGCCACTTGGACTTCTCCCAGCGGCCGGCCCGCAGCGCAGCGTCGGCCCGGGGGACGTTGCGCGCCTGCGACAGCAGCAGGGCCATGGTGTGCTCGGCGGTGGACAGTGAGATGGACAGCGGCGCGTTGACCACCATCACGCCGCGCCGGGTGGCCGTGGCCACGTCGACGTTGTCGACGCCGATGCCGGCGCGGCCCACCACCACCAGGTCGCGGCCCGCCTCCAGAACCGGCGCCGTCACCTTGGTCGCCGACCGGACGATGAGCGCGGCGGCTCCCGGAAGGGCGGCCAGGAGGTCGTCGGGCGACAGGCCGAGGCGGACGTCGACCTCGTGCCCGGCCTCGGCGAGCGCCTGCAGCCCGGTGTCGGCCAGCTCCTCGGTGATCAGGACGCGGGCCATCTAGAGGGGCGGGTGCTCGACCCGCTCGGGGCCCTTGTTGCGGTACGCCTCGACGAACTGGCGCAGTGACCCGCCCGCCACGGTGGGGCACAGCAGGCGCTCGCCCCACGCCGTCGCGGCGACCGGGACGGTCAGCGACGCGTGCGGCACGACCAGGACGTCGCGCTCGTAGCCCCGGATCGCCTCGATGACGGCGGCCGTGCCCGCCTCGTCCAGGCCCGGCTGGTGCCAGATGGCAACGTAGCCGTGCTGGAGCGAGTGCACGATCCGCTGGTCGGGCGGGCGGTTCTCGGTGGTGTAGACGCCGGCCCCGGCCGCCGAAGGGTCGTGGTTGCCGCCGGCCGGCGGGTCGACCTCGTAGCCGGACGGCGGCACGTGCTCGGCGGCGCCGGAGCTGGTGGGGTCACTTCGCGTGTCGAACTGGCAACCGCCCGCCTCCAGCCGCTCCTGCAGCGCCTCGGCGTCCCGGTTGTTGTCGACGACGATGAACGCGACGAGGCCGACGAGCACGAGGACGGCGCCGGCCAGCGCCAGGCGGGTGTTGCGGGACTTGCGCGCCCGTGCCCGCCGTGCCTCGTCGATGCGCTCGGCCTGGGTCTTGCGGGGGGTTGCGGTCGCGCCGGTGGTGGGGGGCTTCGGCCGACCCGCCGGCCGCGCCGTCCCGGGCCGCATGGCCGGCGGGCGGCGGTTCGGCTTCTTCCTGCTGCCCCCGGCCACCCGGCGAGACTAGTGACCCGTCAGCCCGCGAGGAGCTTCGCCAGGCGGGTGACGCCCTCGACCAGGTCGTCGTCGCCCAGGGCGTAGGAGAGGCGGAAGTAGCCGGGGGCGCCGAAGGCCTCGCCCGGCACCACGGCCACCTTGGCCTCCTCGAGCACCACGGCGGCCAGGTCGAGGCTGCTGGCCGGGGTACGGCCGGCGACGTCCCGGCCGAGGACGCCCTTCACCGAGGGGAACACGTAGAAGGCGCCCTCGGGCTCGGGGCATTCGATGCCCGGGATGGCCCGGAGCAGCTCCACGATTCGGCGGCGCCGGCCGTCGTAGACGTCCCGCATGGCGGCCACGTCGTCGAGGGGGCCGCTGACGGCGGCCAGCGCCGCCTGCTGGCTGACGGCGGCCACGTTCGAGGTCTGGTGCGACTGCAGGTTGGTGGCGCCGGCGACCACGTCGGCCGGGCCGACGATCCACCCGACCCGCCAGCCGGTCATGGCGTAGGTCTTGGCCACACCGTTGACGACGACGCAGCGGTCGGCCAGGTCAGGGACGACCACGGGCATGGAGTGGGCGGTCGCCTCGCCGTAGACGAGGTGCTCGTAGATCTCGTCGGTGAGCACCCACAGGCCGTGCTCGAGGGCCCAGCGGCCGAGCGCTTCGACCTGGTCCCTCGGGTACACCGCTCCCGTGGGGTTGGACGGCGACACGAACAGCAGCACCCTGGTGCGCGGCGTGCGGGCCGCCTCCAGCTGGTCGATCGTGGCCCGGTAGCCCGTGGACTGGTCGGTGGCCACGACCACCGGCACGCCGCCGGCCAGGGCGATGGCCTCGGGATAGGTCGTCCAGTAGGGCGCCGGCACCAGCACCTCGTCGCCGGGGTCCAGCAGGGCGGCGAAGGCGTTGTAGATGGCGTGCTTGCCGCCGTTGGTGACCAGCACCTGGTTGGCCTGGACCTGCAGGCCGGAGTCGCGGGCCGTCTTGGCGGCGATGGCGGCCCGCAGCTCCGGCATCCCGGCGACTGGGCCGTAGCGGTGGTTCCTCGGGTCCCGGCAGGCGGCGGCCGCAGCCTCCACGATGTGGGCCGGCGTGGGG
>DATLFQ010000216.1:0-40775 GCA_035540915.1 Acidimicrobiales bacterium
TCGGTGGACGCCAGGGAGGACTCCACCGGCGACCACGGCAGCCGGCTCGCCACCTCCCGGAGGGCATCCAGCGGGTCGATGGAGGTCGGCCCCACCGTGAGGCCGAGGACGGCGGCCGCCGCCGCCACCAGCGCGGCGCCGGCCAGCACCTGCGGCCGCAGCCGGGTGGGTGCCGTCACTGCCACCTTCGGCCGTCCGGATGCTTGCAGTCCCGCATCCGGGAGTCGTCGCACACGGGCGCGGCCGCCGACCGTCACCCGGCGCCGGCCGCCACGGCGGCGGGCTGGGGGACCGCCTTCACGGCGTCGATCACCTGGCGCAGCAGGTCGACCACGCGCGGTCCCCAGCGCGACGCCACGTCGTCGTCGAGGGCCACCACCGAGCCGGAGCGCACGGCCGAGATGGTCGACCACCCGGGCCGCGTCGCCACCGAGTCGGCTGTCTGCTGGCAGCACTTGGTGTCGGCCAGGAAGATGAGGTCGGGATCCGCCCGCACGATGGCCTCGGAGGAGAGCTGCGGGTAGTCGCCCGCGCCACCGGCGGTGTCGGCGATGTTCCGCAGCCCGGCCACCTCGTACACCGCGCCGATGAAGGTCCTCGAGGTGGCGGTGAAGAAGGTCGGGTCCAGCTCGTGGTAGTAGGTGAGCGGCTCGTCGCGCTTCGGGACCTCGGCGGCCAGCGCCGCGATGTCCGACTGCATCCGGGCCACGAGGCCGGCTGCCTCGGCGACGTGCCCGGTGGCCGCACCGAGCTGCTCGAGCTGGGCATAGGTGTCCTCGAACTCGACCGCCGCCGGCAGGACGGCGGTGGGGATGTCGAATTGCTCGAGCCCGCCGGCAACCTCCCTGGCGCTGTCGGTCACCACCACGAGGTCCGGGCGGTTGCCCACGATCGCCTCGAGGTTGGGCGTGAAGCCGCTGAGGTCGGTCCGAGGTGCCTCGGGCGGGAAGTTGGACTGGTCGTCGACGGCGACCACCTGCTCGCCGGCACCGATGGCGAACAGCATCTCGGTGGCCGTGGGAGCCAGCGACACGATGCGAACGGGCCGGGCTGCCACTGTGAAGGTGCCGGCGGCGGTGGTGATCTCCACCGGGAAGGTGCCCGACGCCGCCGCCGGGGCGGCGGGCGGGGACGTGGGCGAGGTGGCCATGCCCTCGTCGCTGCCGCAGCCGGCCAGCAACGCGGCGGCCAGGCCGAGGGAGAGGGTGGCGATGGTGGTCCTGGTCGGGGTGGGCAAGCTGCTCCTCCTGTCGACGAGTCGGGATCTCGACGGCAGGGGGACGGCATCGCCCCCGTCCGCACGAACAGCCCTGGCCTCGAGAGCGTGTGTGTCGTGCCCCGTCGGGCCAGGCGATCTGGCTCGTCCCCTCGGCCCGGTCGGGCGGAGAGGATCCACAGCTGCGGGACAGCGCCGGTTTCACACCGGACTTCGCTGGTCCCGACGGGTATGTCGACGCGAATGCTAGCCGGGCGGGCCGGTCGGTGGCGGGGGCGACCAGTACTCCACCAGCCCGGCCAGGTCAGGGCGACGCGGCGCCTTCGCCGCACCCTCGGCCGGGGTCCCGAGGTAGAGGAAGCCGACGATGGCGTCGTCCGGCGCCAGGCCGAGCGCCGCCTTCACAACGGGGTCCGAGGCCGGGTCACCGGTGCGCCACATCGAGCCGTACCCGAGGGCGGTCGCCGCCACCAGCGCGTTCTCGGCGGCAGCCGCCCCGGCAGCCAGCTGCTCCTCCCAGGCGATGGCGTCGCTCGGGCGGTGCACCGCGGCCAGCACGACCACCACCGGCGCCCGTCCCAGCTTCGTCCGCTCCTTGGCCACCTGGCCGTCGGTGGGATGCACTCCGCCGGCCGCGCACCGCGCCAGGTAGGCATCGGCCAGGACGCCCCCGAAGGCGTCCTTGGCCGTCCCGGACAGCACCACGAAGCGCCACGGCCGCAGTTCCCCGTGGTCGGGAGCGGCCGCCGCCGCCTCCAGCACCGTGCGCAGGTCGGCCTCGCCCGGCCCCGGCTCGACCAGGCGCCCCACCGAGCGGCGGGCGAAGATGGCCTCGAGGGCTTCCACCGATCCTCGCCTACCAGCCTCGCGCCGCCCACTCGGCCAGGTGGGGGCGCTCGGCGCCGATGGTGGTGGGCCGCCCGTGGCCGGGCAGGACGACGGTGTCGTCGTCGAACCGGGCGAACAGCTGGCGGTCGATCGAGCCGATGATGGCGCCGAAGTCGCTGTAGGGCCACCGGGTGGCCCCCGGCCCGCCCGGAAAGAGGGTGTCGCCCACGAAGACGACGGGCGAGCCGGCCCGGCCCGGCTCCACGAGCGCGTAGGACATTGAGCCGGGCGTGTGACCGGGCGTGGCGATGGCGGACAGCTGGAGCCGGCCGACCTCGACGGCATCGCCGTCGGCGACCACGCCGTCCCAGCCCGGCAGCATGGCGGCGTCGGCGGCGGCCACGGACACGTGGTGGCCGGCCGCCCGCAGGGCCGGGATCGCTCCGATGTGGTCGTGATGCCCGTGGGTCTGCAGCACCCGTCCGGCGCCGACGCGGCGGCACAGCTCCAGCACCGGCTCGGGCGGCCCGGCGCCGTCGATCAGGACGGCCGCCCCGGTCGCCTTGCAGCGCAACGCGTACACGTTGGTGCCGAGGGCGCCGACCACCAGCCGGTGGATCTCGGCGACCTCGTCCTCCCAGCAGGTGCCGGTGTCGTCGGGCATCGCCATCCCGGTCTAGTGCAGCACCCGGGGCCGGCGTCACCGCGGCCGGCGATGTCGGGCAGAATCCGGGCCGTGACCGTGGTGTACGGGGTGGTCGGCCTGGTGATCGTCTTCGTCATCGCCGCCGTCGTCATCGGCCGGGAGGCCCGCCGGCTCGACGCCGTCCCACCGCAGCCGACCTTCGACCTCGACGACGCGGTCGACTGGGTGGCCGACCATCTCCCGTTCGAGGTCAGCGCAGTGCTCAGCCACCAGGACGTGCGCCGGATCATCGACTGGAACCTGGAGTTCTTCCGGCTGAAGGGGGTCTCGGGGAACGGGCACTCGCCGTCGCCGGCCGGCCCGGTGATCGTGGGCGGCGCCGAGACGGTCGACTACGTGCTGGCGAGGGCGACGGCGGAGGGAACGCCGTACACGCCGGTCCAGGTCCACGCCGTCCTGGACGCCCAGATGGAGTACCTGGAGGCGATCGGCGCCATCGGGCCGGAGGCGCCTCCCGAGGACCGCGCCGGCCCCTGAGGCCGGAATGCCTACCGAACGCAGGCGGTGCTCGGTAAACTCGCACTCACCAGAGAAAGGAGGTGGTCCAACTGCACGGTGAATGTCGCGGGACCCTGGAGGTGGCTGGCCGCTAGGCGGCCGCTGGACCACCCGGCGAATCCCAGCCAGGCACCGCTCGAGTCGCCATCGGGAGTTGGTCCCCCCGAGTCGGAGGCCCTCGAGCTTCTTTCCAGTGATCGAACCGAACCGAAGGGGCGCCCTCTGGGCGCCCCTTCGTCGCGGGCGCCCGGAGGCCGGGTCCTCAGGCCGGCCGGCGCTCCAGGGCCCGGTGCAGCACGTCTGTCTCGGAGAACAGCGAGAGCACCTCCCCGTAGGCCAGGAGCGACACCAGCGTCCCCTCGGCCATCCACCGGGTGAGCCGGGCGACCTGGCGGCGCCGGTCGCCGGCGTCGGGGAAGGTGAAGCGGACCGCCCCGCAGACGTTGTGCCGGCCGCCGTAGAGCGACACGCGCACGTCGTGTCCGTCCACGGCGGCGGCGAAGACCCGTAGGTCCTGCAGCAGGTCCTCTTCCACGAACCTCACCTTTTGGTGATCGGCGGGGCATCCGGGCGCCTTGAGCCATGCCCGGGCCCTACCGTGGCCCCGTGGAAGTCGAGATCGCGTCCGACGGGCTGCGGCTGCGCGCCCACCAGGCCCGCCCGCCGACGGCCTCCCGCCCGCTGTCGGGCACCGTGCGGGGGCTGGTCGTGTGCCACGGTTTCCCGGCGGGCCCGCGAGGGGCGGCCACCACGGCCGAGACCTACCCGGCGCTGGCCGACCGACTCGCCGCCGAGGCCGGCTGGACGGTGCTGGTCGTGAACCTGCGGGGGACCGGCGGCTCCGAGGGGGACTTCTCGCTGGGCGGCTGGCTGACCGACCTCCACCGTGCCGTCGCCCACCTCGGCGCCCAGGACGACGTCGAGCGGGTGTGGCTGGCCGGTTTCGGTGCCGGTGGCGCGCTGGCGCTGTGCGCTGCCGGGGAGGACGAGACCATCGGCGGGGTGGCGTCCTTCGGGGCACCCGCCGACTTCGAGCAGTGGGCCAGCGACCCGCGCCGTGCCCTCGACCAGGCCCGGGCGCTGAACCTGGTGAGGTCGTCCGCCTTCCCGCCGTCGTTCGACCAGTGGGCCCGCGAGTGGCACCAGATCCGGCCGCTGACGTTGGTGGCCAAGGTGCCGCCCCGCCCCGTCCTGCTGGTGCACGGCTCGGCCGACGAGGTGGTGCCGCTCATGGACGCCCGGGCGCTGGCCGACGCGGCCGGCGGCTCGGTCGAGCTGCGCACGCTGGCGGGGGCCGGTGAGCGCCTGCGCCACGACCCCCGGGCGGTGGCCCTCCTCATCGGCTGGCTCTCCCGGCAGGAGTGAACCGCCGGCGTCGGCGCCCGCCGGTCACCTTCCAGCGGCGGCGTCGATGGCGGTCACCAGGGCCCGGGCTGCCGCCCCGGGGTCGGGCGCTTCGGTGAGGAACCGCACGACGACGAACCGCTCGGCCCCGGCGGCGGCGAGCCCGGCAACGGTGCCCGGGCTGACGCCACCGGTGACGAACACCGGCCGGCCGGCGTTGGCCGCGGCGTAGCCCAGGTAGGCCGGGCCCGTGCCCGGCCGGCCCGGCTTGGTGGGCGTGGGCACGACCGGGCCGGCCGACACGTAGTCGACCGGCTCGCCCCGGCTGGCGTCGAGTTCGGCCGGGGCATGGGTCGACAGCCCGACGACGGCGGCCGAACCGAGCAGGCGGCGGGCCAACGCCGGCGGTGCGTCGTCCTGGCCCAGGTGGACGCCGTCGGCACCGACCTCGGCGGCCAGGTCGACGCGGTCGTTGAGGATGAAGGGCACGCCGTGGTCTCGGCACACCGACAGGGCCAGGCGTGCCCGCGCGAGCAGGGCCCGGTCGGTCAGGCGCCGCTCCCGGAGCTGGACGACGTCGACGCCGCCGGCGATGCAGGCGGCCAGGAAGCCGGCGAGATCGTCACGGTCCGGCGTGCAGAGGTACAGGCGGGTACCGGCCAGCCGGCCGTCACCCACCGGCGACGGCCCGCACCAGCTCGAGCCGGTCGCCCTCGGCCAGACCGGCCGACGCGTGGTCCGTTCGGGGAACCGGCTGGCCGTTGTGCTCCACCAGGACCCACCGCCCGCTCAGGCCGAGGACCTCGAGGAGCGTGGCCACGGTGGCGCCGTCGGCCAATTGCACCGGCTTCCCGTTGGCCTGCACCTGCACGCGGGCGAGCCTACGGCGGTGGTGGCTCGACCGTCGTGGTGGTCGTCGGCGCCACGGTCGTGGTGGTGGTGCTCGTCGGCGGCACCGTCGTCGTCGTCGTGGTGGTGGGCGGGAGCGTCGTGGTCGTCGACGGCAGCCGGGTGGTGGTCGTGGTGGGTGGTGGAAGCGTCGTCGGCGGCAGGGTCGGCGCGGTGGTGGTCGGTGGTGGCACCGTCGTCGTCGACAGCGGCGGCAGCGTGGAGGTGGTCTGTGGGGGCCGGGTGGTCGGTACCGGCGCGGGCGAGGGCGTGAACGGAGGGAGGGTCGTCGTGGTGGGCAATGGCAGGGCCGTGGTGGTCGTCGGCGGCGCGGTGATCACGAACGGGCCCAGGTGCACGGTGCTGGTCCAGCCCCCCGACGGCGACTGGGTCCGCAGGTGGAACCACCAGCGGCCCGGCGTCAACTCCGAGCTGATGGCCGACGTCGCGTCGCCGGGCAGGTCCGGCGACCGGTCGGGCAGGTCGCCTGCCCGCTGGCTCCAGCGAACCGAGTAGCTGCGTGCGGCGGCAACCCGGGTCCAGGTCACCGACACCCGCGAGCGGGGCGAGGAGGCGCCGATCACGTGGCTGGAGCTCGCCACGTCGACCGGGTCGGCGACGGTCACCGGTCGGTCCCGGCCGCCTCCCCGGGACAGGGCGGCCCCGAGGAGGATGGCCACCAGCCCGACGGCCAGACCGGCGGCTGCCAGCGGTCGCGGCACGTCTGGCCGGTGCAGGTGGTGGATTGGGCGCAGCCGGGGCCGGGCCGGCTTGGTGGTGACGCCCAGCGAGATCGCCGCCCACAGCTCCTCTCGACGGTCCTGCGACAGGGGCACCGGCGCCAGCGTCGAGAGCAGTCCTATGGGCGAGGGCAGCTGGCGCACCGTCGCCCGGCACAGGGCGCACCGGCCGATGTGGATCCTGACCACCCGGCTGAGCGAGGTGATTGCCAGGTGGTCCGGCTGCGCGTACAGAGCCACTTCCAGGGCGGGGCACTCGACGGCGCTCCGGCGGGCGAGCACGGCCGGGGCCAGCGCCTGCTGGGCATCCGCGGCCAGGTGGGCCAGGCGGGAGATGACCGCGTGCGGGCGGGCCTTCACGATGCGCCCGATCTCGACGGGCTCGAAGCCGTGCCGGAGGCGCAGGTCGATCAGGGCGTAGTCACGCCTCTTGAGCCGGGCGGCCCACAGCCAGACCAGCTGGGCCAGCTCCGCCTGGGCCGCAGCGTCGGTCTCGTCGGGGACCAGCGCCGGTTCGATCGACGCGAACACCGACGGAACGGTGCCGCTCGGCTCGGGTGGGGCGACGTGTCTCGGCGAACCCCGCCGACCGGCCGCCTGTCCCGCCGCGGCGGCGTAGGCCCCGGCGAACAGCGGGACGCGGCAGCCGCTGTCGGCTGCCGGGCTGTTCCAGGCGTGGACGAAGGTGGAGCGAACCGCCGCCGAGCCGTCGTCGGTGCTCCGGGCCACCCGCGACGAGAAGTCGTAGAGGCCGGCGACCTGACGGTCGAAGACGGCCGCCAAGGCGTAATCGTCCCCCTCGGCCAGGCGCGCCGAAAGATCCTCGTCCGACAGTTGCGAGTACCCACCAGGAACCTGAACGCCCCATGCTCGCGCGGCCGCGCACGGGGGCTGGGCGCGGCGTTCTAGGAGGACTGTCCGGCCGCCGCCTTGGCGGCCGCCTTCTTCTCCTGCTTGTAGCGGCGGACGGCGGCCAGCGTGTCGGGCCCGTCGATGTCGGCCACCGACATGGTGGTCCCGGGCTCCCCGTAGGGAGCGGCGGCCGCCCGCCAGCCGGCCGGCCGGACGCCGAACTGCTTGCCCAGCAAGGCGACGAAGATCCGAGCCTTCTGTTCGCCGAACCCCGGCAGCGCCTTCACGTTGGCCAGCAGTTCGTCGCCGTCGGCCGCCGTGGTCCAGACGCCTTCGGCCCGCCCGCCGTAGCGCTCGACCAGCAGCACGCACAGGGCCTGCACCCGCTTGGCGTTGGCGGCCGGGAAGCGGTGGAGCGCCGGCCGCCGGCAGAACGCCTCGGTCAACTCGTCGGAATCCATGGCGGCCAGGTCGGCGGCGTCCAGCGGGCGGCCCAGGCGTTCCTGGAGTGCGAGGGGGGCCTGAAACGCCCACTCCAGTGGCACCTGCTGGTCGAGGACCATGCCGATGAGCAGCGCGAGTGGGTCGTGCGACAGCAGTGCGTCCGCGGCCGGTACCTGGGAGAGGTGGAGGTCGGGCGTGGTCCGGGAGGCCATGGTCGGACGATAGGCCCACCCTCGCGGCAACAGGACGTGACGCCTCCGTGAACGCGGCGATGTGTCCTGGACGCAGGCGACGAAAACTCCTAAAGTCCCCAACTCGTGAACCAAACGACGCCGCTCCGGCCATGGCCCGGCAAGCGCCTCCTCGACGTCACCGTCTCGCTGATCCTCCTCGTCGTGCTGGTGCCGCTGCTCGTCGCCCTGGTCGTGGCGGTCAAGGCCAGTTCACCGGGCCCGGTGCTGTTCCGCCACCAGCGGGTGGGTCGCGGGGGCCGGACCTTCGACGTCCTCAAGTTCCGGACGATGGAGTGCGGGGCCGAGGAGCGGCTGGCCAGCAACCCGCGCCTGCGAGCGCTCTACGTGAGCGGCGACTTCAAGCTGTCGAACCGATGTGACCCCAGGGTGACCGGCCTCGGCCGGGTGCTGCGGGCGTCGAGTCTCGATGAGCTGCCCCAGCTGTTCAACGTGCTCGTCGGTGACATGAGCCTGGTCGGGCCCCGTCCGGTGGTGCCGGGTGAGCTGCCGTTGTACGGCGAGCACGACGCGGCCTACCTGGCCCTGCGCCCGGGGGTGACCGGCCTGTGGCAGGTGAGCGGGCGCAACGTGATCCGGTTCCCGCAGCGGGCCGAGATCGACGCCGACTACCGGAGGCGGTGCAGCGCGGCACTGGACCTGAAGATCCTGGCCAGCACACCCATCGCCGTGCTGACCCGGCGCGGCGTGAAGTAGCGGTCGGTCCTCGTCGACCGTGGGACGACCGGGGGTGGCGCTCTGCCACGAGTGGTTGGCGAGTCGCTACGGGAGTGAGAAGACGTTCCTGGCCATGGCGGAGGCGTTGCCGGGGGCCGACCTCCACGCCTTGAGCTGGGAACGCTCCGAGATCTCCTTCGGGGACCGGGACGTGCGGACCACCTTCCTCGACCGCGCCGGCCCCCTGCGGGACCGGCGCGACCTGCAGCTGCCGCTCATGCCGCTGGCCTGGCGCCTGGCCTCCCGGCGGCGATACGACCTGGTGGTCACCTCCAGCCATGCCTGCGCCAAGGGGTTCCGACCCGCCCGCCGGGCACTCCATCTCTGCTACTGCTACACGCCGCTGCGCTACGTGTGGCTGCCGTCGGTGGACCGGCGCCGGGCGCAGGGCCCGCTGGTCCGAACGGCGGCGGTCGGCCTGCGGCGCTGGGACCTGGCCTCGGTCGCCTGGGTCGACGAGTTCGCCGGCATCTCGAATGCGGTCCGCGAGCGGATCGAGCGGATCTACGACCGACCGGCCCGGGTGATCTTCCCGCCGGTGGACACCGACTTCTACACACCGGAGGACACCGGCGGTCGCGGCGACTTCGCCCTGGTCGCGTCGCGCATGATCCCCTACAAGAGGATCGACCTGGTCATCCGGGCGTGCCGCGCTGTCGGCGTGCGGTTGGTGGTCGCCGGCTCGGGGCCCGACGAGCCGCGACTGCGGGCTCTGGCTGCCGAGCCGGGGAGCCCGGTCGAGTTCGTGATCCGGCCGTCCGACCACGAGCTGCGGCGGCTCTACCGGAGGGCGGCGGCGCTCGTCTTCCCCGCCGAGGAGGACTTCGGCATCGTGGCCGTCGAGGCCCAGGCGTGCGGGACACCGGTGGTCGCCCTGGCCGCCGGGGGAAGTCTCGACACCGTGCGCGACGGCGTCACCGGCACCCTGGTGCCCGACCAGACCGAGGGCAGCCTGGCCGAGGGGATCCGCCAGGTGTTGTCCCGCCCGGTCGACGTGGCCGCGTGCCGGCGCCACGCCCGCACCTTCTCGGCGACCGCTTTCGCCGACGCGTTCACGGCCTGGGTCAGCGAGGCGGCATCGGCACGAGGCGTCGAGCTGCCGGCCGAGGTGTGGGGCCGGTCGCCCGCCGTCGCGGGGCCGGTGGGACCGGCGCCGGCGGGCTCGCCAGTCGCACACTGAGGCGAACGCCGAGCAGCAGGGCGACGACGAACGTGAGCACCTTCCCCGTGCTCGCCTCGTAGAACGCCGCCAGCAGCCCGAAGGTGCCTTCGTACACGGCCACCGCGATCGTGAGGTTCAGCGCGACGTTCGGCGCCGACCGTACCGAGCCCAGCAGTCGCTTCCACTTCCCCGTCGCCCAGCCCACGAAGGCTCCCGAGAGCGCGCAGAACCAGACGACACCCGCCATGCCGAACGACGCGTATCCCCAGATCGGCGCGGGAAGGCGGATGCCGCCGGCGGCCAGCAGGCTCACGTCGTCGAGACCGGTCCGTGTGCGCAGCGCATAGTCGGACGGATCCCACTCCTGCGCCGTCGGGCTGAGGCCGGCGAGGATGGTTCGCCCCTTCGTGTGCTCGCCGCCCCGCGAATGAAAGCCGTCCAGGAAGGCGATGCCGTCGCTGACGTCCGGCGCACTCAACGCGATCTGGTCGACCGCGGAGTGCGTCGCGCCCGGCGTGGGGAACAGCACGCCGTTGAACACCGCGCCACCGATGTAGACGAACGCAGCGGCGGCCACGATCAGCACCGGCCGTACCCGGCGCTCGACGGCGATGGCGGCGACGAAGATCAACGGACCGGTGAAAGCCAGGTCCCGGCTCAGGGACAGCAACAGGCCGACGCCGAGCATCCCGGCCAGCACCAGGTCGACCGGCCGGCGGCGTGTGCGGTAGAGGGCGAGCATGACCGGCAGCACCGTGCTGGAGAGCGCCAGGGCGAAGAGGTAGACCGGCGCGGCGCGCACGTAGGCGTCCTGGTAGGCGCCGATGCCGTACTTCGCCGACGACCGGTCAGCGGCGGTCAGCGGGACGTAGCCGAGGAGCAGGTAGCCGGCGACGAGGGCCCCCACGCCGATCGCGGCCAGCAGCCGGGCGCGGCGCTCCACGAAGGCCAAGATCGCACCGCCGCCGAGCGGTCGGTCGAACGTGAGCGGCACCTTGTTCGGTGCTCGGCTGCCGAGGTGATGACCGAGCACCAGGCCGGCGAGGTAGGCGAGGGCGCCGACCGAGAGCACCGTCGCGTACAGGCGCACGTACCGGGGCTCGTTGCCAGAGATGGTCCCGGTGAGGAGGAGCGGCACTGCCAGCGTCGAGACGAACGCGCCACCCGCCAGGTACCCGAGGACGTTGTCGCGCCTGCGCCAGAAGGCGATCTGGCCACAGGCCAGGACCAGCAGCGCCAGTCCGATCTGGAGCTTCAGCGCCCACATGAAGCCGGACTCAGCGCAGGTTGCGCCACACGATCTCCTCGAACTGGCGGGCAAAGTCGGCGGTGGACGGGGCGGCCCACGGCGCCGGCGCTGGGCGGGCGGTGTCCGTGGCCCGGCGAGCCGTGGCGTCGATGCTGGCGGCCATGGCGCCGACCGAGCGGGCCGGGAACGGGTCGGCCACGCCGGCGGTGATCTCGGGCAGGGCGCCGCCGTCGCTCACGCAGACCGGCAGGCCGCACGACAACGCCTCCAGGACCGGCAGACCGAAGCCCTCCTCCAGCGACGGCTGGACCAGGAATGCGGCGGTGGCGAGGAGCCGCTCCAGCTCCTGCTGGTCGCACCGCTCCCGCAGCACGACGAAGCGGCGTTGGTCGGGCGTGAGCGCCTGCTCGAGATGGCGGCGGTGTTCGGGGGCGCCGCCCACCAGCCACAGCTGGCCGCCGCCGGCCCGGAAGTCGGTCCGCCCGAACGCCTCGACCAGTCGGGGCAGGTTCTTGTGGGGCAGGAAGGCGCCGACGTACAGGGCGGCGTCCTGGCGCGGCAGGCGCTCCCGCAAGGCGCGCACCCGGTCGGCCAGCGCGTCGTCGGCCGGCAGTGACAGCACGGCGACCCGCTCGGCCGGGGTTCGCAGGTCGCGGCCGATGCAGGCCTGCGAGTACCGCGAGATGGTCGCCACCTCGCCGGAGATGGTGACCACACGCCGCAGGAACAGCCGCTTGACCGCTCGGTCCAGGCGGGAGGCGGCGAAGCGCAGCGGGATCGTGTCCAGGATCACCGTCACCGATCGCACCCGGCGCAGGGGCCGTTGCTGGTGGAGGAACACGGTCAGGTCGCTGCGGGGCAGCTGGAACCACCCTCGTTGCCCGAACCCGGCCCGGGGATCCAGCGTGGTGTGCGCCATCTCGGCGCCGGGCCAGGCCAGCTCGCGGGTGGCGGGCGGCCCCCACAGCACCCAGCGCCCGGCCGGGGGATTCTGGGCCAGCCCGCGCAGCAACAGCTCGGTGAGCCGTCCGGCGCCGCCGAGGGACAGCCACCGGCAGTCCAGCAGGACGGTCGGCGTCATCGGCTCACCGGCTGGCCGACACCAGGTAGTACGGCGCCAGGTTGCGGTGGCGGCCGCGGCGGGCCCATTCCTCGTAGGCCACGTACAGGCTGCGCAGGACCGGCGAGAAGTGGAAGTACGGCTCGGCCATCCACAGCGGGGTCACGCTGGCCTCGCTCCACGGTGCGAGGATCCGATCCAGCGCGCCGGACCAGCAGCGGTCGTAGGCGGGCCGGAAGACCGTGTCGGCCGGTCGGCCGTACAGGCGCCGCTGCGCCCACTCCGCGACCGGCCGGGGAGTGACCCGGGCGATGAGCCCGTACGCCGCGAAGGCGCCGGAGAACTGGGCCACCAACGTCCCCCCGGGTCGCAGGTAGCGGCGCATGTTCTCCATGGCGCGCTCCAGCGGCCGCACGTGCTCGAGCACCTGCAGGGACACGATCACGTCGAACGAGGACTCCAGCGCCGGGTCGAAGCGGCAGATGTCGGTCACGACGGCGTGGTCGTAGGACCCCACCGGCGCCAGCGCCAGCTCCGCGGGCAGGACGTCGCTGCCGACGTACCAGCAGCCGCTCGGCCGGTCGCCGGGCGCCACCGTGGGGGACCGGCCCGACCCCACGTCCAGCACCCGCTGGCCGGGGGCCAGCACGGTGGCCAGCGCACCGTCGAAGGAAGCCCGGAACGACGCCGGGTAGCCGTCGTAGCGGTCGGGCAACTCACCGCGGTAGGCGGCGGCGGCCACCGACACGATGCGGCGAGGCGCGCCGGCGGCGGTGGTCGCGGTCACCCGGTCAACCCGCCGGTGCCGGTCAGGGTCCGGTGCAGGACGACGGGCGCGCTTTCGTGACGAGCATCGGAAGGCGTGCGCAGCTGAGGGACGCAACTAGTGCTGCGCCAGACCCCGAGCGCTGGGACCCGTTCGAGGTCGGGTCGGGAGCCGGCGCTGCGGGCGGTCGCCGGCCGGCCGGCGGGCCGGCGTTCGAGCAGCCGGGACCAGGCGGCGGCGGCGAACAGCCACTCGGCGAGGGCCAGGCCGGCGAGAGCGCCACCGGCGCCGAACCGCGCCGCGGCGGCCAGACCGAGGGCGACGGCCAGCGTGCCGCGAACGCCCTGAGCCACCACGATCCAGCGGCCGTCTGCCAGCGCTCGCAGCCCGGACAGGGCGCCGGCCGACGCGCCGATCCCGGCGCCGAACAGGGTCAGGGCGGGGATCAGCGGGCGGGCGGTCTGCCATGCGCCGGGCAGGAGCCTCGGCCCGGCGATGGGCAGCAGGACGAACAGGGCGGCGCCGCTCAACAGGGCGATCCCCGCCAGGCCGGTCGAGAGGCGGACGGTGAGCCGGCGCAAGGAGGCGCCGTCGCCGGCCGCCCGCACGCTCTCGGGCACACCGAGCACGGTGCCCCCCAGGAGCAGGACACTGACCGGTCCGAACAGTGCCTGGGCGGCGCGCAGGTGGCCGAGCTGGGCGGCGCCGGCGATGACCGCCAACCCGTACGCGATCACGTAGTAACTGCCGGCGTTGGCGGCGAACTCACACGCGAGACGGCGGCACAGCACATAGTTCGCCCGCCACCAGCGCACCGCCCTGCGCACGTGCGGCGCCAGTCCCAGCACTGCGCCAGCGCCGAGCCCGGCGGCGGCCCCCGCACCCGCCCAGACGGCCACGATCGTGGTGGCCGTCGCAGCGCCCGTCGCGTGGAGGGCGGCGAACCCGGCCAGCTGCAGGACGAGCCAGGCGGCGTCGCTGGCCGCCGCCGCCTGGGGCCGGTGCCGCGCGATGCACACGTGGCGGAGGACGTCCTGGTACTGCAGCGCCGGCAGTGCCGCGGCGAGGACCAGGAACGGCCCGATCGCGCCTGTTCCGGCCACCGCCGCCGCGACCGCCGCAGCCACGGCGAGGGCCAGAGACGCTGCGGCGCCGAAGGCGACGCCCGCACCGAGGGCGGCGGGCGGACCGCCCGGCTCGCCGCCGTCGGCGTACAGCACCAGGACCGGCGTCGACACCAGGGCCCGGCTCAGCTGGGTGACCAGCAGGAAGGTGGTGATGCACAACGAGAAGAGGGCGAACTGGCGGCCCGGAAGGGTGGCCAGCGCCCAAAGCGTGACGACGAAGTTGGACGCGCTGGACAGCGCCTGGCCGCCGAAGGTCCAGGCGGCGACCCGGGGGAGCCGACCGGACGGTCCGGGCACCAGGCTCATCCGACCGTCACGGGCGCGGCGTCGCCGGCGGTGACGGTGGCGAGCACCTGGAGCTCCGAGGAGAGCAGCGGCAGGCCGCCGCGGGCCAGCTGGACCGAGGTCCAGTTCCAGACCCGCTTGGCCGGCACGAGCGCGCCCGCCAGCCGCCGGTCGAAGAGGCAGTCCTCGGTGACGCCGACGTAGGCGAACTGCTCGACCCGGAGGCCGGCCCGACCGAGGAGCAGCCGGAGGGAGGCCGCGGTGAAGTGGAGGCGATGGTCGTGGGCGGCGAAGTCGAGGGGGCGATTGGCGGCCGCCAGCACCCGGGCGTAGCCGGCCTGGAACCGGAAGTTCGGGGTCGTGAGGAACAGCCGGCCGCCGGGCCGCAACGCCTGCACCGCCTGGTCGAGGAGCGGGCGCGCGTCGGGCACGTGGGCGATCACGCACCACAACGTGACGGCGTCGCACCGCCCGGCGAGCGACGGGGGCAGCTCCGTGACGGCCCGGTCGGCGCCGAGGCGGTCGCCGGCGATCTCGGTCGCGGTCGGCGAGACGTCCAGGGAGTAGGCGTCCCACCCCTGTTCGAGGGCGCAGGCGGCGAAGTGCCCCACCCCGCCGCCGATGTCGAGCAGGGTTCGGCCCTGCACTCCGCCGGCGAGGCGGTCGAGCGCAGCGGCGAACACCGACGTCCGGGCCGTCGTCCAGTACGGCTTGGCCAGCTCGCCCGCCAGGTCGCCCCGGCGGTCCCAGTAGTCGGCGCCCCCGGTCGCCGCGCCCACCACCCGGCCGAAGCCGCAACCCCGGCAGACCAGCATGCGCTGGTCGCCGACGGCCCGTCTCGCCACCCGCCCCTGGCACAGGTCGCACGTCATCGCAGGAGCAGGAGGTCGGTGTGGTCGATGCCGCGGTACTGCTCGGCCAGCCGGCCCACACGGTGGGCACTGGTCACGGCCGACCCGTGGCACCCGGCCGCCAGCCGGTGGACGTCGACGACGGTGGTGTAGCTCGCGGCGACGATGTCCTCCAACAGGCGCCCGGCGCCCGTGGCCTCCAGGCTGGCCGGCGAGTACTCGAGCAGCACGGGCAGGCCCCGCTCGGTGACGGTGGTCGCGCCGGCGAGGGCGAACGGCTCGTGGCCCTGGGAGTCGATCCACACCAGGCCCACGTCGTCCAGCCGCACCGTCCCCTCGGCCACCAGCGAGTCGAGTCGGGCCAGGCGGACCGGCTCGGCGTCGTGTGCCGCCGCGGCGACCGCCTCGGCGATGCGGTGGTCGCCCGAGTTGCGGGACGAGCGGCTGAGCGCCGCGGTGCCGTCCCGGTCGGAGAGGGCCAGCGCGAGGACGTCGGCGCGGCCGCCCAACCCGTTCAGGGTCAGGTTCATGGTGAGCAGGCGGATGTTGGCCGGCTCCGGCTCGATGCAGACGGCGCGGCCGAAGCCGAAGTGCAGGAGGGCGTCGACGGTCGAGGTGCCGATGTTGGCGCCCACATCGAGGAAGCACGACCCGGCCACCTGTGTCCCGGTGGTTCGCCGGAGGTAGTCCAGGGCGGTCCGCATGTAGACGCGCTCGTAGCCGCCGGTCATGAACACCACGCGGCCGATCTCGTCGTCACGGCCGTCGACCAGCAGCTGGCCGTCGCCGAACGGGGCGACGAGCAGCCGGGAATGTCGGCCGAGTCGGCGGAACCGGGCACCCCGCAGGCCCGAGGCGCGGGCGCCCCGGTAGTCGACGACGACCTTGGCCGTCTCCCGCAGCCGCCGGTCCCACGTCCCGGGGAGGCGGGCGGAGGCCCGGCGGGCCTGCTGCAGCAGCCTCAGTCGCGTCTCGGCGCGCACCGCGATTCCCCTCCGAGGATCATCGGGACGGGACGGGCGCCGGGCGCTCGTCCGGGGCCCGGCCGGTCATCGCCGCCCCGTAGCCGTACCCGTATCCGTATCCGTAGCCCTCGTCGGCGGCGGCGCCGTTGAGGACCGTACCCACCACCGGGGCGTCCACCTGCTGCAGCAGCTCCAGAGCCCGGCCAAGGCTGCGCCGGCTGGTGGTCCGGGCCTTCGCCACCAGCAGCGTGGCGTCCACCCGGGCGGCGAGGACGAGCGCGTCCGACACGGGCAGGACCGGCGGCGAGTCGAACACGACGATGTCGGCGTGGCCCTGCAGCGCCAGGAGCACCTCGATGGTCCTCGGCCCGGACAGCAGCTCCGACGGGTTCGGCGGCCGGGGGCCGGAGGCCAGGACGTACAGGCCGTCCACTCCCGGGGCCGGCACGAGCGCCTCCGACAGCGGGGCGTCGCCGAGGAGCACCGAGGTGAACCCGATCCCGTTGCCGAGGCCGAAGAACTCGTGCACCCGCGACCGGCGCAGGTCGCAGTCGACGACGACCACCCGCTGCCCGGCGGTGGCCAGGGCGACGCAGAGGTTCGCGACCGTGGTCGTCTTGCCCTCCGACGACGACGGGCTGGTGACCTGCAGGGTGCGGACGGGCGTGTCGAGGCCGAGGAACTGGATGGAGGTGCGCAGGCTCCGGTAGGCCTCCGCCGCCACCGACGCCGGTGCCCGCAGCGTCACGGTCCGGGCCTGCTCCGCCTCCTTCCAGCCCGGTGTCAACGGGATCAGGCCGAGTACCGGAAGGCCGGTGGTGGAGCGCTCGAGGTCGTCCTTGGTCCGCACCGAGTCGTCGAGGTACTCCACCAGGAAGGCGATGCCGACGCCGAGCACCAGGCCGAGGAACAACGACAGCGCCGCCGTGGCCGGTGGGTTCGGCTCGAACGGGGCGGTCGGTACCGAGGCGGCGGTGAGCAGCTGCGCCTCCCCGCTGTTGAGACCGGCGCCGATCTGCAGCTGGTCGATCTGGGAGTCGAACAGTCTCTGCTGGCTGACGAGGCTGGCCCGCTCCTCCCGCTGGGACGCGGCCACCGCCTCGCGCTCGGGAGGGCCCCGGCCGGCGAGCGCGGCGTCCAGTGCCTCCAGCTCGCGCTGCTTCTCATCGACCTGGCCCTGGATGACGGACTGGGCCTTGAGGCTGTCCTCGACGGTCGCCTTCCTCCGGTACTCGATGTAGGCGTCGACGTAGGTGTTCACCGTGTCGGCGGCCCGGCGGGGGCTGACGCTCTCGGCGCTCAGGGTGACGACGTTGTCGTCCCGCGAACCGCGCGCTGTCACCCGGGCGCGGTACCCCAGCTTGGCGACCGCTGCGTCGCGCACGAATTCGCTGGTCAACACCCGTATCTCGGTGGCGACGTAGCGACTGGTGTCCTGGGGCAGCTGCCCGCCGTTGGAGGCGAACAGCGTCTCGGACCGCTTCGGCGCGATCAGCACCTCGGCTGATGCCCGGTAACGCGGCGTGGTCGACAGTGACACAGCCAGACCGGCCCCCACGGCCACCGCCGCAACGGCCACCACCACCCATTTCCGGCGGCGCAGGATGGTGACGTAGCCCCGGAGGTCGAGATCTCGGTGTTCGGCCGGCTCCATGCGACGGCAGCGTATCCTGCGAAGATCGTCATTGCCCCTGAAAGCGCCAAAACTCCTCATACCGTCGGTGGCGGCCGGCGCCGGACCCCCGCCCGCCGCCAGGCCGCCCGGCTCGTCATGGCGATCTCGACCGTCGGCGGTGCCCTGGCGGGGGCCCGCCCGTCGGGCCTCCTCGTGGCCGACGTGCTGGTGCCGGCGGGCTTCGCCCTCGTGGTGGCGGCTGCGGCCGGCCGATCCCGGCGATGGACCTGGCTCGTGCTGGCAGGCGGCGCCGCCGCGCTGGCGGGTGGTCCGGTGGCCCGCATCGCGGCGAACCTGGCTCTCGGCGTCGCACTGCTGGCGGTCACCGGACGGAGGAGGAGCCGGTTGGCCGGCACCGTCGTCGGCGCGCTGGCCGTGCAGGTGCTGCTCCGCGTGGAAGCCGGTGGCGCACTGGTGCCGGGGTTCGCCGGTGGCTCGGCTCTGGTCTCGGGTGCGCTGACCCTTCCCGTGCTCGTCTCGGCGTACCGCCTGCTCGGGACCGCGGCCCGGGCTCGGGCACGGGCCGCCTGCGTGGTCGGCGCCGCGTTCGTGGCCGGTGCCACCCTCGCCCTCGCCGCTGCGCTGGGCTCGGCCCGGTCCGAGGCGGCCCGCGGCCTCGACGACGTCCGCGCCGGGCTCACGCTGGCACTGTCCGGTGACCAGCGGGCGGCCGGCACCATGGCCGACGCGGCCGTGGTGCTGGCCGCCGCACGCGACCGGCTGGCGCCCTGGTGGGCGTGGCCGGCCCGCCTGGTGCCGGTCCTCGGCCACCAGGCTGCCGCCATGGACATCGCGGTGGGCGAGGCGGCCCGCCTGGCCGCCACCGCGTCGACGGCTACCGCAGCGGCCGACCTGGCGGGCCTGCGGGTGGTCGACGGCGCCCTCGACCTCGACCGCCTGGCCGAGGTCCGTTCCCCGCTGGCCGCCGTCACGACGGCCCTCGAGCGGGCGGCGCGGCGGCTGGAGGAGATCCGGTCCCCGTGGTTGCTCCCGCCGGTCCGGGACCGGATCGATGCGGTCCACCGCCGGGCCCGGCAGGCAGCCGTCGGCGCCCACACCGCCGCGGCGGTGGTCGACGCCGTGCCCGGCCTGCTGGGCGTGTCCGGGGAGCGGCGCTACGTCGTGGCCTTCGTGACGCCGGCCGAGTCACGCGGCGCCGGCGGCTACATGGGCAGCTTCGGGGAGGTGACGGCCGACGGTGGCCGGCTGACGCTCACCCGCGCCGGCCGCACCCTGGAGCTGATGGATGCCCCGGTCAGGCCACCACGGCCGATCCCCGGCCCGGCCGAGTACGTGACCCGCTACGGCCGCTTCAAACCGGAGAAGTCGTTGGGCGACATCGGGTACTCCCCCGACTTCCCCACCGTGGCCCAGGTGCTCGAGGGCGAGTACGAGCGGGCGGGCGGAGTGGCGGTCGAGGGTGCGGTGAGCGTCGACCCCTACGCCCTGGCCGCCCTCCTGGAGCTGACCGGGCCGGTGCCGGTGGCCGGCATCGACGAGCCGCTCACGGCGGCCAACGCCGCCGAGGTCCTGCTGTTCCAGCAGTACGTCCGCTTCCCTGCGGTGTCCGAGCGGCTCGATTTCCTGGCCGACGCCACGGCCGCCGTCCTCGAACGGCTGACCGAGGGGCCCTTGCCGGACCTTCGCCGGGTGGTCGAGGTGCTGGGCCCGGTGGTCCGCCAGGGCCGCCTGATGGTGCACAGCGCGCGAGGGGGGGAGCAGGCGGTGCTCGCCGCCATCGGCCTGGACGGCAGCCTGCCGGACCCGGCCGGCGGCGACTTCCTGTCGGTGGTCACCCAGAACTCGGCCAACAACAAGATCGATGTGTTCCTCCACCGCGCCGTGGCCTACCGAGCGACCTTCGAGCCGGGCACCGGCCGGGTCGACGCCACGGTCGAGGTGACGCTCCGCAACGACGCGCCCGCCGCCGGCCTGCCCCACTACGTCATCGGCAGCACCGATCCGACCCTGCCGGCGGGCACCAACCGGATGTACCTCTCGGTGTACACGCCGCACCGGCTGACCGCGGCCCGGCTCGACGGCGTGCCCCTCGCCATGGAGAGCGCCCGAGAGCTGGGGCGGTACGTCCACTCCGCCTTCGTGACCCTCGGAGCCGGGCGCCAGGGCGTCGTCCGCCTGCAGCTCTCCGGTCAGCTCGACGGCGGCAGCTACCGGATCGGCTACGCCCCCCAGCCGCTGGTCAACCCGGACACGGTCCAGCTGGCGGTGGAGCCCGCGTCGGGCTGGGCGGTCGAGCCGGCCGGGCCGTTCCAGCCTCACGGGCGCGGCATCGTCGCCCCGGTCGCCAGCGACCGCGACCAGCGGTTCTCCGCCTCGTTCCGGCGGGCCGGCTGATGCGGCCGGAACGGGTCGCCGGGCGGCTGAGGGGTTATTGCCAGCTTTGTCGGTTCTATGGCACAGTGGCGGCATGACGCACATCGCTGGCGGCCCTGCTCTCCGCGCGCGTCCGGCCGGCGCGCGCACCTGTTGGATCGCCGTCGCGGCGCTCCTGCTCCTGCCCGTGCTGGTCGCGGCGCCTGCGGCCGCCCAGACCTACGGTCCTCAGCCGGTCGGGCTGACCTGTGCGGTGTCGGCGTCGGTCGTCAACCTCCGGCTCGCCTGCACCGTGACCGGCTTCGGCGCCAACGTCGCCGTCGTCGTGCGCATCTTCTCGACACCTCGCGAACTGGGCACCGTGCGGACCGACGCCGCGGGGAACGGATCGTTCGACTTCACCCTTCCCCCCGACCTCGAACCGGGCGACCACCGGGTCGAGGCCGAGGGACGGTTGAACGACGGCCGGGTCGTCATCGCGTCGACCATGGTCACGCTGGGGTCGCCCTTCTCGCTGACCAGGACGCTGGAGCTCCAGGCGGGCGGCACCGGGGCCGAGACGTCGAGGGGCGGCACCGCCGCGGCGGACCTGCCGCGAACCGGCGAGGGCACCGGTTCCCTGGCCGGCATCGGCTCGGCCCTCGTCGCCGCCGGTGGACTGCTCGTCCTGGCCGCCCGGAAGCGCCGGAGCAGGTCCGGCCGGTCCGCCCCGGCCGGGAGCTAGGGCACCCCGGCCAATGGGTTGGTGCCACGAGTTCGGCTCGCAGATCGTCGAGGGGTGCGCCCACCCCATGGTCGCCGGCGCCGCCGGGTGCCGATGTGGGGCGTGCGGAGGCACCTGCGCCGGTCGGTTCGCCGGCTGCCCCAAGGTCTGGGCCCGCGGGCCGCGGCCCGGCCCGTCCCTGGTCGTGCTGCCGGAGCCGTCAGGGGCCGCCATCGGCGGGGGCGGGGGGGAGCAGCCGACGCCCGGCACCTCCGTGGTCGACACCCCGGTGGACCATGACGCGCTGCGGCGGACGAACGCCGCGGTGGATCGCCTGTCCCGCAACGTCCGGCGCCTGACCCTTGCGACCGAGGCGCTCCCGGCTCGGCTCGAGCAGGCGGTCGACCGGCCGGCGCCCGCCGCGCCCGCGCCCGCAGCGCCCGCCGCGCCTGCGCCCGCGGCGCCCGCGCCCGCAGCGCCCGCCGCGCCTGCGCCCGCGGCGCCCGCCGCCCCCGTGACCGCACCGGTCGCAACCCACGCTGCCTCGGCCGCCCGGGCCGCGTGGGGCGCCCTCGCGGCCCGTCCGGAGTGGCGGGCGGCCCGGGAGCGCCAGCGCTCCCGGCCGCGACTTCCGCGTTAGCGGCCGCTCAGACGGTGCGGGGGTCGGGCGCCTCGGTGTCGATGCCGTAGCGGGCGATGGCATCGGCCACCTCCTCCGGCTTGGCATCGCCGCTGTCGGCCAGGGCCTTCAGCACCGCCACCACGACGTGGGCGGCGTCGGTCTCGAAGTGGCGGCGCAGCGCCGGCCGGGTGTCCGAGCGCCCGTAGCCGTCGGTCCCCAGCGGCGTGAACGGCGCCGGCACCCACCGGGCCACCTGGTCGGGCACCAGCTTCATGAAGTCGGTGACGGCCACCACCGGGCCCTCGCTGCCGGAGAGGCACTCGGTGACGTAGGGGACGCGGGCCGGCCTCCCGGGGTGCAGCCGGTTCCACCGTTCCGCCGACAGCGCCTCCTCGCGCAGCGCCTTGTACGAGGTCGCGCTCCAGCACTCGGCCGCGACGTCGTGCTCGGCCGCCAGGAGGTCCCGGGCCTCCATGGCCGCCAGGTAGGCGCTGCCGCTGAAGACGATGGTGGCCCGCCGCCGCGGCCCGTCGGGGGCGGCTGAGAAGCGGTACAGGCCGCGGACGATGCCGTCGGCCACGCCGTCGGCCATCGGCGGCATCTCGTAGTTCTCGTTGTAGAGGGTGAGGTAGTAGAAGCGGTCCTGGGGCGCCTCGCCGTACATGGCCGAGATGCCGTCCCGGATGATGGCGGCCACCTCGTAGGCGAAGGCCGGGTCGTAGGCAGCGAGGTTGGGAACGGTGGAGGCCAGCACCAGCGAGTGCCCGTCCTCGTGCTGCAGTCCCTCGCCGTTGAGGGTGGTCCGGCCGGCCGTGGCGCCCAGCATGAATCCCTTGCCCCGGCTGTCGCCGAACGCCCAGATGAGGTCGCCCGTCCGCTGGAAGCCGAACATGGAATAGAAGATGTAGAAGGGGATCATCGGCTCGCCCCAGGTGGCGTACGAGGTGCCGGCGGCTGTGAAGCTGGCCATGGACCCCGCCTCGGTGATGCCCTCCTCCAGGATCTGGCCGTCCTGGTCCTCCTTGTAGGACGACAGCATGGCGCTGTCGACCGGGTCGTACTTCTGGCCCAGGGCGGCGTAGATCTCGAACTCCTTGAACAGCCCGTCCATGCCGAAGGTCCGGGCCTCGTCGGGGATGATGGGGACGACCCGGGCGCCGATCGCCTTGTCGCGCAACAGGTTCCGGATCAGCCGGGCGAAGCCCATCGTGGTGGAGAACTCCCGGCCCTTGGAGCCCTCGGCGAACTCGGCGAAGGCCTGGGTGCCGGGAGCCGGCAGCGGCTTGGCCCGGAACGACCGACGCGGGAGCGGGCCGTCGAGGATCTGGCGGCGCAGCATGAGGTACTCGTGCTCGGGACTGCCCTCGGCCGGCCGGTAGTAGGGGGGGAAGGCGGCGTCCAGCGCCTCGTCGGGGATCTGGTCGCGCATGTGCAGGCGGTCCCGCAGGGTGGCCAGCTGGGCCTTGGTCATCTTCTTGATCTGGTGGGTGGCGTTGCGGGCCTCGATCTCGGGGCCCAGCGTCCAGCCCTTGACCGTTTTGGCGAGGATGACCGTCGGCGTGCCGGTGTGCTCGGTGGCGGCCTTGTAGGCGGCGTAGAGCTTGTGGTAGTCGTGCCCGCCGCGGTCCAGCTTGGTGAGTTCGTCGTCGGACAGGTGCTCGACCATCTTGCGCAGGCGGGGATCGGGTCCGAAGAAGTGCTCCCGGATGTAGGCGCCCGACTCCACCGAGTACTTCTGGAACTGGCCGTCGACCGTGGTGTTCATCCTGTTCAGCAGGACGCCGTCGGTGTCCCGGGCCAGCAGCTCGTCCCAGCGCGAACCCCAGATCACCTTGATGACGTTCCAGCCGGCGCCCCGGAAGACCGCCTCCAGCTCCTGGATGATCTTGCCGTTGCCGCGCACCGGCCCGTCCAGCCGCTGCAAGTTGCAGTTGACGACGAAGGTCAGGTTGTCGAGCTGCTCGCGGGCGCCGAGCGACAGGGCGCCGAGCGTCTCGGGCTCGTCCACCTCGCCGTCGCCCACGAAGCACCAGACCCGGGACCCGCTGGTGTCGACCAGGCGCCGGTTGAGCAGGTAGCGGTTGAAGCGGGCCTGGTAGATGGCGTTGATCGGCCCGAGGCCCATCGAGACGGTCGGGAACTCCCAGAAATCCGCCATCAGCCGGGGGTGGGGGTAGGACGACAGGCCGCCGCCGCCCAGCTCCTGGCGGAAGTGGTCCAGCTGCTCCTCGCTCAAGCGGCCTTCGAGGAAGGCCCGGGCGTAGATGCCGGGGGCGGCGTGGCCCTGGAAGTACACTTGGTCGCCGGCCAGGCCGCCGTCCTTGCCCCGGAAGAAGTGGTTGAAGCCGACCTCGTACAGGCTGGCCGAGCTGGCGTAGGTGGCCAGGTGGCCGCCGATGCCCTCGCTGATCGTGTTGGCCCGAGTGACCATGACGGCCGCGTTCCAGCGGATGTAGGCGCGGATGCGCCGCTCCATGTGCTCGTCGCCGGGGAACCACGGCTCCTGCTGCGGCGGGATGGTGTTCACGTAGGGGGTCGAGACGGTGGCCGGGAAGCCGACCTGCTGTTCCTGGGCCCGCTCCAGCAGCTTCAACAGCAGGTACCGCGCCCGACCCCGACCGCCCGCCTCGACCACCGCGTCGAAGCTGTCCAGCCACTCGCCGGTCTCTTCGGGGTCGATGTCCGGCAACTGGTGCGCGAAGCCGTCGAAGATCACCGGGTCGGCCATCCCTCCATGCTCGCGCATGCCGGCCGCCCTCCGACCCGGACCAGCTCCTGAACCGGGTCGGGACTTTCCGTCTCGAAGCCGCGTCAAGAGCGACGTCGTGACGGAAGGTCGGGTGGCTCCCGACGAATGTCACACCCGTACCCCTCGGCCAGGATCGCCGTCGAGTTCGACGGCTGGAGCACGAACCCGTCGGCGTGGGCGGTACGACAGCGACCGGAGTCGCTGGCGGGCCTGCTCACGCGTCGGCCTGCCGGCGCTCTGCGGTCGTGGCCGAGGTCGCCGCCGCGCCCGTAGCGGGTGCGCGGCCCGAGCTGGCCGCGTGGGCAAGGATCACCGGGTGATCTCGGCGTACACCGACGGCGCGTGCCTCGGGAACCCGGGGCGGGGGGGATGGGCGTGGGCGGTCCCCGACGGCCCGTTCTCGTCCGGTGCCGATCCGGCGACCACCAACCAGCGCATGGAGATCCGGGCCGCCCTGGAGGCGGTGACGTCGCTGGCCGGGCCGCTCGAGGTGGTGAGCGACTCCACCTACGTCGTCAACTGCTTTCGCGACCGCTGGTGGGAGGGGTGGCTGGCCCGGGGCTGGCGCAACGCGGCCAAGCAGCCGGTCGCCAATCGCGACCTGTGGGAGCCGCTGATCGACGCAGTGCGGGCCGACCCGGCCCGGGTTCGCTTCCGTTGGGTCAAGGGCCACAGCGGCGATCCGATGAACGACCTGGTCGACCGGCTGGCGGTCGAGGCGGCCACCACGGGCGCCGGACGGCGGGGCGAGGGGACGCCGGCACGGCTGGGGCCGGCCGACGCCCCTGGGGTGCGGCACGCGCCGGCCGCCTCCCTCGACGCCCTCGACGCCCTCGACCCCCGCGTCCCCATAGGCCACCGGCTCGTCGTGGCCGGCGAGCGCCCACCCGGCATGGGCGGCTACGCGGACAACCCGGTGGCCCGCCGGGCCGGCGACTGGCTGCTCGCGCTGGTGCGGGTGCTGGCCGGCCAGCACCCCGACCTCCACGTGCTGACCGGCCTGGGCCTCGGGGCCGAGCAGCTCGGCGCCGCAGCGGCGCTGGAGGCGGGCGTCCCGTTCACCGCCGTGCTCGCCTTCCCCGGCCAGGACCGGGTGTGGCCGGCGGCCGCTCGCCAGGCCTACGGTGCCCTGCTCGACCGGGCCGCGGGTCAGATTGTCCTGCAGCACAAGGCGCCGTCGTCACCGGCGGCCGTGGGTGCCGCCCTCGGTCGGCGTGACGACTGGCTGGCTCGCCACGCCCACCAGGCTGCGGTGATCTGGAGCGGCGAGCCGGGGGCCGTCGCCCGCCAGGTCCGCTCGCTCCAGGACCATCTGGGCGACGAGGCGGTGTGGGTGCACACGCCACCGTCGTAGGGTTCCGTCGATGGTGGTGGGGGTGGACACCGGCGGGACGTTCACCGACGTCGTCGCCGACGACGGCCGGGTGGTGAAGGTGCTGTCCACCCCGGCCGACCCCTCCCGGGCGCTGCGGCGCGGGGTGGCCGAGCTGGCGACGCGTGGCGACCCGCAGGTGCGGCCGGCGGTCCTGGCCCACGGGACCACGGTCGCCACCAACGCGCTGCTGGAGCGGCGCGGCGGCGTGGTGGCGCTCGTGACGACCGAGGGCCTGGCCGACGTGATCGAGATCGCCCGCCAGGACCGGCCGGCCCTCTACGACGTGTGGGCCGACCGGCCCGAGCCGCTGGTGCCGCGGGCGCTCCGCCTGGAGGTGCGCGGGCGCCTGGCCGCCGGCGGCACCGAGCTGGTGGCGCCCGACCCGGTGGAGGTGCCACTCATCCCCGAAGGCGTCGACCAGGTGGCCGTCTGCCTTCTGCATGCCGACCTCCGCCCCGACCACGAGCGCCTGGTGGCCGCCGTCCTGGCCGGGCGCGGCCACGCAGTCACCTGCTCCTCGGAGGTGTCGCCCGAATTCCGGGAGTACGAGCGGCTGGTCACCACGGTGGTGGACGCGTACCTGGCGCCCGCCTGCCGGGACTACCTCGCCCACCTGGCGGGCATGGCCGCCGAGGTCCTGGTCATGACCTCCGCCGGCGGGCTGTCCGACCTGGCGTCGGCGGCCGCCCGCACGGCGGCGCTGCTGCTGTCGGGCCCGGCCGGTGGCGTGCGGGCCGCTGCCTCGGCCGCCGTGGCGGCCGGCTTTCCCGACGCGGTCAGCTTCGACATGGGCGGCACGAGCACCGACGTGTGCCTCATCCGTGGGGGCCGGCCGGCACCGGCCGCCGAGCGCACCGTCGCCGGCTTTCCCGTCCGACTGCCGGCGCTCGACATCCACACCATCGGCGCCGGCGGGGGATCGATCGCCCGCCTGGACCCGGGCGGTGCGCTCGCCGTCGGGCCGCGCAGCGCGGGTGCCGACCCGGGCCCCGCCTGCTATGGGCGGGGCGGCACCGACGCCACCGTGACCGACGCCGACCTGGTGGCGGGGCGCATCCCGCCCGGAGCGGAGCTGCCGGGCATCGGCCGCCTCGACGCGGCCCGGGCGGCTGCCGCCCTCGCACGCGCGGGCGCCACCGCCGAGGGGGTGCTGGCTGTCGTCGACGCGGCGATGGTGGAGGCGGTGCGGGCCGCCACGGTGGCACGGGGCGTCGACCCTCGCGCCCTGGCTCTCGTCGCCTTCGGTGGCGCCGGGCCGCTGCACGCCTGCGCTGTCGCACAGGCACTCGGCATGGCTGCGGTCGTCGTGCCTCCCCGGGCCGGCGTGCTGTCGGCGGTCGGCCTGCTGTCCTCCCCCCGCCAGGTGGCGATGGTCCAGTCCGTGGCCGGGCGGGCCGGCGGCGAGGCGGGCGCCGCCGAGGCCCGCTTCTCCCTGGCCCGGGCGGCGGCCCGGCGGCTCGTCGGTGCGGCGCCCGACGCGCCGGCCCGGGTCATGCTCAACCACGCCAGCGGGACCGGCACGGTGTCGTTCGCCGGTGGCGAGGCCGTCGAGGTGGAGCTGGGCTACGACTGCCGCTACCGGGGCCAGAGCCATGAGGTGACGGTGCCCTCGCTGGCCGCGTTCGCCGACGAGCACCGGCGGCGCAACGGGTACGCCCGCCCCGGGGCGCCGGTGGAGGTGGTGGCGGTGCGGGCCGTGGCCCGGGGACCGGCGCCCCTGCCCGGTCCGCTCCCCGACGTCGCCGGGCCGGGCCGGGCGCCGGCCACCGGCCCCGCCGTGCTGGCCGAGCCCGACTGCACGGTGTGGGTCCCGCCGGGCTGGGCGGCCGACGTCGGCGGTGGCGGCAGCTGGGTTCTCCGGCCGGGGGCCTCCCCGTGAGTGTCGGGCGGACCCTCGGCCTTGACCCTGCGTCGCTGCAGGTCCTGGTGGCCCGGCTCACCGGCGTGGCCGAGGAGATGGGCGCGGTGCTGCGCCGGGGCGCCTTCAGCCCGAACATCAAGGAGCGGGCCGACTGCTCGGCCGGCCTGTTCACGCCCGATGGCGAGCTGCTCGTCCAGGCCGAGCACATCCCGGTGCACCTCGGTTCGATGCCGGCGTCGGTCCGGGCGGCCATCGACCGCTTCGGCGACGCCATCGCGCCCGGCGACCAGGTCGTCCTCAACGATCCGTTCGCCGGCGGGACCCACTTGAACGACGTCACCGTGGTGGCCCCCTGCTTCGTTGACGGCCGCCTGGTCGGTTGGGTGGCCAACCGGGCCCACCACGCCGACGTGGGCGGCATGGCGCCCGGCTCGATCCCGCCCGAGGCCACCGAGGTGTACCAGGAGGGCCTGCGCATCCCCCCCGTCCTGCTCGGCCCGGCGGTGGTCGACATGCTGGTGGCCAACTCCCGCACGCCCGACGAGCGCCGGGGCGACCTCGACGCCCAGGTGGGGGCCAACCGGGTGGGCGCGGCCCGCCTGGCCGAGCTGGCCGCCGCGCCGCTGCACGAGGTCGGCGACTACGCCGAGCGGCGGATGCGCGCCGCCCTGGCCGACCTGCCCGACGGCATTTGGCGGTTCGAGGACGTGCTGGACTCGGCCGGACCGGCCCTGGCCCAGCAGCAGCCGTCGCCCGTCGTGGTCGCGGTCACGGTGGCCGGCGAGGCCATCACCTTCGACTTCACCGGCAGCGCACCACAGGGCCGCGGCAACGTCAACGCCGTCGAGGCGGTCACGGTCAGCGCGGTGGCCTTCGCGCTGCGGTCGGTGACCGATCCCACCATCCCGGCCAGCGGCGGCGCCCTCCGGCCGCTGCGGGTGGTCGCCCCGGCCGGCTCGGTGGTCAACGCCCGCCCGCCGGCGGCCGTCGGCGCCGGCAACGTCGAAGTCAGCCAGCGGGTGGCCGACGCCTGCCTCGGCGCCCTGGCCCAGGCGGTCCCCGACCGCGTCGGCGCGGCCGGCCAGGGGACCATGAACAACCTGCTCCTCGGGGGCGACGGCTGGGTGTACTACGAGACGGTGGGCGGCGGCCAGGGTGGCCGGCCCGGCCGACCGGGGATGTCGGGCCTGCACACCGGGATGACGAACACCAAGAACACCCCGGTCGAGGCGCTGGAGCGGGCGTTCCCGCTGCGGGTGCTCCGGTACCGGCTTCGGCGGGGAAGCGGCGGCGCCGGCCGCTGGCCGGGCGGCGAAGGCATCGAGCGCGACCTGGAGGTCCTCGAGGACGTGACGCTGTCCCTCGTCACCGAGCGGCGGGTGTCACGCCCCTGGGGCCTGGCCGGCGGCGAGCCGGGAGCGCCCGGGGAAAACTGGCTGCTCCCGCAAAGCGACGAGTCGCGGGCGGAGCCGCTCCCGGACAAGTGCACCGTGCGCCTCAAGGCCGGCGACGTGCTGCGGATGCTGACCCCGGGCGGCGGCGGGTGGGGACGTCCCCGCTGATCTGGCCGGTGTCGCGACCGCATGACCACGTCGACGTGGCCGAGCGCCACGAGGGCGTCGCGGGCGAGCCGGCCCACCTCGCCTGCATCGGCCAGGTCGGCCAGGTCGGCCGGCGAGCGCCGGACCGGCCGCTCCGGTCGTCACGAGGCGCCGTCGCGCAGATCGCGGCCCAGGCGACCGCTGCGGGCGAAGGCCCGGCGCCGGGCCGGCTCCGAGAGGCGGAACCGGCCCCACCACCACGCCAAAGCCGCCAGGCCGGCCAGCTCCTGGGCCACCAGGACGGCAGCCGGCCGCGAGAGGCTGGGCAGGCCGCCGGCATCGAAGCCGAGGCCCGCCGCCGGCCACCAGAAGACCTCGGTCCGCGTCCACATGGCGTCGAGCGCGAGGTGCAGGAAGGTGCCGATGGGCAGGGCCAGCAGCCGGCGGCGCAGCCCTCGTCGCCCTCTCGTCGCCAGCATCACCACGGCGAGCAGGCCCACGCTGGCGGCCAGCGTGTGCAGGGGGCCCACGCCGCCGAACGCCAGGTCGAGCACATCGGGGGCCAGCGCGCCGGCCATCACCAGGCGGTAGTCGATGGCGGTGTCCCGGAACACCAGCCACACGATCACGACCGACAGGCCGGCGAACCAGAGGACCACGGGCCGGTGGGTCCGGGCTAGCGCACGAGGATGCGGCCGCACTGGTCGCACAGGACGACCGCGTCGGCCGGCTCGCGCTTGATGCGGGCCACCTCGGCGGCCGGCAGGGTGAGGTGGCACCCGGTGCAGGAGGTGCCGACCAGCTTGGCCGCCCCCACGCCGCCGAGCTTCGCCCGCAGCGCCTCGTAGACGGCCAGGACGTCGGCCGGGACGTCCCCGACCGAGGCGTCGCGGCGGGCGGCCACGTCGGCCAGCTCCTGGTCGATGATCGCCTCGGCGGCCGAGATGGCCGCCAGGAGGCTCGCCCGTTCCTCCTCCAGCCGCCGGCCCTCGGCCTCCAGTTCGGCCAGCTCGCCGGCCAGCGACTCGCCCTCCTCCATGACGGCCAGCACCTCGTCGTCGAGGCCGGACCGCCGGCTCTTGATCGCGGTGATCTCGCCGGTCATGGCCAGCAGGTCCCGCGTGGCCGTGACCTCGCCTGAATACATGCGCCGCTCGATGTCGATCACCCGCTGGTCCATGGCCCCCACCTGCTCGTCGAGGCGCGCCTCCCGCCGGTTGGCGTCGGCCTGGCGTGCCACCGCCTCGGCGAGGCGCTCCGCATAATCGCGGCGCCGAGCGTCCAACTCGGTCAGCGCGGCGCGGTCGGGCAGATGGGCGCGGCGGTGCCGCAGCTGGTCGGCGGTGGTGTCATGGGCCTGCACGTCGAGCAGGGCGGCCAGACCACCCACCTCAGGGCGACGGGGCCGCGGAGGGCGGCGGGCCGGTGGTGGCGCTGTCGACGACGGGCGGTGGCGACGAGATGACCGGGATGGACGGCGCCGGGGCCGCCGGGACCGTGGGGACCGCGGGCTCGTCCGCATCCGCTTCCGAGGAGGGCGGCGACGTGGTCGTGGTGGCGGCCCGCCGGACCGGGGTGTCCTTGCTGCCCTTCTCCCGGATGAGCTTCCCCTTGGCGATGAGCTTGGGGTCCGGTGCCGTGAAGGGGACCGCCGGCTCGTCGTCCAGCGCGGCGGCCATGAACCGGCCCCAGATGGTCGCCGGATACGACCCACCGGTCACCTTGCGACCGCCGACGTTCAACATGGGAACGTTGCCGACCGGCGACCCCATCCACACCGACGTGGAGAGCTGCGGGGTGAAGCCCACGAACCAGGCGTTCTCGTGGTTCTGCGACGTGCCCGTCTTGCCGGCGACCTGGCGCCGCCCCAGCCGGGCCGCCGTGCCGGTGCCCCGCTCGACGACGGTCTGCATGACCTCGATCGCCTGGCGCGCGGTCTGGGCCGACACCGCCCGTGAGCCGCGGTTGCGCCCCTCGAACACCACGTCGCCCCGGCGGTCGGTCACCTTCTGGACGAAGGTCGGCGGGTGGTACACGCCGTCGTTGGCGATGGCGGCGTAGGCCGCAGCCATCTCGAGCGGGGTGACCTCCTCGGCGCCCAGCGCCATGGAGGGGAACGGGTCGATGCGGTCCTTGGGGATGCCGAGCCGGGCCGCCATGTCCCGCACCCTCTCCAGCCCGACGATGGGCCCCAGCCGGGCGTAGGCGCAGTTGATGGACCGGGCCGTGGCGTCGGTCAGCGACATGGTGCCGCCCCCCGATCCCTCGTAGTTGCCCGGTGTGTAGGGGGCGAACCCCGCCACCTTGATGGTGCAGGGCGAGTTCCCGTCGATCGTGTCGTTGATGCTGAAGCCGGCGTCCAGGGCGGCCAGCAGGACGATGATCTTGAACGACGATCCCGGCTGGCGCTTGCCCTGGGTGGCCAGGTTGTACTTCGCGGTGCCGAAGTCGTCGCCGGCCACCAGCGCCCGCACGTAGCCCGTCGCCGGCTCCACCGTCGCCAGCGCGCTGGTGAACTCGCCTCGGGTCACCCGCTGGGTCAGCACCTTGGCCCGCTGCTCCTCGGCCAGGCGCTGCAGGCGGGAGTCCAGCGTGGTGTGGATCCGCAGCCCTCCCCTGAACAGCGCGTTGTAGCGCTCCTGCGGCGTCTCGCCGAGGCGCTCGTCGTCGAGCAGTCGCTGCTTGACCTCCTCGACGAAGTAGTCGTTGGGCGGGGGCAGCGGGGTGAACAGCTGGGTGGGCAGCGGTTCCCGGCGGATCCGTTCCGCCTGCTGCGCGGTGAGGTCGCCGAGGGCCACCATGCGCTCGAGCGCGAAGCTGCGCCGGGCGGCGGCGGCCTCGGGCCGCCGGATCGGGTCGTAGCCGACGGGATTGCGGATGATGCCGGCCAGCAGGCTCGCCTGCCCGATGGTCAGGTGCTCGACCCGCGAGTTGAAGTAGGTCTCGGCCGCGGCCTGCACGCCGTAGGCACCGTTGCCGAAGTACACGATGTTGAGGTAGCGCTCGAGGATCTCGCGCTTGGACATCTCGTCCTCGAGTCGCATGGCCAGCACGGCCTCACGGACCTTGCGGCCGATGTTCTTGTCCGGCGTGAGCAGCGCGTTCTTGACCAGCTGCTGGGTGATGGTGGACCCGCCCTGGCGGACCTCGCCGGCCTGCACGTTGGTCACGAGCGCCCGCACGGTCGACGACAGGTTCACGCCCCCATGGGACCAGAACCGGTCGTCCTCCACGTCGATGATGGCGCTGACCACGTGCTGGGGGACCTGGTTGAGCGCGACGGGGGAGCGGTTCTCCTCGGCGTGCAGCACGGCCAGCAGGTTGCCATGGCTGTCGTACACCAGTGAGTTCTGGGCCACCTCGCCGAGCGCGCCGATGTCCTCCGCCTCGCCCAGGTCGCCGACGCCGAGCATCGCCCGGGCCTGGAGGGCGAGCAGCGTCAGGCCGACGGCCACGCCGACCCCGGCCACGAGCACCGCCAGGACGAATCGCGGCGCCCGAGCGGCGCCGCCCGGCTCGGCCGCGCTCATGTGACCCGGACGGTGCCCTTCATGTTCGGGTGGATGGTGCAGACGTAGGGGAACGTGCCGACGTCGTCGAAGGTATGGGTGAAGCGGCCGCTGTCCTTGGTCTCGCTCTCGAAGGAGTCGTCCGCGGCGACCACGTTGTGCGGGATGCCGCCGTCGTCGAACACCCATGTGACGGTGCCACCGGCGGGGACGGAGATGGTGCCGGGCTGGAAGGCGATGTCCCGCAGGATCACCGTCGGCCCGTCGACGCCGGCGGCCGGGTCGTCGTCGCCGGCGCTGTCCGAGTCGCCGCCGCAGCCGGCCAGCACAAGGGTCGTCGCGACGACGGCCGCGATCCGCAGGGTGCGCACGGGGCGGAGCCTACCGGCGGCGCTGCGGTGTCCGTCGGCCTTGAAAGTGTCCGTGGGCGCTGAGGGACTCGAACCCCCGACCGCTTGGTTGTAAGCCAAGTGCTCTGACCACTGAGCTAAGCGCCCGGCCCGCCATTCTCCCAGAGCCGAATCGCACGAGGGGGCCGGTCGTGCGCACGGGGAAGGATGGCGAGCCGGTTGGCCAGCCGGCCGGGCGGCCGCCCGGCCGGCCGTTCCTGCCCAGCTCTACGCGGTGAGCTGGGTCGGGACGGGGGCGTTCTTGGGGGGCCGGCCCCGCTTGCGCTTGAACGCCAGGACCTTGCCGTTGGAGAACAGCTGGCCGCCCCACACGCCCAATGGCTCCCGCCGTGCCAGCGCACCGTCCAGGCAGCGCACCTGCAGGGCGCAGGTTGCGCAGACGGCCTTGGCCCGGGCGATGTCGTCGAGCTGCTCGGAGAAGAACAGGTCCAGCATCGGGGCGTCGCCGCCCCGGCAGGCTGCCTCGCCCCAGTCGACGGCCTCGCCCTCGGGACACTGCTCTCCGCTCAACTGCTCTGCGATCCACTCGGCGAGCATCTCGCCTCTCCCCTCGTCGTTTCGGTCGCTCGTCTGTCGGTCTGTCGGTCTGTGCGTCGGTACCGGCCCCCTGGAACGCAACGAGGCCGCCGGTTTCCCGGCGGCCTCTGGGCCTTGCTCTCGAAGGTCGGTCCGGTTTACCCGGAGCCAGCTCCTGCGAGGCCCAGTGGCCGCCCAATGCCGTTCTCGACGGCCTGGAGCGTGGTCCCACCAGCCGGTCGCCCGGCGAAGCCGTGGGCGCAGTGCTGGAGGGAGCGCAGCCGCACGGACGCGCACCATCCGGCCATGCCCATCGGCGAGGCGGCGGTGCGTACGGTGCTGGCCACGGCGTGCTCCTGCGTCGGCCCGGGCGGGCGCCCGGCTGCAGGTATCGGACCACGCCGCGGCCGCGGCGTCAACCCAATTATTCGGCGGGTCGTCCAGCGGGATCGGACGACCGGCGCGCATAGCTGGTGCGGGCTTCCACCAGCGCAGCCAGCAACGGCGCCGACGAGGCGGCCACCGGGGTGCGGCGATCGGCCGGCGCCCGCCCGACCAAAGGCCGCCCGAAGGCGTCGGCCACCACGGCTCCGGCCTCCTGGCACACCAGCATCCCGCCCAGGTAGTCCCACGGCCCGTGGGCGTCGACGGTGCAGTCCACGTAGCCGTCGAGCGACCCGTCGGCGACCGCGCACAGGTCCAGAGCCGCCGCTCCCAGGCAGCGGAACTGGCGCCAGCCCAGGCTGTGCGGCGGCAGCCCGTTCACCGCGACGAGCGCGGCGCCCAGCGCGACCGCGGGGGCCGGCCTGATCGGCGTGCCCTGGCGCCGGGCGCCACCGCCGCGGACCGCCTCGTAGCGCGTACCGGTGGCCTGGTTGGCCACGACGGCGGCGCGCGCCCCGTCCCCGTCCAGGACGCACAGGCTGGTGGCGTACCAGGGAAGGCGGCGCGAGGCGTTCGTGGAGCCGTCGACCGGGTCGGTCACCACGAGCAGCGGCCGGTCGGGGTGGTGCAGCCCGGTCTCCTCGCTGAGCACCCCCAGGCCGGCGCGGTCGAGGACCTCCAGAGCGGCCCGGTCGGCGGCGAGGTCGCACAGGTACTGGCCCGGCCGGGTGCCGGCCGGTCCCCAGTCCTCCAGGGAGCCGAGTGCGGCGTGCACCGCGTCGGTCGCCTCGTGGAGCACCGCCAGCAGCGAACCGTCGTCCACCACCGGAAGCTACCGTCGGACGCTACGTTCGGCGCCCGTGCCCGTCCGCGACGCCACCGCCGCCGACGGCCCCGACATCGCCGCCATGATCCGCGAGCTGGCCGCCTTCGAGCGCCTCGACGACGAGGTGTGCTTCGACCCGGCCCAGTTGTCTTCAGAGCTGTTCGGCCCCGACCCGGCCGCGCGGGTGTTCGTCGCGGAGACCGGCGACGGCGAGGTCGTCGGGTTCGCCCTGTGGTACTGGACATTCTCGACGTTCCTCGGTCGCCGGGGCATCTGGCTGGAGGACCTGTTCGTGCGGCCGGCCCATCGGGGCGCCGGTCACGGCCGCGCCCTTCTGGAGGCGGTGCGGGCGCAGACCGACGGCCGGCTGGAGTTCGCGGTGCTGGACTGGAACGAGCACGCCATTGCGTTGTACCGGAGCCTGGGGGCGCGGCCGGTCGAGGGGTGGGCCCGCTACAGGTGGCTCCCCGGCCCGTAGGCTCGCGCCCGATGGCCGTCATCGACGTGGCCGGCTTCGTGGCCGACCTCAAGAGCCACGCCGTCGACCACGGCTTCCACGTCCACGACGAGCGGCACTTCGTGGAGAGCTACTCGCTCCGCCAGGCGTGGGAGGTGGACCTGCACCCCGAGGAGGGGTGCGGCGTGCCGGTCGACCTGCACCTCTCGCTGGAGGTCGATCCCCGGGTGCTGCTCTCCTTCGAGGACCTGGTGGTCGATCTGCCCGACGAGGACGAGCCGCCGGACGACTTCCACTTCCCGATCACCTTCACCTGGGCGCTGCCACCTCTGGCCGCCGGCCCCGACCTGCTGCAGCTACATCTGGAGCTGGCCGGCATCGCCGGCCTGGAGCTGCCGCTGGAGGTGTCGGCCATCGACTCCTTCCCGTCGGCGACCGACGCACCCGAGCGCAGCCTGACCATCATCGCCCGCCAGCGGGTATCGCTGGCCAAGATCCTCGAGGGCGAGGAGCTGCTGTGCGACACGTTGGAGCGGTGCCTGGTCGTCAGCCGCCACCTGCTCGAGCGGGCGCCGCGCTGGCTGGGCGAGACCGGCTGAGGGCCTCGCCGCCCCCTGTCCGGAAAGCCGGGACCTGGTACCGTCGGCGCCGATGTTGACCGTCCTGGTGGTCGTGATCCACGTCCTCGTCTCGATGCTCCTGATCATGCTGATCCTGCTTCACAGCGGTCGCGGTGGCGGGCTGTCGGACATGTTCGGGGGCGGCATGGGCAGCGCAGCGGCGGGTTCCACCGTGGTCGAGCGCAACCTCGACCGCATCACGGTGGCGACGGCTGTGGTCTTCGCTTTCACCACCGTGATCCTCGGCGTCCGGCTGCAGTAGCGGCCTTGATCGGGGCGTTCGTGGGCGCGCGGCTGCGTCGGGTCCGCCTCGGCTTCCTGGCGGTGGCCCTGGCCACCGCCACGACGACGGCCTGCGCGAGCGACGACCGCGCCAGCGACGACCCGCTCGGCGAGGTCGGCACCGAGGAGGTCCAGCCGGGCGGCACCGTCACCTTCGGGGCCGATCAGGAGCCCGCCGGCTTCAACCCCAACGTCGCCGGCGGCAACTCGCTGGCGGTCAACAACGTCATCGGCCGGGTCTTCCCGTCGGTCTTCCGCGTCGACCCGAGCTTCGAGCCGGTGCTGGACGACGAGCTGATGGACAGCGTCGAGCTGACCGACTCGGAGCCCCAGACCGTGGTGTACAAGATCAACCCGCGGGCGGTGTGGTCCGACGGCGTCCCCATCAGCGCCGACGACTTCGTCTACTGGTGGCAGATGGCCCGCGGCGACGGGGTGGACGTGGACGGCTCCGTCGCCGAGGTGGCGTCGACCGCCGGGTACGAGGACATCGCCAGCGTCACCGGCAGCGAGGACGGCAAGACCGTCACCGTTGTGTTCGAGAAGCCCTACGGAGACTGGAAGAGCCTGTTCAGCCTGGCCGTGCTGCCGAGCCACATCGCCCGGCGAGTGGGGTGGAACACGGGCTTCGCCACCTTCGACCCGGCCGTCGTCATCTCCGGCGGGCCGTTCCGCATCGAGAGCCACAACCCCGGCCAGGACCTCACGCTGGTCCGCAACGAGCGGTACTGGGGCGAGCCGGCCAAGCTCGACCGGATCGTGTTCCGCTTCATCCCCCAGTCGGCCGAGCAGATCCCCGCCCTGCGCAACCGGGAGGTGGACGTCATCTACCCCCAACCGCAGCTGGACGCGGTGACGCAGCTGGAGTCCATCTCGGGCGTGAGGACCGAGGTGGGCCAGGGCCTGGCCTACGAGCACCTAACCCTGAACACCCGCCAGGAGTTCCTGGCCCTGCCCGAGGTCCGCCAGGCGCTGGCGCTGGCGCTCGACCGGGCCCAGGTGGTCGAGCGCACCGTCGGCCAGGTCGACGACCGGGCGAGGCCGCTGGGCAGCCGCATCTACGTCAACAGCCAGCCCGAGTACGACGACAACAGCGGCCGGTACGGCGAGCGCGACCTCCCCGCCGCCCGGGCGCTGCTGGAGGGGCTCGGCTTCACGCCGGGCCCCGACGGCATCTACCAGCGGGGCGGCAAGCGCCTCTCCCTGCGGCTGTCGACCACGGCCGGCAACGCGCTGCGCGAGCAGCAGGGCGTGCTCATCCAGTCGCAGGTGAGGGAGGCGGGCATCGAGCTGCGGATCGACAACTCGCCGGCCGCAATCCTCCAGCGCGAGCGGTTGCCGCAGGGGAACTTCGACATCGCCAACTTCGGGTGGTCGTCGTCGCCCTTCCCGTCGGGCTTCGCCGACATCTTCGGCACCGACCGGGCCGCCAACTACGGCAAGTACGCGAATGCCGAGGTGGACGCCCTGTTCCGCGAGGCCGGGGCCGCCCTCGACGACGGGGCGAGGACCGCCCTGTACAACGAGATCGACCGCCGGTTGTGGGACGACATGGCCACCATCCCGCTGTACCAGAAGCCGACGCTGCTGGCCTACCGCAGCACGCTCGTCAACATCGCCGACAACGCCACCGTCCACGGCATCTTCTGGAACGCCGAGACCTGGGGGGTCCGCTCCAGCCCGTAGAGCGCCATCGCCGCGGCGCCATGGCGCCGGTACGATCCCGGCCAATGGTCAGAGTCAGGCGCAGAACGACTTGCGTCGTTCCGGGCCCGTGACCTCCGACGCTGCTCCACGGAATCCGCACGTCGTTCTGGGCCAGACCCTGAGGTTCGTCGCGACGCGGCTCCTGGCCTCGGTCCCGGTGGTCGCCCTGGCCAGCGTCGTGGTGTTCGTCATGGTGGCGACCTCGACCGACCCCCTCAGCGGCCTGCGCGCCGACCCCCGGGTGCCGGCCGAGGTGATCGAGCAGCGAAGCCGGGAGCTGCGCCTCGACCGCCCGGTGCTGGTCCGCTACGGCCTGTGGGCGGCCGACGCCGTGCGCGGAGACCTCGGCCACTCGGTGGCCGACCGGCCGGTCGGCCCGCTGGTGTGGCAACGACTCCAGATCACCCTGCGCATGGTCCTGGCCGGGGTGGTCCTCGGGCTGGTGCTGGCGGTCGCCGCCGGCACGGTGAGCGCCCTGCGCCAGCACCGCCTGACCGATCACGCGCTGTCCTTCGCCGGCCTGCTGCTGGTGTCCATGCCGGTGTTCTGGCTCGGCGCGCTGCTCAAGGAGTTCGCGGCGGTCCGGGTGAACGACTGGCTCGGGCGCCAGGTGGTGTCGACCGTCGGCGCCTCGACCCCGAACCTGTCGGGCGGATGGTGGCACCGCATGTCCGACTACGCCGGCCACCTGGTGCTGCCGACCGCCGCGCTGGCGCTCACCGCCGGCGCCGTGTGGAGCCGTTACCAGCGGACGGCCATGATCGAGGCACTCGGCGCCGACCACGTCCGCCTGGCCCGGGCCAAGGGCCTGTCGCACGCGCGGGTCGTGGTCCGCCACGCGCTGCGCAACGCGCTCGTCCCGCTGACGACCGTGGCCGCCGTCGACTTCGCCGCAGTCGTCGGCGGGGCCGTCGTCCTGGAGCGGGTGTTCTCCTGGCAGGGCATGGGCGACCTGCTGCTCGAGGGCGTCCGGGCCGGCGACGTCAACGTGGTGGCCGCCTGGCTGCTGGTGACGTCGGTCGTCGTGGTGCTGTTCAACCTGCTGGCCGACGCGCTCTACGGCGTCCTCGACCCGAGGGTCGGCCGTGGCTGAGGTGGCGGTGCTCGCCCCGGCGGCGATGGCGGGAGCCGTGGCCGGCCCGGCCCGGCTGGCGGCCCGGCGCTTCCTGTCCCACCGGGTCGCCGTCGCCAGCCTGGTCGTCCTGGTGCTGGTGATCGTGGGTTCGCTGGTGGGTGGGCGGCTGTGGCGTTACGGCGTCGGCGACATCACCGGCGAGTTCTCGACCGGCCCGTCCTGGCAGCACCCGATGGGGACCGACGGCATCGGCCAGGACGTCCTGGCGCTGGTGCTGCGGGGCGCCCAGAAGTCGGTGCAGGTGGCCCTGCTGGTGGCGCTCCTGGCGACCACCTTCGGCACGCTGGTCGGCGCCGTGGCCGGCTACTACCGCGGGGTGGTCGACGGCATCCTCATGCGCCTGACCGACGTGGTGCTGACCATCCCGGGCATCGCCGTCCTCGCCGTGGTGGCGGCCCGTGCCCACGAGAGCGGGAGCTGGCTGCTGGTGGCGTTCGTCCTGTCCTTCCTGGCCTGGGCGCAGGCGGCCCGGGTGGTGCGGGCCGTCTTCCTGTCACTTCGGGAGCGACCGTTCGTGGAGTCGGCCCGAGCCATCGGGGCCGGCGACGGGCGCATCATCTGGGGTCACCTCCTGCCCAACGCGGCCGGCCCGATCATCGTCAACGCCACCTTGACGGTGGCCTTCGCCATCCTGCTGGAGACGGCCCTGTCGTTCCTCGGTCTGGGCATCCGGCGCCCCGACACCTCGCTCGGGCTGCTGATCGCCGACGGCCAGGCGGCGGCGACCACCCGGCCGTGGCTGTTCTACTTCCCGGGCCTGGTGATCGTGCTCATCACGCTGTCGGTCAACTTCGTGGGCGACGGCCTGCGGCACGCCTTCGACCCGTCCTCCCGGGCGCGGTGACGGTCCGGCGCGTGGCCGCCGCTCTCGTGGCGGCGGCGGTCCTGGCCGGCTGCTCCCCGAGCGGCAGCGGCGGTGGTGGTCGGGAGGGCGGTGGTGGGGTCGGACCGGCCGGAACCGTCGCCGAGCCGGTCCGAGGTGGCTCGGCCCGGGTCGGCGTGTGGGCCGAGCCGGACCCCGAGGCGCCGACGTTGGGCGGTGCCGCCGTGCGGGCCCTGGTCCTGCCGCAGCTGTTCGTGGCCCGCCCCGACGGTCGGTGGCGGCCGTCGCTGGTGGTCGGCGGCAGCGACGTGACCGCCCCCGATCGCCGGTCGGCCACCTTCCGGCTGCGGCCGGGCACCTGGTCCAACGGCGCACCGGTGTCGGCCGACGATCTGCGCCGCACGGCCGACGCCCGGTTCGTGGCCGGCGTTGACGGCCCGGCTCCCGACGGCACCGTCACCGTCCGCTTCACCCAGCCCCTCCCCGGATGGCGGCGCCTGTGGTCGGGGGTCGACAGCGTCGGCCCACCGGCGCCCGGCGTGTGGGGCGGGCCGTTCGTGGTCGGGTCCCACCAGCGGGGGCTGGAGGTGGTGCTGCGCCGCCACGACGGGTGGTACGGCGAGCGGGGGCCGTTCCTCGACGAGCTGCGGCTGGTCCTGGTACCGGACGACTCGATCGCCCGCCGGCTGCTCGGCCGGGGCGAGTTGGACGCGGTGCTGCCTCCTGCAGCGACCGCCCGCCGGTCCCAGCTGGAGGCGCTCGACGGCGTCGAGGTTGCTGCGTCCGAGCCCGACGGCGGCTGGTGGGTCGGCCTGCTGGCCCGGCCCGACGGGTTGGCCCTGGAGCGGCGCCGAGCCGTGATGGCGACCGTCGACCGCCAGCGCTTCGTCGAGACGCTGCTCGACGGCGAGGCCACCGAGGTGCGCAGCCTCGTGGCGCCCGACGGCCCGACCTGGTCCAGCGTGGTGGCGGGCGACGCCCGGGCCCTGCGGGGGGCCACCGTCGAGCTGGTGGCCAACGTCGAGGAGCCGATGACCGGGCTGCTGCAGCGGTCCATGCAGAAGCGGGCCCGGGCCGCCGCCGGCCGCATCGAGCTGCGCAACGCCGAGTCGGACCGGGTCGAGCCGTGGGTGGCGGCAGGGGAGTACCAGGCGGCCCTCGTCACCCAGTACGACAGCCCCGTGGTGTGCTGGACCTGCCGGTGGGCCGGCGTCGACGAGGCGCTGGCCCGGGCGGCCGACGGCGGCGACCGGGCAGCTGCTCTGGCCCTGGAGGCCAAGCTCCGGGACGAGGCGGT
>DATLFQ010000217.1:0-10309 GCA_035540915.1 Acidimicrobiales bacterium
GATGGCCTCCACCGTCACCGTGCCGCCCTCGGGCCCGGCCGCGTCGCGGACCAGCTCGATGCAGGCCAGCGCGTTGGCCCCGTTGATCATCATGGCGTCCGACCCGCAGACCCCGTGGGCGCACGACCGCCGGAACGCCAGAGTGCCGTCCTGCTCCCACCGGACGGTGTGCAGCACGTCGAGCACCCGGTCGGTGGGCTCGGCCCGCACTCGATAGCTCTCCCAGTGCGGCCGGTCGTCCACGTCCGGGTTGAATCGCTTGACCCGCAGTTCCACGTCGACGAGGGCCATGGGCACAGTTTGGTGCAGCCGGTACGGGTCGACGGTCTCGTGACGCTGGCGGAGGTCCTCTTCGGCCCGGCGCGAGCCGGAAAGCCCGACCGGGGGGACGGCCGCCCAAGGGCTGTCGGTGCGGAGCGCCGAGAAGGGCTCAGTACCTCCGCTCGACGGGCTGATGGCGGCCCCCGGCCACAGGCTTGTAGGTCAGCTCGACGGTACCGTCCGGCCGGCGGGTGGCCAGGGTGTGGCGCATCCACTCTGCGTCGTCCCGGCTCGGATGGTCGGTGCGGAAGTGGGCGCCGCGGCTCTCGGTTCGGGCCGCCGCGCTGGCAACGGTGGCCTCGGCCAGATCGAGCAGGTAGCCCAGCTCCAGCGCCTCGGTCAGGTCGTAGTTGAACGTTGGGCCGGTGTCGTCGATGCGCACCGCATCGGCTCTGTGGCGCAGGTCGGCCAGCCGGGCGGCCGCGGTGGCGAGGCTCGCCGCGGTCCGGTAGACGAAGGCGTGCTCGGTCATGGTGGCCTGGAGGTCGGCGCGCACGGCGGCCGTCTTCTCCTCCCCGGTGCCGGCCTTGAGCCGCTCGACCCGCGCCGCCACCTCGTCCTCGGCGCCGACCACCGGTGACGGCAGGTCGACCGTCGTCACGAACTCGACCATGGCGCGCCCGCCGCGCTTGCCGAACACCACGATGTCGAGGAGGGAGTTGGTTCCCAGGCGGTTGGCCCCGTGCACACTGACGCAGGCGCACTCGCCGGCCGCGTACAGACCGGGAACCACCGTGCCGGCTGCGTCGGCCAGCACCTCGGCCGACACGTTGGTGGGGATACCGCCCATGGCGTAGTGGGCGGTCGGCTGGACGGGGATGGGCACCGTCTTGGGCTCGATGCCCAGGTAGGTGCGGACGAACTCGGTGATGTCGGGCAGCTTGGCGTCGATCTGCTCGGGCGGCAGGTGGGTGAGGTCGAGGTGGACGGCGTCGGCCGCCTCGCCGACGCCCCGGCCCTCCAGGATCTCGGTCTGGATGGCCCGGGACACCATGTCCCTGGGGGCCAGGTCCTTGATGGTGGGCGCGTAGCGCTCCATGAAGCGCTCGCCCCCCGCGTTGCGCAGGATGCCGCCCTCGCCCCGGGCCGCCTCGGACAGCAGGATCCCCAGCTTGTAGATGCCGGTGGGGTGGAACTGGAAGAACTCCATGTCCTGCAGGGGGATTCCGCGCCGGTAGAGCAGCCCCGGACCGTCGCCGGTGAGCGTGTGGGCGTTGGAGGAGACCTTGAAGATCTTGCCGAACCCGCCGGTGGCGAAGAGGGCGGCCTTGGTGGTGAACACGTGCAGGTCGCCGGTGGCCAGCTCGTAGGCGACCACCGAGCCCACCCGGCCGTCGACGACGAGAGTGTCCAGCACGTGGAACTCGTTGAAGAAGGTCACCCCCCGGGCGACGCACTGCTGGAACAGGGTCTGCAGGATCATGTGTCCGGTGCGGTCGGCCGAGTAGCAGGCCCGGCGGACGGCAGCCTCGCCGAAGTTGCGGGTGTGCCCGCCGAAGCGGCGCTGGTCGATTCGCCCGTCGGGCGTGCGGTTGAAGGGCAGGCCGAAGTGCTCGAGCTCGATGACGGCGTCGATGGCCTCACGGCACATGATCTCGGCCGCGGGCTGGTCGACCAGGAAGTCGCCGCCCTTGACCGTGTCGAACAGGTGCCACTCCCAGGAGTCCTCCTCCACGTTGGCCAGCGCCGCGCACATGCCACCCTGGGCCGCCCCGGTGTGGGAGCGGGTGGGGTAGAGCTTCGTCAGCACCGCGGTCCGGCACCGGCCCGCGCACTCGATGGCCGCCCGCAGGCCGGCGCCGCCGGCGCCGACGATGACGGCGTCGTAGGTGTGGCGGTGGACCTGCACCTCGCCATCCTGGCAGGCCGTTAGGGTGAGCCCCGATGAGCGGTGCGAGCCTGCACGAACGGGTGGCCTCGAGCCTGGGGCAGGCTGACCAGCGGTACACCAGCCAGCGCCGCCAGCTCGTCGACCTGCTGGCCGGTGCCGGGCGCCCGCTGTCGATTCCGGAGATCCTCGGCACCCAACCCGGCCTGGCGCAGAGTTCGGTGTACCGCAACCTCGACACCTTGGAGCGGGCCGGAGCGGTGCGCCGGGTCCAGGGCGCCGACGAGTTCTCCCGCTACGAGCTGGACGAGGAGTTGACCGGTCACCACCACCACCTCGTGTGCACGAACTGCCGCCGCATCGCCGACTTCGAGGTGGCGCCGCGCCACGAGCGCTCGCTGGAGCGGGCGCTCGACGCCGCCGCCGCCCAGGTCGGGTTCCAGGTCATGGCCCACCGGCTCGACCTGTTCGGGCTCTGCGCCGACTGCTCGTAGCCGCCCACGTCCCGGTCGTGCGCGCAGAACCTCGCCGCCGTCGGGACCGCGCTCGGCTGCCGGTGAGCGGACCGGCGGTACGCTCGTCGACCGTCGCCGATCCCGTGCCCGGCTCCCAGCCGGCCCCCGTCCTGGACGTCGAGGGCGTCACGTTCTCCTACGGCCGTGACCCGGTGCTGGCCGGCGTCGACCTGGCCGTCGCCCCCGGGGAGTTCGTGGCCCTGGCCGGAGCGAACGGTTCGGGCAAGTCGACCCTGCTGCGCATCGTGCTCGGCCTGCTGCGGCCCCACGCCGGGCGGGTTCGGCTCTTCGGCTCGGCGCCGGCGGACCTGCGCCCTCGTTGGCAGGTCGGCTACGTGCCGCAGCGGGCGCCGGTGGACGGGCAGGTACCGGTCACCGTCGAGGAGGTGGTCGCCTCGGGACGCCTGGCCCGGCGCGGCTGGGCCCGCCGGCCCACGGCGGCCGACGCCGAGGAGGTCGACCATGCCCTCGCCTCGGTGGCGCTGACCGACCGGCGCACGGCCCGCCTGTCCGAGTTGAGCGGCGGCCAGCAGCAGCGGGCATTCATCGCCCGTGCCCTGGTCAACCGGCCCTCGCTGCTCATCCTCGACGAGCCGGTGGCCGGGGTGGACGCCGAGTCGCAGCAGCGCTTCCGTGACTCCCTGGTCCACATGGTGCGGGACCACACCGCCGCGGTCCTGCTGGTCTCCCACGAGCTCGGGGCGGTGGCCGACGACCTCGACCGCCTGCTGGTGCTCCAGCGGGGCCGCGTCGCCTTCGACGGCCCGCCGGCGGAGCTGACCGCCGGCGGCGTGAGCCTCGGCGTGCACCGCGACGACCTGCCGGTGTGGCTCGAAGGGCTGACCTAGGTGCGGGCTCGTACGCGCACAGACCCGCGAGCCACGCCGGGGCGGCGCCCTCAGGGCGCCGTCGGCGCGCCGCCGAGGAGCGCCTCCGCGGCCGCCAGCGCAGCGGCGGGCGTGGCCGTCCCGGCCGCCACGGCGAGGCCGGCGAGGAAGGTCGCCACCGGCGCGCCCGCGCGACTCGTGCCGTGGGCGACCACCCGGGCCAGGTCGAGCAGCGCGGTCCGGTCGAGCTCGGTGGCCCGGTCGACGCCGAGCGCGTCGGCGTAGCGGTCCAGCCAGTCGCCGGCCCTGTCGCCGCCTGGCGCCGGCGCGGCCGGGTCGCTCACCCGACCGGCTTGGCCCGCATGCCGGCCACCGCGTCCCGCAGCCCGTCGGCGTCCAGGACGTCGGCCATCACGCCGATCTGCTCGTCCCAGACGTCGGGGGGGACGATCGAGCGGACCTCGTCCTCCAGCACGTGGTACACGTCGAGGCCCAACTGGGCCCCGGCCAGGGCGCCTGCGTACGCCGGATCGCCGAGCCGTACCGTCTCCGCCGCGATCTCGGCTGCCTCCGGGTCCGGAGCGCCGAGGATCACGACCAGGCGGTCACGGCCGTGGGTTTCCGCCAGCCGGAGGATCGACTCCTGGCTGCGCAGGTCCATGGCCCCTGAGGCCGTTCAGACGAAGCACTCCGTGGCCACGAAGGCCACCTCGCCGCCGGCCGCCGTGACGCACGCGGCGATTGCCGGGCCGCTGATGCCGTCCCGTTCGCCGAGGGCGACCACCTTCTTGTCCTCGAACACCCGTCCTCCTCGCTTGCTCGGGTCGCTCAGTCTTGCAGCGGCGTCGTGCTGCTGTCGCCAACGAACTGTGCCGCAGCCGGCGGAACACCCGGCGGTTGTGGCGAGGCGCGCAGCCGCCCTACGTGACGACGACGCCGGCCAGGTCCTCGCCCGGGGGGTAGCGGGGGTCCAGCGCCTCGAGGGTGTCGATCAGGATCGTCGTCGCGGCGAAGTTGCGGAACCACTTGCGGTCGGCCGGGACCACGTACCAGGGCGCCTCGTCGGTGCTCGTCTCGGCGATGGCCTCGGCGAAAGCGGCCTGGTAGTCGGCCCAGCGGGCCCGGTCGTCCAGATCGCCGCGGCGGAACTTCCACTGCTTGGTCGGATCGGCCAGACGGGCCCGGAACCGCTCGGCCTGCTCCTCCGGGGAGATGTGCAGGAACAGCTTCACCACCGTGGTCCCGGCCACGGCCAGGTTGTGCTCGAAGTCGCGGATGAGCTCGAAGCGGGGACGCCACACCGACTCGGGCGCCAGGCCCTGCACCCGCACCACGAGCACGTCCTCGTAGTGGGACCGGTTGAACACGACCACCTCGCCCCGGGCCGGCGTCCGGCGGTGAACCCGCCACAGGAAGTCGTGGGCCCGCTCCTCGTCCGACGGGGCCCGGAACGACACGACCCGGCAGCTGGACGGGTTCAGCCCCTTGAAGAGGTGCTTGACCGTGCCGTCCTTGCCGCCGGCGTCGATGGCCTGCAACACGACCAGGACCGACAGCGAGCCCTCGGCGAACAACCGCTCCTGCAGGGCGGCCAGGCGGTCGTGCAGGTCGCCGAAGGTCGCGGTGGTGGCGTCCTTCTCGCCGGGCGCCCCGGCGGTGTCGCCCGGGTCGACGGCGGCCAGGTCGACGGCCGTTCCGGGCGCGATCCGCCAACGGCCGGTCGTCCCGGGCGGCAGCGCTCAGCCCTTTGCCGGGGCGGCCGTCGCGCCGTCCAGCCAAGCGACGAGCGACTCCGGCGTGATGTCGTTGCCCGTCAGCCGGGCCACCTCGGCGCCGTCGCGGAAGAGCAGAAAGGCGGGCAGGCCCATCACCCGCAGCTCCATGCACAGGCGCCGGGCGGTCGGAGCTTCCAGGGCGATCACGCGCAGGTCGTCGCGCTCGGCGTCCAGCTTCTCCACGGAGGGCAGCAGGGCGAGGCACGGCCGGCACTCCGGGCCCCACACGTCCACCAGCACGGTGCCCTCCGCGACCAGGTCGCGGAAGTTCTCCTTGGTGGCCTCGGTCAGCGTTCCAGCCATCAGCTCCTGCCTCCTCCGTGGTTGCGTTCCAGCAGCACGCTCATACCGTCCGAGAGCTGCGACATGCGGCCCAGGAACAGGCTGCCCTTGGCCAGGAGCAGTACCCGCTCCGCCGGTCCCGCGGTCAGGCGACGCACGGCGTGCGGCACGTAGCACAGGGCCGACGCCAGGTGCCCCTGGGTGGCGGCGAACCCCGGCATGCCCCGCTCGGCGGCGAACGGCTCGATCTGGTCGCGCTCGATCTCGCCCAGGCGGGCGGCCAGCGCGGCGATCGTCTTGTAGTTGCGGGCGGCCACGTCGCCGGAGCCCTGCGGCTCGGTGATCTCGGGGTTGTGCAGCTCCGTGGCGTAGTCGTCGACCGCCGTCATGGCGATCCCCGCCCGTCGCAGGGGCTCGACGGCCAGCGCCTCGACGATGGCCGGGTTGGAGCCGCCGGCCCCGACGCGGTGGCGGCCCACGACGTCGAGGCGAACCCGCGGCGACACGCCGTCGTCGGCCTCGACGATCATCGCCGAGCCACCCAGGACGTCCTCCAGGATCGGGAGCTGGTGGCGCAGGTGGCCCTGGAACTTCATGCCGACCTTGGCCAGCGAGCCGCCCGAGACCACCGCGATCCGCCGGAAGACGCCGGCACTGACCAGTGCGGCCGCCGTCACGAGCGCCGGGACCGGGGCGGCGCAGAAGTTCTTGACGTCCATGCCCGACGCCTCGTGCAGGCCGGCTGCCTCGGCCACCGCCTTGGCCATGTTGCCGCCGCCCCGCTGGTAGCGGTCGCCGATGGCCTCCTCGCCGCAGCCGATCACGTAGTCGATCGACCCCGTGTCCAGGTGCGAGGTGTCGAGGAGGCGCAGCAGCGCCAGGGTGGCGGTGGCCTTGGCGGCCAGGTTGTCCAGCAGGACCAGCGCGGCGAGGGTGTCGTCGGCCTCGTGGTCGGGCCTCACTGCAGCCACCAGCTCGCCGGCCGCGTCGTGCACGGCGAGGCCGCCGCGCCCTGCCGCCACCGCGGCGGGGTCGCCGACCGCCTTCGCCACCCGCTCCAGGTCGAAGTGCTTGGCCAGCGGGTGCTTGGCCAGCGCCGCGGCGGCCGCGTCGGCGGTGGCCGGCGCCAGGGTCACCAGGTTGAACCCGTCCACCGCCGTGAGCAGCCCGAGCAGCTCGGTCTGTGGCATCAGCTCCCCCGAGGGCCCGAAGCGCGAGGCGCCCTCGGCGGGCGCCCCCACCCACGGGCGCGGCGGCAGGTCGCGAGGGTGGACGGTACCGATCCACGCCTGATGAGGCCGGTAGGCGACGGCGTCGTCGAAGCTGCGCAGGGAGGCCTGGAAGGCGGCTGCCACCTCGGGGTCCCGCGGCAGCTCCCGCTTGGGCTTGGACCCCAGCCGGGCCATCCCGGGCACGTGGGCCAGCACCTGGGTGGCGGCCGACACGACCGCCCGTGGCTCAGTCACGGCTGTCCACCTCGAAGACGGTCGGCGAGGACACGTGCGTCGACACCGCCACCAGCGCGGTCCGCAGGAGGCGTTCCCGCCAGTCCCGCTCGCCGTCGGCGTCGAGGGACGGGTCGCCCGCCGGCCACGGGATGCCCCTGGTCGGCACGATGCGGGGCGCGCCCACCCGCTTGGCGATCGACACCAGGTTGCACATCACCGCGGTCGGGATCCCGGCCCGCTCCAACTCCTTCGCAAGCGTTGACCCGCAACGCGTCCCGGTCCCTCACGTCGCCGTCAGCAGGGCGGCCTGCACGCCGAGGCGGCGCAGCTCCCCGGCCCACTCCACGCCGAAGCGGCGGGCGTTGCCGACGGACGTGCCGTTGCCGGTGGTCACCAGCCACTCGCCGTGGAGCCGGCCGATGGCGCCCTGCTCCACCAGGTGCCGGGCGGTGTCGAGCGGCACGATGCGGTTGGGGTCCTCGTTGGCGGCGACCGTGGAGAACCCGCCGTGCACCGAGCGCTGCCGCCCGGCGCCGAGGCCGGCGTCGTCGAAGGAGTAGCGGAGCCACTTGCTGGCCCGGGCCGACTCGAGGCCGTCGGGGTTGTCGTCGGGGACCAGGCCGCCCTCGGTGACCAGGGCCACCAGGGCGGTCGAGGGGTCGGCCACCGGCGCAGCCGGCGTCACCGCGTCGAAGCGGGGCAGCGGGACCTCGGTCGTCGTGGTGTCGCCGCCGATGCGGGCCAGGAGCAGTCTGACGGCCCGCTCGGCGGCGTTGTCATCGGCGAGCCGCGCCAGCCGCGGGACCTTGCCGATGCGGTTGTCGACCACCGGCTCGCCGGCGGCGACGGCGCGCACGGCCGGCGCCAGCGCGTCGAGGCTGGCGGCCATGTGCCGGGCCACCGGACCGCTGGCCACGACCGGGACGCCGCCGGCCTCGTCCAGCCCGGGGTTGTCCTCGTGCATCGAGGCGACGGCCGGGATGCCGGCTGCTGCGGCGGCGGCGACGACACGGGCGCAGGCCAGGCCGTAGCGCCCGCTGGTGAAGGCCGGCCCGGCCACCAGCACGGCGGGCGAGGCCTCGGCGGCCAGCGCCACGATGGCGTCGGCCGCGCCGGGCGTGGTGGCGGCCCAGTCGTCGCCGCACGACACGGTGGCGACGATCTCGAAGCCAGGGCCCAACAGCTCCTGGAGGCGCCGGCCGGGACCGACCGGGCCGTCGACGCGCGACGGGCCGGCGCCCGCTGCGTCCTCGCCGCCGGCTCCCGTGAAGAACTGGTTGAGGTAGTGCACGACCCGGGTGACCGTCACGGCGAGACCTCCTGCGCGCAGGTGAGCCGGCCCCACCCGAGCGGGCTGAGCGACCCGTACACGACGGCCGCCGGCAGCTCCAGCTCCTCGGTGGCGGGGCGCCCGACCAGGGCCACGGTGTCGCCGCCGAGTGACCGCTCCATGGCCGGCAGGGTGAGCCGCTGGTCGTAGTTGCCCGTGCTCACCATGCCCGTGGCCCGCTCGGGCGGCACCACCAGCGACGGGCCGGTCCCGTCGGCGCCGGCCATCTCGGCGAACAGGCCCACCGCCGAGATGCCGAGCGCCTCCAGCTCGTCCATCTTCAGGGCCATGTCGGCGTCGGCGTTGCCGCCTCCCTCCTTGGTGACGACGGCGCCGTCCCAGCCGGCGAGCGCGGCCACCCGGGCGGCGGCCGCGCTGATCAGGACCTTGCCCGCCTGGTCCACCGGCTCGGGGCACAAGATGGCGCCGGCGAAGCGCAGGTCGGTGCCGTGGCGGGCCCGCAGGGCGGCCACCACCGGGTTGTTCTGGTGCACCCAGGTCGGGTTCTTCAGGCTGGGGTGGCCGAACTGGCCGCTCACCACGGCGCCGTCGTCCAGCTCGTTGGCGTCGATCAGGAACGGGAACGAGCCGGCGAAGCTGCGGCCGTAGACGAACACGTCCTTGAAGGTGCCCTGGGTCTGCAGGTTGGTGACGGCGCCGATCCGGGGCAGGCGGGGGGCGCCACCGTCCTCGTCCCCGTCCCCCAGGCCGGGCTGCTCGACCATCTCGTCGGGGTCGGCCCCGAGGGCGGCCTCGGCCAGCCGGGCGGCCAGGGCGAGGGAGCCGCGGCGCAGCGCGGCGTCGACGTCCTCCCACCGGGCTGCCGGAGCCGGGGTGAACTCGATCACCAGGTTGAAGGTCGACCCGAGCGGCGACAGGTCGGCGCCGGGTCCCGACATGTCGGCCACCGCTTCCTGGGCCCTCGGCAGGTGGCCGGCCACCACGACGGCGGTGCCGGCGAGCACCGTGGTGGTCCCGCGGCCCTGCGGCACGGCCGGTCCCAGCAGGCCGGGAAAGATGCCACCGCCGCCGGGCCCCTTGCTCCGGGGCTCGACGGCGTCCAACACCTTGACCAGGCGCACCGGGTCGCCGGGTGACACCCACGACACCCGCACGTCGGCCAGCGCCGGGTCGGCGACCAGCGCGGCCGCTTCGGCGGCGTCCACGGTGAGGGTGCCGGCCGAGAACCCGGTGGTGTCGCCGAGTGCCACGGACCGCACCCGGCAGATCCGCAGCACGAGCCCCACGCAATGGCAGGGTACCGCCCGCCTAGGCTTATCGGCCATGTCGCCAGAGGTGCCCACGACCGAGGAGGAGTGGCGGGACAAGCTCTCGCCCGAGCAGTACCGGGTCCTCCGCCAGAAGGGGACCGAGCCGCCGTTCACCGGGCGGTACGTCTCTGCCAAGGAGGACGGCACCTACCGGTGCGCCGCCTGCGGCGCCGAGCTGTTCCGGTCGGACGCCAAGTTCGACTCCGGAACCGGCTGGCCCAGCTTCACCGAGCCGGCGGTGGCGGCCGCCGTCGAGTTGGTGCCCGACCGCAGCCACGGCATGACCCGCACCGAGGTCGTGTGCCGGCGCTGCGGTTCGCACCTGGGCCACGTGTTCCCCGACGGCCCGGGGCCCACGGGCATGCGGTACTGCATCAACTCACTCTCGCTCGACCTCGACGCCGATCAGGACTGACAGACCCTTTTCGATGCGGGGCCGCATCGCCCTGGTCGTCGTGGTCGTCCTCGCCGGGGCCGCGTTGGTGGTGCCCCTGCCGCTGTTCGTGATCAGCCCGGGCTCCGCCCTCGCCGTGGAGGAGCGGGTCACCCTGGCCGGCCCCGCCGGCGAGGTCTCGGGGGACCTGCTGCTTCTCACCGTGGCGCTGCGCCGGCCCACTGCGGTCGAGGCGCTGGCCGCGTGGCTGGACGACGCCCGGGAGGTGATCCCCCGCGACGACGTGGTGCCCGAGGGCGTCAACGAGGAGGAGTACCT
>DATLFQ010000218.1:0-16145 GCA_035540915.1 Acidimicrobiales bacterium
CCACAAGGTGCTCACGCTGGTACCCTACGGGCACGAATCGAACAGGGGAAGCGGGGCACACGGCAGTTGGTTGCCCCCACCCGGCCGGGCCAGGTCCCGCGTCCGGGTCGAATGGCCGCCACGGGCGGGCGTTGCTTCCGACGCCTGCCCGTTTCGCGTTCCACCCCGGGACACAGCCCGGGCACATCCCCCGGACACGAGGAGAGCCCCAAGGAGTGATGCCGCATCGCCGCAGCCGCAGCCACCACTGAGACCCGGATCAACGACCGGATCAGAGCCCGGGAGGTCCGCCTCGTCGACGCCGATGGGACGCAGCTGGGGATCCGGCCCCTCCCCGAGGCGTTGCACATCGCCCGGGAGGCCGATCTGGACCTGGTGGAGGTGGCGCCGATGGCCAACCCGCCGGTCTGCCGGATCATGGACTACGGCAAGTTCAAGTTCGATGCCGCGCAGCGGGCCAAGGAGTCCCGGCGCAAGACGACCAACGTCTTGATCAAGGAGATGAAGTACCGGCCCAAGATCGGGCCCGGCGACTTCGAGACCAAGACCCGCCAGGTGGCGAAGTTCCTCGGCCAGGGCCACAAGGTCAAGATCACCATCATGTTCCGCGGGCGCGAGATGAGCCACCAGGAGCTCGGGCTGAAGATTCTCCACAAGGTGGCCGAGGACGTCGGCCCCCTGGCCAAGGTGGAGGCTTCGCCGAAGGTCGACGGTCGCAATATGATCATGGTCCTCGCCCCGGACAAGCGGGCCCAGCAGGCTGCGGCGAGCACCGCCAAGGTCGCTGACCCGTCCCGCAACGGCGCCGAATCGAGCACCACGGCACCGCCGCCTTCGGCGCCGGCCGCCACCTCGGCCCAGGAGGGGCCACGCCATGCCGAAGATGAAGACCGACCGCGGAGCGGCGAAGCGGATCAAGGTGACGGGGACGGGGCGGCTCCGCCGTCGTAAGGCCTTCCGGTCGCACATCCTGGAGAAGAAGTCCTCGGTCCGCACCCGGCGGCTGGCCCGTGAGGCGGACGTCTCCTCGGCCGACCAGCGCCAGATGAAGCGCATGCTGGGCCTTTAGCCCTCTCGCTTCCCGCCGTCCCCGCCACACCGTCGTCCGTCTGCTGTCCCCCACGAAAGGAGTCCCATGGCCAGGGTCAAGCGCGCTGTCCACGCCAAGAAGCACCACCGCGCCATCCTCGAGCAGGCCCGCGGCTACTACGGGAACAAGAGCCGGAGCTACCGGGCGGCCAACGAGCAGGTCATGCACTCGCTCCAGTACGCCTTCCGGGACCGCCGCGCCCGCAAGGGGGACTTCCGACAGCTGTGGATCCAGCGGATCAACGCCGGCGCCCGCCAGCACGGCATGAGCTACAGCCGCTTCATCGCCGGCCTGCGCGAGGCGCAGGTGGAGGTGGACCGCAAGGTGCTGGCCGACCTGGCCGTCACCGACCCGGCCGCCTTCGCCGCTCTGGTGAAGGTGGCGGCCGGGAGTGCCGAGCAGGGCTGACTCCTCACATGAGGCGACACTGACCGAGGGCCTGCAGTACCGCCACCACCGCGTCCAGCGGCTGCGGCGGCTCCTGGCTCGGGCCGCCGCCCGCGACGAGGCCCGGGCCTTCGTCGTCGAGGGTGCCAGGGTCCTCGAAGAGGCGTTCGCCGCCGGCGCGGCCGTGGAGTCGGTGTTCGCCGCGCCCGGTGCGCCGCCGGCCCTGCTGGCCACCGCCGAGGCCGCCGGGGTCCGGGTCCACCTCCTGGCCCCCGGCGTGCTCCAGCGGGTGGCCGGGACCGTCAACCCCCAGCCGGTGCTGGCCGTCGTGCGGGCCCTCGACGTGCCGCTGGCCGCCCTGGCCGGCGCCCGGCTGGTGCTGGTCTGCGTCGACGTGCGAGACCCGGGCAACGCCGGGACGGTGCTGCGCAGCGCAGAGGCGGCCGGAGCTGACGGGATAGTCTGCTGTGGGGGGACGGTCGACGTGTACAACCCCAAGACGGTGCGAGCCTCGGCCGGTTCCATCTTCCACGTGCCGGTGGTGGCGGGAGGCGACCCCATGGAGGTGCTCGACGAGATGGCGAAGTGGGGGCTGCGCCGCCTGGGCACGGCCGTGGCCGACGGCCGTCCCTACACCACCGTCGACCTCACTGCACCGTGCGCGCTGGTGCTGGGCAACGAGGCCAGCGGGCTGACCGAGCCGGTGGCGGGCGCCCTCGACGAGGTCGTCACCATCCCGATGGCCGGTCGGACCTCGTCGCTCAACGTCGGCATGGCGGCTGCGGTGCTGTGCTTCGAGGCCGCCCGCCAGCGCGCCACGGCACCGGTCACACTGGAGCCAGACCGGTGATGTTCGACCTGATTCCCGATGCGGTGCTACGGCTCGACGCCGAGCAGCGCATCGTGGAGGCCAACGCCGCCGTGACCGGCCTGACCGGTTGGCCGGCGGCCAGGCTCCTCGGGCGGCCGGCGTCGGTGCTGCACCCGCGCGGCCGCGACGGCGAGCCGGTGCTGACCTCGGGCTGGCCGCGGGCCAGCGGGCTGCGCAGCGTGCGGCTGGTGCCCGAGATGGAGTTGACGCTGCGCCGGGCCGAGGGCAACGACGTCCAGGCCTACGCCACCGCCCGCTACGTGCGTGACGACCAGGGCCGGGTGCAGGGAGCGGTCGTCTGCCTGCGGTCGGCCGAGGCCAGGCGCCACCACGCCGCCACGGGCATCGAGATCGTGCGCACCGTGGGCCACGAGCTGCGCTCGCCGCTGACCTCGGTCAAGGGCTTCACCAGTCTCCTGCTGAACCGCTGGGACCGCATCCGCGACGACCAGAAGAAGATGATGCTGGAGCAGGTCAACCGCGACGCCGACCGGGTCACCCGGCTCATCACCGAGCTGCTGGACATCAGCCGGCTGGAGTCGGGACGCCTCACCCTGCAGCGCCAGATGGTCGACCTGCGGGCGCTCGTCGTCTCGGTGGTCGAGAAGATGGCGCTGGAGTACCCCGACCTGGCCGCCACGCTGGTGTTCCCCGAGGCGTTCCCCGAGGTCTACGCCGATCCCGACAAGATCGTGCAGATCCTCACCAATTTGGTGGAGAACGCCTGCAAGTACGCCTCCCCGGTCGGCCTGGTGATCGAGGGCGAGGTGGCCGACGACGCCGTCGCCGTCGCCGTCCACGACCGCGGCGAGGGCTTCCCGGAGCAGGACCTGGCCAAGGTGTTCACCAAGTTCTTCCGCCGGACCGACACCCGGCCCACCGGGTCGGGTCTCGGCTTGTGGATCAGCCGTGGCCTGGCCGAGGCCCACGGGGGCACGCTGGTGGCCGCCTCGACCATCGGCCACGGCTCCACGTTCCGGTTCACCCTGCCTCTGGTGGACTTCGAGAAGCTCCACGCGTAGCCGCCGCCCGGCCCTCACGGATTGCGGAGCAACGACCGCAGCCGCGGGGCCAGCCACGGCCTGCGTCCCCACGCCACCAGCTGGCCACGAGCGATGGCCCGCCACTGGTTGACGCGGCCGAAGGTCACCAGGACCAGCGCGGCCGGGTCGGCCGACAGGTGGCAGTCGACCGCCCGGTCGGACGGCGCCTCGACGGCCAGGTCGCCGTCGTCGAACACGAGGTGGTGGCGCTCGCCTCCGCGCACGCGCAGGTCGAAGCAGGCCCGCACGCCGGCCCCCGCCTCCTGGTCGACGACGGACCGGCCGAGCCGGCCGATCAGCGGCAGGAAGAAGTGGTCGGCGGCCATCGCCGCTGACGACGGGTCGATCGCCCAGGGCCGACCGTCGGCGCGGGCGATGTCCCAGCCGTGCACGACGGTCTCGCTGAGGAGGTGGAACGTCAAGGTGGCGAGCGGCACGGTGACGCCCTCGACCATCCACCCTCGGGGCTCGTCGGGGGCGCGGCCGCCCATTTCCCGAAGGAAGGCGGCGCAGCGTTGCTCCAGCCGGTCGGCCAGCACCTCCGGCCGGCGCTCCTCCTCCGAGCGGACGGCCGCGACCGTGGTGCCGGCCAGGTCCCACAGGTCGCCCAGCAGCGCCCCGCTCGGCCGACGGGCGCCCGGGAGCAGCTCGAACACCTCGCTCAGGTCGCCCCGGGCCAGACCGGGAACGGCGACGAACGCCTGCGACAGGTGGACCGCCACCTCGGCCGCGTTCCAGCTACCGACCGCCGGCTGGACCGGCCGCTCCAGGGAGCGGAGCAGGGCGGCCACCCGGCCGACCTCGGTGACCAGCGCGGCGCGGCCCCGGTCCCAGGTGGCCTCGGACGGTGCCTGCATCGGGTCTCCTCGCGCTGACCTACCACATTGGAACGTAGCCCCATCGTGTACCGTCCGATGTGGAATGTCAACGGGGTCGATCAACGCCACCGCCGCGTCCCTCCTGGGCTTCCTCCACGCCGGGCCGATGACCGGCTGGGACCTGGACCGGACGGTGGCCGCCAGCATCAGCACCTTCTGGAACGTGACCCGCAGCCAGGTCTATCGCGAGCTGCACACCCTGGCCGATCTCGGCTACGTCAAGGCCGGATCGGCCGGCCGCCGGGACCGCCTCCCCTACACCATCACCCGTACCGGACGCCGTGCGTTCGCGGCGTGGATCGCCCGCCACCCCGACGAGCCCACCATCCGCCTCCCGTTCCTGCTCACCGTGTTCTTCGCCGAGCACCTCCCGCCCGGCCGCCTGGCCGAGATCGTCGCCACCGAACGCGACGCCCACCACCACGCCCTGACCGCCTTTCGTCAGCTCCTGGCCACCGGGACGCCGGGCGGCCCCTTCGTGCCCGACGTCGTCCGCTTCGGCATCGCCTACCACGAGGCGTTCCTGGCCTGGCTCGACGGCCTGGACCGTGCCAACGACGCCTGAGGTGCGGTCGCACGGGCCACTCGGCTCGAACGCCAGGCTCTCGTACGGCCCGTCGTGTGCGCATGACGATGCGCAGCTTCCGGTGGACGACCCGGAGCCGGAGCTCGCGACGTCGGCAAGAATGGCGCCGTGGGAACCGGCGCCGACCTCGCGACCGTCGAGCGCGAGGCGGCCGCCCGGCTGACCGGCGCCACCACGGTGGCCGAGCTGGAGGCGGCGGAGGCCGAGTCGCTCGGCAAGCGGTCGCCGCTGGCCCGGGCCAACGCCGCCCTCGGCGCGCTCGATGCCGAGGCCCGCCGCACGGCGGGGCGCTCGCTCAACGAGGTCCGGCAGCGGCTGGTCGCGCTGGCCGCCGAGCGGCGGGCCGACCTGGAGGCGGCGGAGCGGGCCGCCCGCCTGGAGGCGGAGCGGCTGGACCTCGGCGAGGTGCTCCCGGGCCCGCCCCGCGGTCACCTGAACCTCGTCAGCCGCACCCGTGACGAGCTCGAGGACGTGTTCGTCGGCATGGGTTACGCGGTGGCCGAGGGGCCCGAGGTGGAGACGGAGTGGCACAACTTCGAGGCGCTCAACATGCCCAAGGCCCACCCGGCCCGCAGCGGCCAGGATTCGCTCTATCTCGACTGGGGCGAGCCGGAGTCGACGCTGCTGCGCACGCAGACGTCGCCGGTCCAGATCCGGGTCATGCAGTCCCAGCCGCCACCGATCTACGCCGTCATGCCCGGCAAGGTGTACCGCAAGGACACTCCCGACGCGCGCCACACACCGTCGTTCAGCCAGATCGAGGGCCTGGTCGTCGACCGCGGGATCACCTTCGCGCACCTGGCCGGCACCATCGAGGTCTTCACCGGCGCCTACTTCGGTGAGGGCATCCACTCCCGCCTGCGCCCGGCCTACTTCCCCTTCACCGAGCCGTCGGCGGAGTTCGAGATCACCTGCGCGATCTGCCAGGGGGCCGGCTGCCGCACGTGCTCGGGGACCGGCTGGATCGAGCTCGGCGGCTGCGGCATGGTGCACCCCGCGGTCTTCGGCGCCGTCGGGCTGGACCCCGAGGAGTGGTCCGGCTTCGCCTTCGGCTTCGGCATCGACCGCTGCGCGCAGATGCGCCACGGCCTGGCCGACATGCGGGCCCTGCTCGACAACGACATCCGCTTCATCTCGCAGTTCTGAGACCGATCTCCCGGAAGGGGGACGGCCCGGTCCCATAGGGTGAGCGGCCATGCGGGTGCCCCTGTCCTGGCTGCGCGAGTTCGCTCCGTTCGACCTCGACCCGGTGACGCTGGGGCAGACCTTCGACGACCTCGGCATGGTGGTCGAGGCCATGGAACGGGTGGGCGACGGCCTCGACGGCGTCGTCGTGGCCCGTGTGCTGGAGGTCGTCGCCCACCCCGGTGCCGACCGGGTCCGCCTGGCCCGGGTGGACGCCGGCGACGGGCAGCCCCGCCAGATCGTCTGCGGCGCACCGAACGTGGCCGCCGGCCAGCTGGTGCCCCTGGCCACCATCGGCACCGTGCTGCCCGGCGGCCTGGAGATCGCCCGGCGCAAGGTCCGGGGCGAGTGGTCGGAAGGCATGATCTGCTCGCCGGTGGAGCTGGGCCTGGGCGACGACGCCGACGGGATCATGGTCCTGCCCGAGGGGCCCGGGCCGGGGACGCCGCTGGTCGAGGCGCTGGGCGGCGCCGACGTCGTCTACGACCTGGCCATCGAGGCCAACCGCCCCGACGCCCTGTCGGTGGCCGGCATCGCCCGGGACGCAGCGGCCCGCCTCGGCCTGCCGTTCGCACTGCCGGAGGCCGACCCGTGCACCGGCCCGGGCGCCGCGGCCGATCTGGCCAGCGTGCGCGTCGAGTCGCCGGATCTGTGCCCGCGCTTCACCGCCCGAGTGATAACCGACGTCGTCGTGGGGCCGTCGCCGGAATGGATGGCCCGGCGGCTGACCCTGGCCGGCATGCGGCCCATCGCCAACGTGGTCGACGCGTCGAACTACGTGATGCTCGAGCTGGGCCAGCCCACCCACCCCTACGACCTCGACCGGCTGCCCGGCCGCGGCCTGCTCGTCCGCCGGGCCGCCCGCGGCGAGGTGCTCGTGACCCTCGACGGTGTCGAGCGCCGGCTGGGCGACGGCGACGACTGCCTGATCTGCGACGCCACCGGCGTGCCGGTGGGCATCGGCGGGATCATGGGAGGCGCCTCGTCGGAGATCTCGCCGGCCACGTCCACCGTCCTGTTGGAAGCGGCCTACTTCACGCCCATGGCCATCGCGCGGACGGCCAAGCGACTCGGCCTGCGGACCGAGGCATCGGCCCGCTTCGAGCGCGGGTGCGACCCGCTCGGCATCGAGCGGGCGACGGCCCGCCTCTGCGGCTTGCTCGGCACCGGCATCGTCGCCGGCGGGCAGGTCGACGTGTCGCACCTGCCGCCGGTCACGGCGCCCATCCGGGTCCGCACCGACCGGGTCAACGCCCTGCTGGGCACCGACCTGGGCGACGACGACGTCCGCAGGTACCTGGCCCCGATCGGCTTCAACACGGTCGCCGCCGGTGCCGGGCGCACCGACGTGATGCCACCGAGCTTCCGGCCCGACGCCACCGCGGAGATCGACGTGGTGGAGGAGGTCGCCCGCCACCACGGCTACAGCCGGATCCCACGGGCCCGGCCGACCAGCCCGTTCGTGGGCCGCCTGACGCCGTACCAGCAGGCCCGCCGCGAGCTGCGCCAGGTCCTGGTCGGCCTCGGGGTGAGCGAGGCGGTGACCAGCCCCCTCCTGGGGCCGGGCGACCACCGGCGCGCGGGAATCGACGGCGAGGCCGAGGGCGCGGCGATCGTCGCCGTGGACCCGCTGGCCCGGGAGGAGTCGGTGCTGCGCACCTCCTTGCGGCCCGGCCTGTTGGCGGCGCTGGCCTACAACGCGTCGCACCGGAATCCGGACGTCTCGCTGTTCGAGGTGGGCCACGTGTTCCGGGTGCCGCCGGATATCGAGCGCGGCCGGCTGCCCGACGAGCGCGAGATCCTCGGCGTGGCCCTCGGGGGCGGTGACGGCGCGCCGGCTGCGGCCCGGGCCCTCGGGACCGTGCTGGAGGCCTTCCGCCGCAGCGACATCTGCACCCACTCGTCCCCCGTGACCGGTCTGCACCCCACCAGGTCGGCCGAGCTGCGCGCCGGCGGTGCGGTGATCGGAGTGGTCGGCGAGGTCGACCCGGCGGTCGCCCTGGGAATCGGTCTCGACGGCCGGGTCGGCTGGCTCGAGCTGGACCTGCGCCAGGTCCTTCCGGCGGAGCGGGTCTACCCGCAGGCCCGGGCGGTCAGCCGCCACCCCTCCAGCGACATCGACTTGGCATTCGTCGTCCCCGACGGCGTGCCCGCCGACGAAGCGGCGGCGACGGTGCGCCGGGCCGCCGGTGACCTGCTGGTCGACCTCGCGCTGTTCGACGTCTACCGCGACGACCGGCTCGGGCGGGGCCGCCGCAGCCTGGCGTGGCGGCTGCGCCTGCAGGCGGCCGACCGGACCCTCACCGACGCCGACGTGGCCGATGTGCGCGCCCGTGTCATCGGTGCGGTCCAGACCGCCCACGGCGCCGAACTGCGCGCGTAGGTGACCGGAAACCGCCCCTGTCGCCCACGCGGTTCGCAGCGTCGCATATGCACTCGGCTGTATAGTGGCGTGTGGCCAAGGTCGGCATCTTCGGGGCGTCGGGGTTCACCGGCGCCGAACTCCTGCGGCTGTGCGCCGCGCATCCCGACCTCGAGGTGGTGCTGGCCACCGGCGCGTCGAAGGTCGGCACCGCGGCCGCCGAGCTGTACCCGAGCCTGGCCGCCGCCTATCCGGGCCTGGTCTTCGCCGAGGGCGACCCGGCGGCGGCCGACGGCCTCGACCTGGTGTTCCTGGCCCTGCCCCATGGCGCGTCCCAGCACCTGGTCCCCGAGCTGGCGCCCCGCGTCGGGCACGTGGTCGACCTGGCCGCCGACTTCCGACTGAAGGACCCCACCGCCTATCCCGCCTGGTACGGCGAGGCCCACGCCGACCCGGCGCGGCTGGCCGCCTTCGCCTACGGCCTGCCCGAGCTGTTCCGGGACGACCTGGCCGGTGCGCCGCTGGTCGCCGCCCCGGGGTGTTACGTCACGGCCGCCGCACTTGCCATCGCCCCGCTGGTGCGGGCCGGGGCCATCGAACCGACGGGCGTCATCGTCGACGCCGCCAGCGGCGTCTCCGGTGCCGGGCGGGCTCTGAAGGACGCGACCGCCTACGCCACGGCCGACGAGGACTTCACCGCCTACGGCCTGCTGCACCACCGGCACACGCCCGAGATCGAGCAGGCCACCGGCGCCCAGGTCCTCTTCACGCCCCACCTCGCCCCCATGACCCGGGGGATCCTGGCCACCTGCTACGCCCGGCCGCTCGGCGACCCCGATCCGCTGGCGCTCCTGGCCGAGTTCTACCGGGACGAGCCGTTCGTGGTCGTGGGGGAGCGGCCGCCGTCGACCAAGGCGACCCGCGGCTCCAACTGCGCCCACCTGACGGCCCGGCGCGACGAGCGCACCGGCTGGGTCGTCGTCCTGTCGGCGCTCGACAACCTGATGAAGGGCGCGTCCGGCCAGGCCGTGCAGTGCGCCAACCTGGCTCTCGGGCTGGACGAGACGGCCGGCCTGCCGCTGGCCGGCCTGTACCCGTGAGCGTCACCGCGCCGCAGGGATTCGTGGCCGCCGGGGTGGCGAGCGGCATCAAGCCACCCGGCCGGCTCGACCTGGCGCTGGTCGCCACCGAGGACGGGAGAGCCGTGCCGGCCGCGGCCGTGTTCACGGTCAACCGGGCCACGGCGGCGCCGGTGCAGGTCAGCCGCCGCCACCTGGCCGCCACCGGCGGCCGGGCGGCCGCGGTCGTGCTCAACAGCGGGAACGCCAACGCGGCGACCGGCCGTGCCGGGGTCGAGGTGGCCACCGCCGCCTGCGCGCTGGTGGCCGAGGGGCTCGGCTGCGGGACCGAGGAGGTGCTCGTCTGCTCGACCGGACTCATCGGCATCCCCCTGGCCCTCGACGCGTTCACTGCCGGCGTGCCGGCGGCCCTGGCGGCCCGTTCCCGCCAGGGAGGGCCCGACGCCGCCACGGCCATCATGACCACCGACACCGTCGCCAAGCAGGTGGTCGTCCGAGCCCCCGGCTTCACCGTGGGCGGCATGGCCAAGGGGGCGGCCATGCTGGCGCCCCACATGGCGACGATGCTGGCCGTCCTGACCACCGACGCCGCGGTCGCGGCCGCCGAGCTGCAGGCCGCGCTCACGGCGGCCGTCGCCGCCTCGTTCGACACCATCACCGTCGACGGTGCCACCTCCACCAACGACACCGTGATCGTGCTGGCCGGCGGGGCCGCCGGCCCGACCGACGGTGCCGCCTTCGCCGCCGCCCTGGCCGAGGCGTGCGCCAGTTTGGCCCACCAGATGGTGGCCGACGCCGAGGGGGCCACCAAGCTGGTCCGGGTGGAGGTGACCGGCGCCGCCTCCGACGCCGAGGCCGCCCGCGCCGCCCGCAAGGTGGCCGAGAGCCAGCTGGTGAAGTGCTCGTTCTACGGCGAGGACCCCTACTGGGGCCGGGTCGTCAGCGAGCTGGGCTCGGCCGGCGTCGCCTTCGAGCTGGACCGCGTGGCCGTCTCCTACGGCGGCGTGGTGGTCTGCCGCGACGGCGAGGCGTGCGAGCACGACCCGGCGGCCGTCGCCCGGCACCTGGCCCGGCGCCAGGTGACCGTCGGCGCCGACCTCGGCCTGGGCCCCGGTGCCGCGGTGATCACCACCGCCGACCTCACCCCGGGCTACATCGACGAGAACATGCGCACATCGTGAGCGCGGGATCGTGACACCGGCCGAGAAGGCGGCGGTGCTGGCCGACTCCCTTCCCTACATCCGCCGCTTCCGGGGCCGGGTTGTGGTGGTGAAGTACGGCGGGAACGCGCTGGGTGGGTCCGACGACGGCGGCCTGGCCGGCTTCGCGCAGGACGTGGCGCTCATGCACTCGGTCGGCATGCGGCCGGTGGTCGTCCACGGCGGCGGTCCCCAGATCGGCGCCCTGATGGCCCGCCTCGGCAAGGTGCCCGAGTTCCTCGACGGGCTGCGGGTGACCGACGCCGAGACCCTCGACATCGCCCGGATGGTGCTGGTCGGAAAGGTCAACCGCGACATCGTGGCGGCGATCAACGTCCACGGCCCGCTCGCCGTCGGACTGTCCGGGGAGGACGCCGGGTTCATCGTGGCCAGCGCCCGGTCGCCCGAACTCGGCTTCGTCGGCGACGTCGCCTCGGTCAACCCGGCCATCGTCGATCGCCTGCTGGCCGAGGACCTCGTCCCGGTGGTGGCCACCATCGGGTCGGACACCGCCGGCCAGGCGTACAACATCAACGCCGACACGGTGGCTGCGGCAGTGGCGGCTGCGCTCGGGTCGGAGAAGCTGGTGTACCTCACCGACGTCGAGGGCCTGCGGGCCGACGCCGCCGACCCGGCCAGCCTGCTCAGCACGGTCACCGCCGAGGAGCTGGAGGCGATGATCGCCGACGGCCACGTGTCGGGCGGCATGATCCCCAAGGCCCGGTCGTGCGTGCACGCCGTCCGCAACGGGGTGGGCCGGGCGCACATCCTGGACGGCAGGCTGGCCCACGCACTCCTGCTGGAGGTCTTCACGCCCGAGGGCGTCGGCACCATGGTGACGCCGTGAGCCCGGGGGCGCTCATGGCGACCTACCCGCCCCCGCCGGTCACCTTCGTGCGGGGCGAGGGCTCGTGGCTGGAGGACGGCGACGGCCGCCGCTACCTCGACTTCGTCTCGGGCCTGGGGGTGACCTCGCTCGGCCACGCCCACCCGGCCGTGGCCGCCGCCGTTGCCGAGCAGGCCGGCCTGCTCCTCCACGTCTCCAACCTGTACGGCACCACGGTCGGCCCGGAGGTGGCGGCCACCCTGGATCGCCTGGTGGGCGGCCCTCCCGGCCAGGTCTTCTTCTGCAACTCCGGGGCGGAGGCCAACGAGGCGGCCATCAAGCTGGCCCGGAAGTGGGGCGGTCCCGGCCGGTTCGCAGTGGTGAGCGCCTACGGATCGTTCCACGGCCGCACGCTGGCCACCCTGCACGCCACCGGCCAGCCCCAGAAGCACGAGCCGTTCCAGCCGCTGCCCGAGGGCTTCCGCCACGTGGCCTGGCGCGACGCCGGCGCGCTCGCCGCTGCCCTGGCGCCCGAGGTGGCCGCCGTGCTGCTGGAGCCGGTCCAGGGCGAGGGCGGCGTCCACCCGGCCGACGCCGCCTACTTCGCCGAGGTCCGCCGCCTGTGCGACGAGCGGGGCATCCTGTTCATGGTCGACGAGGTTCAGACCGGCCTGGGCCGCACCGGCCGCTGGTTCGGCTTCCAGCACTTCGGCGTCGAGCCCGACGTGGTCACCATGGCCAAGGCGCTCGGCAACGGCGTCCCGGTCGGCGCCTGCTGGGCCCGGTCCGACGTGGCCGCGGCGTTCGTGCCCGGCGACCACGCCACCACCTTCGGGGGCCAGCCGCTGGCCACCGCTGCGGCCCGGGCCGTGCTGGCCGTCATGGAGGCCGAGGACGTCCCGGCCCGGGCCGCCGCCATCGGCGCCCGGCTTCGCCGTGCCCTGGCCGGGTTGGCGGGCGTGAAGTCGGTCCGGGGGCTCGGCCTGCTGCTGGCCGCGGAGCTGGGCGAGCCGGGCGCGGCCCCCGAGGTGGCCGCCCGGGCGCTGTCCGCCGGTCTCCTGGTCAACGCCGTCACGCCGTCCGCCCTGCGCCTGGCGCCGTCCCTGCTGGTGTCGGACGCCGAGGTCGACCAGGCGGTGGCGATCCTGGCCGAGGTCGTGGTCCGATGAGCCGCGCCGTGCGCCACTTCCTGGAGATCGACGACCTGGCGCCGGCCGAACTGGCCGAGGTGCTGGACCTGGCCGAGCGGCCCGACCCGCCCGAGGTGCTGGCCGGCCGGGGCGTGGCGCTGGTCTTCGAGAAGCCGTCGTTGCGCACCCGCAACGCCACCGAGATGGCAGTGGTGCAGCTCGGCGGCCACCCCATCTCCTTGCGGGCCGACGAGGTGGGCCTGGACGAGCGGGAGCCGGCGCCCGACGCGGCGCGCGCCCTCAGCCGCTATCACGCCGCCATCGGCGCCCGCGTCTTCGAGCACGCCCGGCTGGAGGCGATGGCGGCCGCCGCCGCCGTGCCGGTGCTCAACCTGCTGTCCGACCGCTCCCACCCGGCCCAGGCCCTGGCCGACCTGCTGACCCTCCGCCAGCAGTGGGGCTCGCTGGCCGGCCGCCGGGTGGCCTGGGTGGGCGACGCCAACAACGTGTGCCGGTCGCTGGTGCTGGGCGCCGCCCTCGCCGGCGTCGAGGTCCGGGTGGCGACGCCGCCCGGCTTCGCCCTCGACGTCGCCACGCTCGACCGGGCGGCTGCGCTGGGCGGGCGCGTCGCCGTCACCACCCGTCCCGACGAGGCTGTCGAAGGAGCCGACGCGGTGGCCACCGACGTCTGGGCCTCGATGGGCCAAGAGGCCGAGGCGGCGGCCCGCCGCCGGTCCTTCGATGGGTTCGGCGTGGACGCCGCCCTGATGGCTCGCGCCGCGCCCGGAGCCGCCTTCCTGCACTGCCTGCCGGCCCACCGGGGCGAGGAGGTGGCCGCCGACGTGGTGGACGGTCCCCAGAGCGTGGTGTGGCAGCAGGCCGAGAACCGCATGCACGCCATGCGCGGCCTGCTGCTGTTCCTGTTCGCCGGCTCTGGCGAGGGCGGCGGCTGACGTCGATGGCCAAGACCCAGCGCCAGCACCGGATCGTGCAGATCCTCGGCGCCCGGCCGGTGTCCAGCCAGGCCGAGCTGGTCGAGTTGCTGGCTGCCGCCGGCGTCGCCGCCACGCAGGCCACCGTGTCGCGCGACCTGGAGGAGCTGGGCGCCGTGAAGGTGCGGGTGCCCGGCGGTGGGGCGGCCTACGCGTTGCCCGAGGTCGCCCGCGACGCCCGGGGGCCGGAGGACCACCTCCGCCGGGTGCTCGGCGACTGGGTGGTCGAGGTGGCCTCGTCGGCCAACCTGGTCGTGGTCCGCACGCCGCCCGGGTCGGCCCACGTGGTGGGCTCGGCCATCGACCGCTCGGGCCTCGACGGCGTGCTCGGCACCGTGGCCGGCGACGACACCGTCCTGGTGGTGGCCACCGAGCGCCCGGGGGGCGCCGCCCTGGCCCGCCGCCTGGCCGCCCTGGCCGGCCTGCGATAGCCGGACCGGCCGGGGCCCCGCCGGCGTACTGCCGGGGCTAGGGTCGAACCGTGGGGCGGGTGTCGGGGCTGCGGGCCCTGGTCGGTGCCGGTCTGGTGCTGGTCGGTGCCGGGATGGTCGTGAGCGGCTCCGGGGACGACACGGTGAGCGCCTCGGTGCTCGGCGCCGAGCGGCCTCTCAGCCTCACGGCCCGCGACCCGGCCGACATCCGGTCGAACAACTCGCCCACGGTGGCCCGCAATCCGACCGACCACACCCGTCTCGTCACCGTCAACCGGATCGACACCCCGCAGTACTCCTGCGCCATGCACATCTCGGCCGACGGCGGGACGACGTGGCGGGAGGTGGCCATCCCGTTCCCCGAGGGCGGCGAGCTGCCGCCCCGCTGCTTCGCGCCGGACGCCGCCTTCGGCGCCGACGGCACCCTGCACCTGGTGTTCGCCACCCTCCAGGGGATGGGCAACAGCCCGGGGGCGGTGTGGACCAGCTCGTCGAGCGACAACGGCGCCACGCTCTCGGTGCCCACCCAGGTGCTGGGCGAGCGGGCCTTCCAGTTCCGCTTGGCGGCCGACCCGGACCGGGCCGGCCGGCTGTACCTGACCTGGTTGCAGGCCGAGGAGCTGGGTGTCGCGCTGTTCCCCGGCACCGGGTACCCGATCAACGTGGCCCGGTCCGACGACGGCGGCGGCACCTGGGGCCCGCCGGTCCGGGTCAGCCCGCCGGCCCGCCTGCGGGTGCTGGCGCCGTCCCTGGCCTTCGGTGCCGACGGCCGGATCCACCTCCTCTATCTGGACGTGGGCGACGACCGGCTGGACTACAACGGCGGCCACGGCTGGCAGGCCGGCGAGCCGTACCAGGGCACCTTCAGTCTGGTGCTGGCCCGGTCCGACGACGGCGGCGCCACCTGGGCCGAGTCGGTCGTCGACGGCGGGGTGGTGCCGACCAGCCGGTTCCTGGTGTTCCTTCCCCAGTCACCGTCCCTGGCCGTCGACCCAGACGCCGGGCGCGTGTATGTCGGCTTCTCGGACGGCCAGCTGGGCGACCCCGACGTCTGGGTCCGGGTGTCCACCGACGGAGGCGCCACCTTCGGCGACCGCCGGCGGGTGAACGACACGCCGACCGGCGACGGCCGTACCCAGAACCTCCCCAAGCTGGCGGTGGCGCCCGGCGGCCGCCTCGACGTCCTGTACTACGACCGCCGAAGCGACCCGCAGGACATCTTCACCGAGGTGTCCCTGCAGTCGAGCCACGACGGCGGCGCCACGTTCTCGCCACGGCTGACTCTGACCCGGCGGACCTTCGACTCCCGCATCGGCTTCGGTAGCCGCCGGGGCCTGCCCGACCTGGGCAGCCGCCTCGGCCTCCTGTCCAGCGAGGATCAGGCGCTGGCCGTGTGGACCGACACCCGTGCCGGGACGCAGCAGTCCAACAAGCAGGACCTGGCGCAGGCGACCGTGGTGTTCGCCACCGAGTCGTCGGCCCGGCCTGCGCTCCGCACCGGCGGCGTGGTGGTCGCGATCGTGGGCGGCCTCGTCCTGCTCAGCGCCGCACTGCCCTTCCGGCGCCGGCCGCACCCGCCCCGGGCTGACTCTGGCGATCCGGTCCCCGACCGCGAATCGAAAACAGTGCCCCAGGGCATGTAGAGTTCACTCATACTGTCATTCGGCCGGCGTGGCCGGATCGGGCGAGGAGAGCACTCCATGGGAACGACCCGCCGCACACTGAGCCTGACCACGGGCGCCGCCGCGGCGGCCATCGCCTTTGCCAGCGCCGCGTGGGCCTGCGTACCCGGCCACGACCACAGCGACGGCACGCCTCACCCGGTGGCGCCCGCCCCGGCCCCGCAGGTCGAGATTCCCGGCGCAGCCGCAGGCTTCGCCACCCAGGCGGACACGCCGGCGGCGCCGGCCGTCCAGGCCCCCTCGGCCAGCCGGGCTCCGGCCGCCGCCCCGGCCCCTGCCCCTGCAGCCAAGACCGCAGCGCCCGCGCGGGCCGACCGCACCACGCCCGCCCCCGCGGCGGCTGCCCCGCCGGCGTCACCGGGGCGGGCGTCTCGGCCGCAGCGCCAGGGGCCGGGGCCCGAGAC
>DATLFQ010000219.1:0-5985 GCA_035540915.1 Acidimicrobiales bacterium
GTCCCGACCGGTTCGATTGGAGCAGCGCCATCTCCTGCCCGGAGGCGCCCGGGGCGGAAGTGATACGCGTCGCCGTTGCCGGCCGCGCTACTCCGGCGGCCAGCGCCGGTCGGTGCCCCGGCGCCGCCGGCCTTCGCCCAGCTCCCACGACCGCCGCCAGGCGCCGGCGGGCGGCCCGGTCAGTGCGGGTGTGGTGCCTGCCGCCGATCGGCGTCGCGCCTCCCAGAACCCGCACCGGGACTCGTCGGCCAGGACTGCGATCTGGCGCTCGATGCGGGCGGCGAACTCGCGCGCCCCCTCGGCCGCGTCGGGCCGGAGCGGGCTGCCGAAGGTGACGGTGGTGGTCGACGGGCGCAGGCCGCGGCCGCCCTTCTTCAGCACCCGCCGGGTCCCCTCGATGTGGACGGGCACCACCGGCACGTTGTTGCGGACGGCGAGGTAGGCGGTGCCGGCCTCGTGGGACCGGGCCCAGCCGTCGGGGCTGCGGCCGCCCTCGGGGAAGATGAGCAGGCTCCAGCCGTCGTCCAGCAGGTCGGCGGCCAGCCGGGTCGACTGGGGGCTGGCCCGGCGCCGCTCGACGGGGATGGCGTTGATGGACAGGGCGTGGAACGCCCCCTTCCACCGCTTGTCGAAGAAGTAGTCGGCCGCCGCAGCGACTGCGATCCGGTGGCGGAAGCGGTCGGGCAGGGCGGTGAGCAGCAATGGCGTGTCGACGTGGCTGGCGTGGTTGGCGGCGAAGATGGCCGGGGCCGCCATGGCCGACAACCGGTCCAGGCCGTCGATGGTCGGCGACGCCACCGCGTGGACCAACGGCCGGGTCACCGCCTCCAGGACGGCGGCCCGGGCCAGCCGGGCCGGGTAGCGGCGGGCCCAGTCGGTGCGGAAGTCGACGCCGGTGCGCCGCGGCGCCGCCGGGCGCGGCACGCCCGCCGGCCACGACGGCGCCGTGAACGGGAAGCGGGCCCGGAGCAGCTTCACGTCACGTCCGCGATCAGAAGCGGCGGCGAGTGCAGGTGGGTGATGGAGGGGTCCCGCCCGACGACGTCGGAGGCCATCTCCAGGGCGTCGTTCAGCGTCGACGCCGGCTTGAAGCCCAGGCGCCGCACCGCCCGGGGGTCGCCGCCGACGACGATGACGGCGCCCAGGTGCTGCAACGCGTGGGCGCACCAGTACCACATGTAGAAGGCGTGGACGCCGTGGTAGGCGTAGCTCGTCCGGTAGAGATGGACGTACCAGGGGTCGGTGGCGAACGCCTCCTCGTACTTGGCCTCCATGACCACCGGGTCGGTGGTCTCGGCCAGCACCTGCTCGAAGAAGTCGATGTAGCTGGGGTGATGGACCGGATGGAAGGCCCACGGCGTGGGATGGTGGACGATCAGCACGCCGCCCTCGCGCACCAGGGGCCGGCCCCGGTAGAGGTTGAAGAAGTACCCGAGGCTGCCGCAGGCCACCAGGATCGGGTTCATGATCGAGTTGACGTTGTAGGGGCCGACGAACGGCACGCCCATGGTCAGCACGTCGGTCTGGCCCTTGACCTCGACTAGCTGCTGGCGGTGCACGTGGGCCAGGGTCACGTCGTGCACGGCCTCCACCTCGCCGGCCTGCACGCTGGTCATGGCGTGGGGCGCCTTGATGGACCCGAAGATGGAGCGGCGCAGCTTGGCCGGCGTGCGGTCGAGCGCCGAGCTGACGGCCACGTAGGAGGCCCGGTCCCGGGCGGTCCACTCCCACTCCCGGCGGGACAGGAAGGCGAACTGGTCCGGGAAGGTGTTGGTGTTGAGGGTCGTCTCGATCTGGAACAGCTTCACGCCGGCGGCCGCGATGTGGCGGCCGATCCGCCAGGCGCTGGAATGGAGCGCCGAGTGGTGGCGGTCCATGAGCGAACGGGTGTTCTGCAGCGTACGGGCGTTGTGGTGGTGACGCAGCGAGCGGTACGACGAGATGCCGGTGGCCAGGCTCTTGTGGCCGCCGTCCATGGCCACCAGGTTGATGTTGACGTAGACGACCAGGTCGCTGGTCGCGGCGCGCTTGGAGATCTCGACGTCCTCGCCCTGGTCGGTGGTCCCCAGGTGCACCACGCCGTCGGGGTCCTCGGCGTCGAACTGGGTCAGGCGGCCCGAGGGGGCGAAGGCGTCGTACACCCGGTCGCCCAGCGCGTGGCGCAGCTCGGCCTCGGTCATGCGCCGGTGGAGGCCGAGGGCCGCGATGAGCACGACGTCGTCGACGCCCGCCGCGGCGGCAATGTCCAGCACCGCCTCGATGACCCGCTGGCGGTTGTCGGGCCGCCGCATGGGGGGCAGCGGCAGCGACAGGTCGTCGAACACGATGGTCAGGCGCATGCCGGCCGACAGCAGCGACGGCAGCGGCTGGCTGTCGCCCAGCGGGTTCAGCAGGGCGTGGCGGATGGCGCCGTCAGGGTCGTCCAGCGGGGCCAGCGGCTCGGGTGGGTAGACGACCCGGCTGCGGTCGGCGGGCAGGCGCTCCAGCCGGAACTGCTCGCCGTGCCAGAACAGCAGCGGGGGAGTGGACTTGTCGACGTCGAGGACGAACCCGGGGCGGGGCATCTAGGTGGCGGCTCCCGAACGGGCCACCTGCGGCGCGCGGCCGGCAGCGGCGGGGCGGACGTGTCTGTCAGGCCGGCCCATCGGGCGCTCGGACGGGCGTGGAAGTCGTTCGGCAGCAGCCACCTAGCGTTCCTTTCCGGGGGCGAAGGCCACCTTCACCGAGTCGCGGCGGCCGGCGGCCGCCGCGTGGTCGAGGGCGTGGTGGAAGCGCTCCAGCGGGTAGCGGGCCGACACCAGGCGGCCGAGGTCGGCCGCCGCCACCAGGCCGAAGGCGGCCTCGAAGTCGGCCCGCGTATAGGCGTAGGCGCCGCGCAGGTTGACCTCGCGCTGCCACAGCGGCGTGAGGTCGACCAGCGTCGGGCCGGGCATGCCGACCATGACGATGGTCCCGCCCGGGGCGGCGACCCGCAGGGCCTGGGCCAGCGAGGCGGCGCTGCCCACGCAGTCGAACACCGTCGCCACGCCGCCGGTGAGCTGGCGGCCGGCGGCCAGCGACCGCGTGGCCCGGCGCAGCACACGCTCCAGCTCCTCGGGGCGGCACACCTCGTCGGCGCCCAACTCGGCGACCAGCCGGCGCTGGTGAGGATGCTTGGCCGCGGCGACGAGGTGGCCGGGCGGCGTGGCCGACCGGCGCAGGGCGGCGACCGTCAGGAGCCCCAGCGTGCCGGCGCCGATGACGGCCGTGATCTGGGCCGGTGGTCCCTGGGCGGCGGCGTGGGTGGCGCAGGCGGCCGGCTCCACCATGACGGCGGCCTCGTCGGACATGTCCTCGGGGACGAGGTGGAGCTGGCTGTCGTGGGCCACCATGGCCTCCGACCACCCGCCGCCGGTGTCGGTGCAGTAGCCGGTCTGCAGGCCCGGCTCCAGGTCGCCGAAGGCCACCCGCTCGCACAGGTTGGTCCGCCCGGCGGCGCACATGTCGCACGCCGGCCGCACGGCCCGGGTGGCGCACTTCAGCACCGGCTCGACCACCACCCGCCGCCCGTCGTCGAGGGTGCCCACCACCTCGTGGCCGGGCACGAACGGGAAGCTGACGATCGGCTCGAACCACCGGCTGCTCTTGCCGTCGACCGTCGCCAGGTCGGAGCCGCAGATGCCGGCTAGCCGGGGTCGGACCCGGTGCCACCCCGGCCCGGGCAGCGCCGGCTCCTCCATGGTCGCGTCCAGCCGCAACGGCGCCAACCGGCTGCTGACCCGTGCCGCCGCGAATCGCGCCAGCGACCGCTCCACCACCAGCGCCCTCACCCCAACCCCTCTTTCGAGTGAACAGCTGGCCGTTCCGGCGCGCTGTTCACTCGGGTGCGCGAGCGCGCCGGCAGGAGGGGGCCGATCGGGAGCAGGGGGCGGGCCACGCCGGGGGACCGGGACCACTGCTCGACGTGCCAGCCGCGCTTGCGGGCGATGGTGGCCAGCTTGGCCTCCGGGTTGACGGCGACGGGATGGCCGACTGCCTCCAGCATGGGGAGGTCCGACGCCGAGTCGGCGTAGGCGACCGACTCGGACATCTGCAGGCCGTGGTCGGCGGCCCACGACTCGATGACCAGGGCCCGGGCCTCGCCCGTGGGCGGGGCGTCGATCAGTTCCCCCGTGAACCGCCCGTCCTTGACGCCCAGGTGGGCGCATATGACGTCGTCGAACAGGGGCCTCAGTGGCTCGATCACGAAGTCGAGGGCACCGGTGATGAGCAGCGTGCGGGTGCCGGCCCGGCGGTGCTCGCGGACCCGGCGGATGCCGGCCGGGAACGACTTGGTGAGCAGCAGGTAGCTGAACAGCTCCCAGGCGTCGGCCCTGACCCGCTCGACGGGAGCGTCCTCGTAGCGCCGGTAGAAGTGGCGCAGGAAGTCGCCCCTGTCCTTGCGGTCGAGCGACCACATGGAAGGAGCGGCCCTGAGCATGCGGGTCACGAACCGCACCCGCTCCTCGTCGTCCATGCGCCGGCTGGCCAGCCAGGAGTAGGACTCGACCACGTTGGAGGCGATCAGCGTGTTCTCGAGGTCGAAGGCCGCGAAGTGGCGTTCTCCGGAGAGGACCGACTTGCGGGCCCTGTCCTCCCGAGACGGCCCTTCCCGGCGCCCTCCGGTCGTGCGGGCCCGGGCCTGGCGCACCACCGTGGGCATGTGGACGGTGAGGATGTACTCGGTCCAGTCCATGACCTCGGTGTCGAACCCGAAGGCCTCCTGGTCCTCGGGCCCGAGCGACTCCCACAGCGCACGGAGCCGGGCGTCGTCGAAGATGGCCTCGGTCTCCGCGTAGGCCCCGTAGAGCTTCACGTAGTCGAGGGCGCGCTGGGCCTGGATGCGCTTCTCCTCGACCTTGCCGCTGATCTCGGCCTTCTCGCCCCGGATGGGCAGGGCGCCCACGGCCTTCTCGGCCCCCTTGAGCAGGGTGATGCCCCGCACGAGCTGGCGCTGCACCCGGCCCCGGCCCCCGAACGACCACGGGGCTACCACGATGGGCTGGCCCTCGTTGTCGTAGATGGGGTGCTCGCCGTAGTACTCCCGCACGGTGTCGACCAGGTGGTCGTAGCGCAGGGGGTTCCGGGCGCCCGTCGAGGCGTGGAAGACGGCCGGTCGAGCCGGCGGGCCCTGGGCGGCCACAGCCAGGATGGAGGCCACGACCAGGTCGACGGGTATCACGTCGACGACGCTCTCGGGGATGCCCGGGAACTCCTTGAGCAGGCCCCGGCCGTAGGAGATGATGATGGGCTCGGCCATGCGAAAGCCCCGGATCCACCCAGGATGGGGCTCGGCCAGGGCCGACTCGATGATCGAGGGCCGCAGGATGGTCAGGGGGACGTCGCCGCACACCTCGAGGGCGGCCCTTTCGGCCAGCGCCTTGGTGTAGGCGTAGGCGTCGGGCCAGCCCAGGGCCTTGGCCCGTGCCCGGCCGGCCTCGACCAGGAAGTCCGACACCCACTGCTCGCGCAGCCGCTCGCCCTTGGCCGCCAGCAGGGGCGGGCCGGCTGCCCCCAGTTCGTGGCGGGCCTCCTTGGCGAACCGTTCGAGCAGCTCGGGACGCCGGCTCTCGGCCTCGGCGTCCCCCCGGGCCCGGCGGATGGCCTCGACCTCGGCCTGCCAGGACACCTCGGTCGAGAACGGGGTCTCGGTCAGCGGGGCCTCGGGCGCCCGGCCCCGGCGGTTGCCGGCCACGTAGGCGGTGGACACGGAGATGAAATGGGGCGTGGCCCCGGCCGCCCGGACCAGGTCGATGACCCGCTTGGGGCCCAGCAGGTTGGTCTCCATGGCCTTGTCGATGGGGGCGTCGAAGCTCACCAGGGCGGCCGAGTGGATGATCGTCTGGCAGCCGGCGATCAGCGCCGCGCCCTCGGCGTCGACGGCCAGCCCGTCGACGGACACGTCGCCCCCGACCACGTGAACGCGGCTCTCGACCTCGGCGTCGAAGCGGTCGCCCCACTCCCGCT
>DATLFQ010000220.1:0-5185 GCA_035540915.1 Acidimicrobiales bacterium
CGAGCGGGCCCGCCAGGTCGAGCGCTACCTCTCGTCGGTCGCCGAGGAGCGGGCCGCGCTGGCGGCGACGTTCCCACAGGTGAGCAGCGCCCGGGCCGTCGCCGGGGGCTGGGTGCCCGGCGTGCGGCTCCCGAGGCGCCTTCGCGACCACGACCCCCGGGACGACGGCGGGGACCCGTTCCGCTCCGCCCCGGACTTCGCGGCACCGCGCCCAGGAAGGAAGAAGAGGTCCTTCCTCCGCAGGCCGTCCGAGTTCGGGGACTGACCGTCCCGCTGCTACGGTCGGCGGCAGCTCTCGCCATGTCCGTGACGATGCACCGAGCTGACCCGCCGAGCCCGGGGGCGAGTGCGCCTCGACACGGGTCATCCACCGCCCGAGCGGGCACCGCAGTACCCGTGGACTCCCGCCCCTCGCGCGCCCAGACCTCACCGGAAGGAATTTCATGTTGCAGACGCTGACCGTCGCCGCCGCCGAAACGGCCGGCGACTTCGCCAGCTTCGACGTGCCGTTGTGGGTCTGGGGCGCCCTCGTCGCCTTCCTGACCGTGCTCCTGGTGGGGGACCTGCTCATCGTGCACCGGACGGCCCACGCCATCACCCTCCGGGAAGCGGCGATCGAGTCGGCGGTCTGGATCACCATCGGCGTCTCGTTCGCCTTCGTGATCCTGGCCTGGCAGGGCGGCGATGCCGCCGGCGAGTACCTGGCCGGCTACCTGATCGAGAAGAGCCTGTCGGTCGACAACGTCTTCGTCTGGGCCGTCATCATGGGGTACTTCGGCGTGCCCGCCAAGTACCAGTTCCGGGTCCTGTTCTGGGGGATCTTCGGCGCCCTGGTGCTGCGGGCCATCTTCATCTTCGCCGGCGTGGCCCTGATCGAGCGCTTCGACTGGGTGCTGTACATCTTCGGGGCGTTCCTCATCGTGACGGCGGTACGCATCGCCCGCCACAGCGAGGCCGAGGTCCACCCGGACAAGAACCCGGTCCTGAAACTGGTCCGCAAGGTGGTGCCGTCCACCAACGAGTACGACGGGCAGAAACTGTTCACCGTCCGCAACGGCAAGCGCCTGGCCACACCGCTGTTCGCGGTGCTGATCCTGGTCGAGACGACCGACGTGGTCTTCGCCATCGACTCGATTCCTGCCATCCTGGCCGTCAGCCGCGAGCAGTTCATCGTCTTCGCCTCGAACGCGTTCGCCATCCTCGGCCTGCGGGCGCTGTACTTCTGCCTGGCCGGCATGGCCGGGAAGTTCCGCTACCTCAACGTCGGGCTGGGCGCCATCCTGGCCTTCGTCGGCGTGAAGATGCTGATCGTCGAGGTGTACCACTTCCCCACCTTCGCCAGCCTGGGCGTGATTGCCGCAGTCCTGACGGTGGCGATCGTCGCCTCGCTGCGGGCGGACAAGCGTGACCACGCCCGGGGCGAGCCGCCCGACCCCATCGGCGACGCTCCCCCGGCCCCGGACGAGACGCCCTCTTCGCGCCCGTAGGGAGCGCGGCGGGCCCCGGCACTGGTCGAGATGGACATCGCGGCGTTCCAGGCGCTGATGGCGGCGACGTACGGCGAGCGGGACCGCCGGCGCGGCGTGCCGGCCACGGTGGCATGGCTGGCCGAGGAGGTGGGCGAGCTGGCCCGGGCGGCCCGCAAGGGGACTTCCGAGGAGCAGCACGAGGAGCTGGGTGACGTGCTGGCCTGGCTCGCCTCCCTGGCCGACCAGCTGGGGCTCTCGCTGGCCGAAGCGGCGGGTCGCTACGCAGCCGGCTGCCCGCGGTGTGCGGCCACGCCCTGTGGCTGCTCCTGACCCGCGCCGCCGGCCGACAGGAGCGAGTCGGTGTACCGCCGGCTGAGGATCCAGGCGGCCACGGCGACGACCAGGATCCAGCCGACCCCGATCACGAGGCAGACGCGACCGCTTGGCCGCTAGCGGCGGGCGAGCAGGACTTCGGCGATCTGCACGGTGTTGAGGGCGGCGCCCTTGCGGAGGTTGTCGCCGGAGACGAAGAAGGCCAGGCCCGACGCCACGCCGCTGTCCTCGCGGAGCCGGCCGACGTAGCAGGCGTCGGCGCCCGCCGCGACCTGGGGCGTGGGTACGTCCACCAGCTCGACGCCGGGGGCGGTGGCCAACAGCTCTCGGGCCCGGGCAACCGGCAGCGGCCGCTCGAACTCCGCGTTGACGCTCAGGGAGTGGCCGGTGAAGACGGGCACGCGAACGCACGTGGCCGACACGGCCAGGTCGGGGATCTCCAGGATCTTGCGGCTCTCGTCGCGCAGCTTGTGCTCCTCGACCGTCTCGTCGTCGACCAGGTCGCCGGCGAGCGGCAGGACGTTGAAGGCGATCGGAGCGACGTACTGCGTGGGCGGCGGGAACTCGACGGCGCCCCCGTCCCAGCTCAGCTCGACCGCCTTGTCCCAGGTGGCCCGGACCTGCTCGTCCAGCTCGGCGACCGCCGCCCGGCCGCCGCCCGAGACGGCCTGGTAGGTGGACACCACCAGGCGGCGCAGGCCGGCTTCGTCGTGGAGCACCTTCAGCGCCGGCATGGCCACCATGGTCGTGCAGTTCGGGTTGGCGACGATCCCCTTGGGCATCGAGTCCAGGGCGTGGGGGTTGACCTCGGCCACCACCAGGGGCACGTCGGGGTCCTTGCGCCACGCCGAGCTGTTGTCGACCACGACGGCGCCGGCCGAGGCGATCAGCGGTGCGTAGCGCCGGGAGGCGGTGGCCCCGTTGGAGCACAGGGCGATGTCGATGCCGGCGTAGTCGGCGCCCTCGGTGTCCTCCACCTCGACGTCCCCGCCAGCCCACGGCAGGCGGCGCCCGGCCGACCGCGCCGTGCCGAAGAACCGCACGTCGTCGGCCGGGAAGGCCCGCTCGGCCAGGATCGCCCGGAGCACCTCGCCGACCTGGCCCGTCGCACCGAAGATCCCGACTCGCATGGCCCCAATGGTAGGCCAGCGGCCCCCGTGGCCAGCCGAGGATTCAGGCCAGTTCGAAGGCCTTGTGCAACGACTCGACCGCCTGCTCGACCGCGTCCGCCCGGATCACGCACGAGATGCGGATGGGTGAGGTGGAGATCATCTCGATGTTGATGCCGGCCGCGGCCAGCGCCTCGAAGGTGGTGGCGGCCACGCCGGGGTGGGTCTTCATGCCGGCGCCGATGAGGGACACCTTGGCGATGTGGGCGTCGGCCAGCACGTCGGCCGCCCCGACCTCGGCGGCGTGGTCGCGGCAGGTGGCCAGGCTGACGGCCAGGTCCGACTTGGGCACCGTGAAGGAGATGTCGGTGGTCCCGCCCACCGACACGTTCTGCACGATCATGTCCATGTTGACGCCGGCGTCGGCCAGCAGCCGCACCAGCCGGGCGGCGATGCCGGGCCGGTCGGGCACATGGGTGACGGTGACCTTGGCCTCCGAGGTGTCGTGGACCACGGCGGTGACGATGGCTTGCTCCAAGGCGCTGGCCCCTCTCGAAGTGGTCTCGGTCCGGCGTGTCTCCACCTCGCCCGCGTCGACCGCCCAGGTGCCCGGCTCCCAGGTGAAGCTGGACCGCACGTGCAGGCGGACGCCGTGGGTACGGGCGTACTCGACGGCCCGCATGTCCGGCTTCGGGCAGCCGCTGGCGCACATCTCCAGCAGCTCCTCGTAGGACACGAAGCCCAGGCGCCTCGCGTCGGGCACCAGGCGGGGATCGGCGCTGAAGACGCCGGACACGTCGGTGTACAGCTCGCAGGAGTCTGCTCCGAGGGCGTGGGCCAGCGCCACGGCAGTGGTGTCCGAGCCGCCCCGGCCCAGGAACGTCACCTCGCGGTCCACCGACATGCCCTGGGCGCCGCCCACCACCGGCACCTGGCCGTCGGCCAGGGCGGCCCGCAGCCGCTCGCCCCGCACCTCCCGGATCTTGGCCCGGGTGTGGGAGGTGTCGGTGATGATCTCGGCCTGGCTGCCGGTGAAGCTGGTGGCCGGGCAGCCGGCGTCATCCAGGGCCATGGCGAGAAGGGCCATCGTCTTGCGCTCGCCGCCGGTGATGAGCATGTCCATCTCCCGGCCGGGGCGCCGGTCGGCCACCTGGCTGGCCAGGTGCAGCAGCTCGTCGGTCTCCTTGCCCATGGCGCTCACCACCACCACCACCTGGTTGCCGTGACGGCGCGTGCGGGCGACGTGGTCGGCCACGGCGCGGATCCGCTCCGCGTCGGCGACCGAGGTACCACCGAACTTCTGCACGACGAGGGCCACGGCGGTCGGCGAGCGTACCGGGCGGAGGCCCTGAACTAGGTTGGCCCCTCGTGCCGTCCCCCAAGCGCGAACGCCAGAAGCAGGGCCGCCAGTCCCGCCAGGAGCAGCTCCGAGCCCAGCAGCAGAAGGCCCGGGCCCGCAAGCGGGTGATCACCGGCGGAGCGATCGCCCTGGTCATCATCCTCGTGGCGCTGGTGTTCAGCCAGGGCGGGGACGACGACGACAACACCGACCTCTCCGCCGGGGACGACACCTCGTCCACCGCCCCCGAGGACACCACGGCCCCGGGCGAGCCCAGCAGCACCGCCCCGGCCGGAGGCGAGCCGCTGGCCTGCCCTCCGGCCGACGGCTCGGCCCAGAAGCGGATCGACTTCCCGTCGCCTCCGCCCACCTGCATCGACCCGGCCAAGTCCTACTCGGCCACGGTCCAGACCGATGTCGGGTCGTTCACCATCGACCTCGACGACGAGAAGGCGCCGGCCACCGTCAACAACTTCGTCTTCCTGGCCCGGTACCAGTTCTACGACGACGTCCCGTTCCACCGGGTGATCCCCGGCTTCGTGGTGCAGGGCGGCGACGGCGAGAAGGGCGACGGCACCGGCGGGCCGGGGTACACCTTCGCCGACGAGCTGCCCAAGGCGGGCGAGTACGAGGTGGGCTCGGTGGCCATGGCCAACTCCGGGCCCGACACCAACGGCAGCCAGTTCTTCGTCGTGACCGGTCCCGAGGGCGCCGCCCTGCCGCCGAGCTACTCGCTGTTCGGCACCGTGGGCCCCGACGGCATGGCCGTCGTGAAGAAGATCGAGGCGGACGGCAGCACCGCTGGCACGCCCAAGGTCGTGCACAAGATCGTCGACGTCACCATCAACGAGTCCTGACCACCATCAGCGCCGACACCACGCGAGGAGCCCCCGTGCCCACCGAATGCCCCGCCGCCGACGGCTCCAGCCCCACCA
>DATLFQ010000221.1:0-12312 GCA_035540915.1 Acidimicrobiales bacterium
GTCCGCCGCCCCGCCCTACGGGCCGGCGGACACCGCTCCCTCCGCCCCAGCCGCCGGGTGGGCGCGACCGCCGGTCCCCCCTTCGCCGGTGCCGCCCGCTCGGGGCTGGGGCCGGGGGGCGGTCGCCGCCGCCCTCGTCGCCGTCGCCCTGGGCGCCGGCAGCGCCGGCTCGCTGCTCACGATGGCGCTCGACGACGACCGCGGTTCGGTGGCCACGTCGTCGGGTGGACGGCCGGCCACTGCGGCGGGCCCGGCCCGCCAGCTCGACGGCCAGTCCCTTGACGTCGCCGGCGTGGTGGCCAAGGCCGGCCCATCGGTGGCGTCCATCCAGGTCTCCCTCGGCGGCCGGGGCGCCACCGGTGCCGGTTCGGGCGTCGTGCTCACCCCCGACGGGGAGGTCCTCACCAACGCCCACGTCGTGGCCGGCGCCTCGCAGGTGCGCGTGACGCTGTCGGGTGAGTCGCAGTCCCGGGAGGCCGAGGTCGTCGGCACCGACCCGGCCGCCGACCTGGCCCTGCTGCGCATCACCGGCGCCTCGGGGCTGGCCGTCGCCGACCTGGGCGAGTCGGCCTCGGTGGCCGTGGGCGACGACGTGGTGGCCATCGGCAACGCCCTCGCCCTTCGCGGTGGCCCGACGGTCACCCGGGGCATCATCTCGGCGCTCGACCGCACCCTGCAGACCGACGAGGTCGCCATCACCGGGCTCATCCAGACCGATGCGTCGATCAGCTCCGGCAACTCCGGCGGGCCGCTCGTCGACGCCGCCGGCCGGGTCATCGGCATCAACACCGCCGTCGCCTCCTCGGGCCTGCGGTCGGCGGCCGAGAACATCGGTTTCGCCATCGCCATCGACCAGGCCCTGCCCGTCCTGGAACGCCTGCGGGGCAACACCGGCGTTACCCTGGCCGGCTTCATGGGGATCCGCAGCTCCGACCCCGCCGACGGGAGCCGGGGCGCCACCATCGAGCAGGTCGAGCCGGGCTCGCCGGCCGCCGCCGCCGGCCTCCGGCGCGGCGACCTCATCACCCACGTCGCCGGCAAGGCCATCGACGGGGCGCCAGCTCTGGGCGCGGCGGTGCGATCGCACCGGCCGGGCGAGACCATCGAGCTGGACGTCGTCCGAAACGGCGACGAGATCACCGTGGACGTCACCCTCGGGACGGCGGAGGGCTCGAATTGAGCCCGGCCCGGGGCGCCACCCCGCGCCTGGCACCGGCGACGCTGCTGGAGCAGGCCCTCTTCGAGGTCAAGCGGATCGTGGTCGGCCAGGACCGCATGATCGAGCGCCTCCTGGTCTGCCTGCTGGCCCGGGGTCACTGCCTGCTGGAAGGCGCCCCAGGACTGGCCAAGACGCTGGCCGCCGAGACCATCGCCCGGGTCAGCGGCGGCAGCTTCGCCCGCCTCCAGTTCACCCCCGACCTGGTGCCGGCCGACCTGGTCGGCACCCGCATCTACCGCCCGTCGCGCGAGGAGTTCGACGTCGAGCTGGGGCCGGTGTTCGCCAACGTGGTGCTGGCCGACGAGATCAACCGTGCGCCGGCCAAGGTCCAGTCGGCCCTGCTTGAGGTGATGGCCGAGCGGCAGGTGTCCATCGGCGGGACGACGCACCCGGTGCCCGACCCGTTCCTGGTGCTGGCCACCCAGAACCCGATCGAGAGCGAGGGCGTGTACCCGCTCCCCGAGGCCCAGCGCGACCGGTTCCTGATGAAGGTGCTGGTGGACTTCCCCAGCGCCCGGGAGGAGACCGAGATCGTGCGGCGCATGAGCGTCGGCCGTCCGCAGCCCGTCGCCGTACTGGACGCGAACGGCCTGCGGGCGCTGCAGGCCGTCGCCGACGCCGTGTTCGTGCACGACGCGGTGGTCGACTACGCCGTCCGCCTGGTGCAGGCCACGCGGGACCCGGCCGCCGCCGAGCTGGCCGACCTGGTACCCCACATCGCGCACGGGGCCAGCCCCCGGGCCACCCTCGGCCTGGTGGCCGCCGGCCGGGCCCTGGCCCTGCTGCGGGGCCGCGACTACGTCCTGCCCCAGGACGTGTACGACGTGGCCCGCGACATCCTGCGCCACCGCGTGCTGCTGTCCTACGAGGCGCTGGCCGACGGCGTCTCGGCCGACGGCGTGGTCGAGCGGGTGGTCCGCACCGTGCTCGCCCCCCGGATCAGCCCCGGCCAGGAGGCCGCCCCCGCCGTCGCCGGCAGCTGGGTGACGGCGGCCGATTCTGCGGCGCCGGCGCCGCCGGCGGCGCCGGCGGAAGCGTCCTGAGCATGGCGGCGGTGCCCGTGGTCGCGCCCGGGCGGCACGAGGGCACCCTGCGCCAGCTCGAGCTGCTGGTGACCCGCAAGCTCGACGGGCTGCTGCAGGGTGACCACCAGGGACTGGTCCCCGGCGGCGGGAGCGAGCCGGGCGACGGGCGCCCCTACCAGCCGGGCGACGACGTGCGCCGCATGGACTGGAACCTGACCGCCCGCTCGGGCGCCCCCCACGTCCGGACCGACGTGGCCGACCGGGAGCTGACCACCTGGCTGGTGATCGACACCTCGGCCAGCCTCGACTTCGGCACCGCCCGCTGCGAGAAGCGCGAGCTGGCCCTGGCCGCGGCGGCCGCGTTCGGCTTCCTGACCGCCCGGGACGGGAACCGGGTCGGTGCCCTGCTGGCCGGCCCCGACGGTCCCTCGGTCGTCCCCCCGCGGTCGGGCCGCTCGCACCTGCTGGCCCTGTTGCACCGGCTCGAGCAGCGCGAGCGCGCCGGCCCCGGCACCGTCGACCTGACCGCCGCCCTGCGCCGGGTGCGGCTGGCGGCGCGCCGCCGCGGTCTGGTGGTGGTCGTCGGCGACCTGCTCGACCGCGGCCCCTGGGAGCGCGAGCTGCGGGCCCTGAGCGCCCGCCACGAGGTGGTGGTGGCCGAGGTGCGCGACCCGCGCGAGGCCGAGCTGCCCCCCGTCGGCCTGCTCACCCTGGTGGACCCCGAGACGGGCCGCCGCCTGGAGGTGCAGACGGCCAACGCCAAGGTGCGGGCCCGCTTCGCGGCCGCCGCCGCTGAGCAGCGGGCGGCCAGGCAACGATCCGTGGCCGCCGCCGGCGCCGCCCACCTCGTCCTGTCCACCGACCGCGACTGGCTGCTCGACGTCGTCCGCTTCGTGGCCGGCCGCCGGCGGCGCCGGTGACGTTCCTCGCCCCCGGGCGCCTGTGGCTGCTGGCCCTGGTGCCGGCGCTGGCGGCCGCCTACGTGGTCCTGCAGCGTCGGCGCCGCCACCACGCAGTGCGCTTCACCAACCTCGACCTGCTCGCGTCGGTGGCCCCGTCGCGCCCCGGGTGGCGCCGCCACCTGGCCGCAGGCGCGATGGCACTGGCCCTGGTGGCCATGGTGCTCGGGCTGGCCCGACCGGCCCGCGACGTCCGTGTCCCCAAGGAGGCGGCCACGGTGATGCTCGTCGTCGACACGTCGGCCTCGATGGACGCCGAGGACGTCGCTCCCACCAGGCTGCAGGCGGCCGTCTCGGCGGGCCGGGACTTCGTCGCAGGCCTGCCCGACCGGCTGCGGGTCGGGCTCATCTCGTTCGACCGCTCGGTGCGGGTGCTGGCCCCTCCGACCACCGACCACGCCGCTGTCGCCGACGCGCTGGCGGTGCTGCGCACCGGGCCGGGCACGGCGGCCGGCGAGGCCATCTACACCGCCCTCGACGTGCTGGCGGCCAGCGGCGGCGCGGGCGAGACCGACGGCGAGCCGACCGCCGCCATCGTGCTGCTCTCCGACGGGTTCACCACCGTCGGCCGCCCCGCCGACCAGGCGGCGGTCGACGCCGCCGACCAGGGCGTCCCCGTCACCACCATCGCCTTCGGGACCGAGGACGGCACCGTGTCGATCCAGGGCGCCGACGTGCCGGTGCCGTCGGACCCCGACTCGATGGCGGAGGTGGCCGAGACCACCGGAGGGACCTTCTTCGAGGCCTTCTCGGCCCAGGAACTCGAACGCGTGTACGACGACATCGGCAGCCGCGTCGGATTCGAGACCGAGCAGCGGGAGGTCTCCCTCACGTTCGTGGCCGGTGCCGTCGTGCTCCTCGTGCTCGGCCTGGGAGCGGCACTGGTCTGGCAGGGCCGCATCCTCTGAGGCTCCGATCGGGTAGGGAGCGGCCATGACGCTGCTCCGCCTGTGTTCCTGCCTGGTCCTGGGCGCCCTCGCCGTGGCCGGCTGCGGCCGCGACGAGGCTCGGGAGGGAACCCAACCGGCGCCCGGGACGAACACGTTCGAGCAGGGCGTGTTCGACGACCTGCCCCGGTTCCCGCGGTCCGAGCCGCTCGGGCCGCGCACCGACGAAGCGGGGACGGTGAGCCAGAGCTTCCGGGCCGAGGGCGTCACGCCCGAGGGCGTCCTCGACTACTACGAGACGGCGCTGGAAGGCTGGGAGCCGGTGCCCGAGGCGGCCCGCACCGCGGCGCCCTTCCGCCAGCGGTGGGCCCGGGACGACTGACCCTGGTGGTCAGCGCGTCCGAAGCCCCCGCCCTCCCCGACCAGACGCCGACCGCCTCGGGTCCGGTCGCCACCCAGTACAGCCTGGTGCTCTCGCCCGCCTGAGGCGCGTGCGGAGGCGCCGCTGCCCGTGTCAGCCGGCGCGGTAGCGGACGATGCGGGAGAAGTCGTCGGCGTCCAGGCTGGCCCCTCCGACGAGCGCGCCGTCGATGTCCGGCTGCGCCATCAGCTCGGCGGTGTTGGTCGGCTTGACCGAGCCGCCGTACTGGATGCGCACCGAGGCGGCGGCCGCCGTGCCGGCGACGTCGGACACGGTGGCCCGGATGGTGGCGCACATCGCCTGGGCGTCGTCGGCCGTCGCCGTGCGGCCGGTGCCGATGGCCCAGATGGGCTCGTAGGCGATGACCATGGTGGCAACCTGCTCGCTGCTGAGCCCGGCCAGGCCGGCCGGCACCTGGCCCTGCACCTTGGCCTCGGCCCGGCCCGCCTCGCGCTCCTCCAGCGTCTCGCCGACGCACATGATGGGCGTCATGCCGTGCGCGAACACGGCGGTGGCCTTGCGGTTGACGTCGGCGTCGGTCTCGCCGAAGTACTCCCGGCGCTCGGAGTGGCCGACGATGACGTAGCGCACGTCCAGCTTGGCCAGCATGGACGGGCTGACCTCGCCGGTGAACGCCCCCTTGTCCTCCCAGTGGCAGTTCTGGGCGCCGAGCGCGATGCGCAGGCGGTCGGCGTCGATCACCACCTGCAGGGACCGCAGGTCGGTGAAGGGCGGATGGACCGACACGTCCACGGCGTCGTAGTCCTCGTCGCGCAGCGCATACGACAGCCTCTGCAGCACCGCGATGGCCTCGAGGTGGTTGTGGTGCATCTTCCAGTTGCCGCTGAGCAGCGGCTTGCGGGCGCCGTCAGCCACGGGCCGCCGCCTCCCGCAGTGCCCGGAGCCCGGGGAGGTCGCCCTGCTCCAGCAGCTCCAGGGAGGCGCCGCCCCCGGTGGAGACGTGGTCGACGCCGCCGGCCAGCCCGAAGCGGGCGAGCGCGCTGGCGCTGTCGCCGCCGCCGACGACGGTGAAGCCGGGGGCCGAGGCCACCGCATCGGCCACCGCCCGGGTGCCGCCGGCGAACCGCTCGTCCTCGAACACGCCCATGGGGCCGTTCCAGAAGACCGTGCCGGCCGTCGTCACCTCGGCGGCGAACTCGGCCGCAGTGGCCGGCCCCACGTCGAGGCCCTTCCACCCTTCGGCCACGTCGCGGCCCACCGTGCGCACCTCGCCGCCGGCCCCCGGATCGCCGATCTCGCCGCCCGGCCCGAGCACCACGATGTCGCTCGGGATGAGGATGCGCCTCCCCGACGCGAGCAGGTCCCGGCAGGTGCCGACCTGGTCGGGCTCCAGGAGCGACCCGCCGGTGGTGTGGCCCAGGGCGGCCAGGAAGGTGAAGCACATGCCGCCCCCGATGACCAGGGCGTCCACCTGGTCGAGTAGGGCCTTGATGACCCCGAGCTTGTCGCTGACCTTGGACCCGCCGAGCACGGCCACGAACGGCCGGGCCGGCCCCGAGAGGATCTTGCCCAGGACCTCGACCTCCCTGGCCAGCAGGCGCCCGGCGGCCGACGGCAGGCGGGCCGGCGGGCCGACCACCGACGCGTGGGCCCGGTGGGCGGCGCCGAAGGCGTCGTTGACGTAGAGGTCCTGGCCCTCGACGAGCCGGTCGACGAAGGCCGGGTCGTTGGCCGTCTCGCCGGCGTCGAAGCGCAGGTTCTCCAGCAGCTCGACCCCGGGGGCCAGCTCGGCCAGCCGGGCCCGCACCGGGTCCAAGGAGTAGCGGGGGTCGGGCGCTCCCTTGGGCCGGCCCCGGTGGGTGCAGGCCGTGACCGTCGCACCGCGGGAGGTCAGCCACTCGATGGTGGGCAGGGCGGCCCGGATGCGCAGGTCGTCGTCGATGGCGCCGTTGCTGATCGGGACGTTGAAGTCGGCTCGGAGCAGGACCCGTTTCCCCGCTGGGTCGGGCAGGTCCTCCAGCAAGGGAACCGGTTGCACGGCTCGCTCCTCTAGGACTTGTTGGCGGCGCCGACGATGAGGGCCAGGTCCACCAGGCGGTTGGAGTAGCCCCACTCGTTGTCGTACCAGCCGAGCACCTTGACCATGCTGCCCAGGGTCATGGTGAGGCCGGAGTCGAAGGTGCAGCTGGCCGGCGAGCCGACGATGTCGGACGACACGATCGGGTCGTCGGTGTAGACGAGCACCTTGGCCAGCGGTCCGTCGGCGGCCGCCTTCTCGAAGGCGGAGTTCACCTCGTCGACGGTGACCTCCTTGCCCAGCACGGCCACCAGGTCGGTGACCGAGCCGTCCTGGACCGGGACCCGCAGGGCGGTGCCGTCCAGGCGCCCCTTCATGGCCTCGAGCACCAGGCTGGTGGCCCGGGCCGCGCCGGTGGAGCTGGGGGTGATGTTCACCGCCGACGCCCGGGCCCGGCGAAGGTCCTTGTGGGCCAGGTCCAGCAGGTTCTGGTCGTTGGTGTAGGCGTGGACCGTGGTCATGAGGCCCTTCTCGATGCCGAACGCGTCGTCGAGGACCTTGACCATGGGCACGAAGCAGTTGGTGGTACAGGAGGCGTTGGACACGACGGTGTGCGCGGCGGCGTCGAAGGCGTCGTCGTTGACGCCGACCACGAACGTGGCGTCGACGTTGGTGGCCGGGGCCGAGATGATCACCCGGGGTGCGCCGCCCTTGATGTGGGCCGCCGCCTTCTCGCCGTCGGTGAAGAAGCCGGTGGACTCGACGACCACGTCGACACCGACGTCGCCCCAGGGCAGGTTGGCCGGGTCGCGCTCGGCGAAGACCTTGATCTCGTGCCCGCCGACGACGATGATGCCGTCGCCGGCGGTGACCTCCTCGCCCAGGCGGCCGTGGGTCGAGTCGTACTTCAGCAGGTGGGCGTTCGTCTCCGGGGGAACCAGGTCGTTGACCGCCACCACCTCGACGTCGGCGCCCGAGGCGCGAGCCGCCCGAAAGAAGTTGCGCCCGATGCGCCCGAAGCCGTTGATGCCGACCCGTACCGCCATGGTTGCCTCCCCGTGTCCTGATCCTTTCGGTTATCCGAGCAGATGGGAGAGGGCAGCCGCCAGTCTGGCCGGATCGTGCCCGTCGGCACCGGGGCGGGCCAGCTCGGCGGCCACCGTCGGGAGTGCGACGTCGCCCGCCGCCATGGCGGCCGGGTCCCACAGCACGACATCGGGCACGACGCCGTGGGCCATCAGCGCGGCGACGTGGGCGGCGACGTCGTAGTCGGCCGTCTCGGGGGGCTGGGGACGCAGGTTGCAGACGTAGACGGTGGGGGCGCGGGCGGCGGCGATGGCCTCACGGATGGCCGGGACGACGGCGGCCGCCAGCACGCTGGTGAACAACGACCCCGGGCCGAGGACGATCTGATCGGCCGCCGCCAGCGCGTCGAGCGCGCCCGGAGGCGGTTCGGCGTCGGGCGGGACCAGCGAGACGCGGGCGATGCGACCGGCGGTCGCCACCGCCACCTGGCCCCGAACCTCGCCGCCGCCGGCCTCGGCCTTGAGCACCACGGGATTGGACGTGGCCGGCAGCACCCGGCCCACGGCACCGACCAGCCGGCCCGCCTCGTCCAGCGCGCCGAGGAAGTCGGCGTCCGTGGCGGCCAGCCCGGCGATCACCAGGTTGCCGAGGGCGTGGCCCTCCAGCTCGCCGGCGTCGAATCGGTGCTCGAAGGCCCGGCCCCACAGCGAGTCTGCGTCGCCGAGGGCCACCAGGCAGCGGCGGAGGTCCCCCGGCGCCGGGATGGCGAACGCGTGGCGCAGCCGTCCGCTGGACCCGCCGTCGTCGGCGACGCTGACGATCGCGCAGATGTCGCCGGCGTAGACGCGGGCCGCCCGCAGCGTGGCGGCCAGGCCGTGGCCGCCGCCGATGGCGACCACCCGGGGTCCGGTCAACGGTTCACGTCCCGGTGGTTGACCGTGGGCTCGAAGCCGTGGGCGGCCATGTGGCGGGCGATCTCCTCGGCGAGCACCACCGACCGGTGCCGACCGCCGGTACAGCCCACCGCCACGGACAGGTAGGACTTGCCCTCCTTCTGGTAGCCGGGGAGGAGCAGGCCCAGCAGGTCGTCGAGCTTGGCCAGGAAGGCCTGTGTCTCGGGCTGCTCGAGGACGAACTCTCGCACCGGCGGGTCGAGGCCCGTGAGCGGCCGGAGGTCGTCCACCCAGTGCGGGTTGGGCAGGAAGCGGCAGTCGAGCACCAGATCCACGTCGAGCGGCAGGCCGTGCTTGTAGCCGAAGGAGAGCACCGACGTCTGCAGCCCGTGCGCCTCTCCCTCGAAGAGCTCCTGCAGCCGGTCACGCAGCTGGTGGACGTTCAGGTCGCTGGTGTCCACCACCACGTCGGCCTCCGCCATCAGCGGCTCCAGCGAGCGGCGCTCGGCGGCGATCCCCTCGCCCACCGTCGAGGCCGGCACCGGGTGGCGGCGCCGGGTGCCTTCGAAGCGGCGGACGAGGACGTCGTCGGTGGCGGTGAGGAAGAGCAGGCGCACCGTCGCACCGGTGCGGCGCAGGTGGGCCATCGCCTCGGTCAGCTCGTCCACGTCCCGGCTGCCGCCGCGCCCGCCGACCAGGGCGACGCGCCCGATGTCCGACCCGGGCCGGGCGGCCAGCTCGCCGACCTTGCTGATCAGCTCGGGCGGCAGGTTGTCGATCACGAACCAGCCGAGGTCCTCGAAGGTGTCCGCTGCCGTGCTCCGCCCGGCCCCCGACATCCCGGTGATGATCAGGTACTCGGCCACGGTCTTCATTGTCACAGTTTCCCGACGGCGGCCCGCGGGGTACCCCGGCCCCATGCGAACCAAGATCACGATTCTGCTCGTAGCCCTCGTTGCCCTTACCGGGGCGTGCAGCGACGACGACGTCGACGAGGCGGCCGACACGGCCCGGGACGCCGCCGGCACGATCGCCGATGCGGCCCAGGACGCGTCGGCCCGCTCCGTGGCCGAGGCCTACAGGGCGGCCCTCCTGAGCGATGAATCCGACGGGGCCAACCGGCGCCGCGTCGACGTCCTCCAGGAGACGGCCGAGGACCTGCCCGGCGACCCCGAGATCCTCGGCATCGAGGACGCCGACGGCGACGGCGCCGACGACGACGGCCGAGTCGAGCTGCGGGTCGGCAACGAGAGTTCCTGCCTGACCATCAGTGAGCAGGGGGACACCGACATCGAGGACTGCTAGGCCGGAGCTGTCACAGGGAGTGCGCCGAACCGTTCGGGGGCCGGCTGGCCGGCCCGACGCGCTCAGGAGCCTCGCCGCTCCGCCGGGGGGAGGGTGCGAAGGGGGCCTGCCCCGGAAGCCTTCTCGCAGCGCATGAAGAGGAGGCGGGGGATTGTGGCGGCGGCCTCGTACTCGGCGGCGCGGGCCAGGAAGCCGGGTGGCGGAGCGGGCTCCTCCATGCCGACGACGACCATGCCGGCCGCCACCACGGCGTTGACGTAGCGGGACAGGGGGCGGTGGACGAAGGGCAGGAAGACGCCCTTCTCCACCTCCTCCAGCGTGGTGTCCTCGGGCAGGTACGGCCCGACCCGCCAGTACTGCTCCTCCAGGATGCGGTCGTCGATCCAGCCGCTGCCGGGCGTCTGCAGCAGGGGGTGGTTCAGGAAGAACAGGAAGCGGCCGCCGGGCGCCAGGACGCGCCCCACCTCGGCCAGGGCGGCGTCGGCGTCGTCGATGTGCTCGAACACCAGGCAGGCCACCACCGCGTCCACCGAGCCGTCGGCCACCGGAAGGGCGCCGGCGCCGGCCCGTGCGTAGCAGGGCCCGCCGGCCCTTTGCATCGCGACGGCCAGCTGCGCCCATGCAGGGTCGACGCCCACCACGGTGGCCCCCAGCCCGGCGGCCAGCCGGGCGACCTGGCCCTCGCCGGTGCCGACGTCGAGCACCCGGCGGGCGCCGGCCAGGTGGCGGGCGGCCAGGGGCAGGATCTGCTCCTCGTACTCCGGGTCGGCACCGGCGGTGAACCCGGCCTGCCACCAGCCGGCGTGGTCCTCCCAGAGCTGGCCGTCGGAGGGACCGCCCGGCTCAACCACGGCCGCCGTGGATCTTCTCGTGGACGGCTCGGGCGACGCCGTCGGGCAGCCACGGCAGGGCCTGGAGCTGCTCGAGCGAGGCGGCCTTGACGGTGGTGATGCCGCCCAGCGTCTTGAGCAGCCGGGCCCGCCGGGCCGGGCCCAGGCCGGGCACGCCGTCCAGCACGCTCACCGTCATCCGCTTGCCGCGCAGCTGGCGGTGGTAGGCGATGGCGAAACGGTGCGCCTCGTCGCGGACCCGCTGCAGCACGTAGAGGGCTTCGGACTGCCGGGGCAGGCGCACGGGGTCGGCCCGGCCGGGCACGAAGACCTCCTCGAACTGCTTGGCCAGCGCGGCGACGGGGATCTCGTCCTCCAGGCCGAACGCCTCCACCGCCCGCAGGGCGACCGACAGCTGGCCCTTGCCGCCGTCCACCAACAGGAGCTGCGGCGGGTAGGCGAAGCGCCGGCGGCGGCGGTCCTCGGCCGGCCGGTCCCGCTCCTCCACCAGCGCGGCCAGGCGGCGGGTCAGAACCTCCTCCATGGCTGCGTAGTCGTCGCTCTCGCCGACGGTGCCGCCCACCGTGGTGACCTTGAACCGGCGGTAGTCCGACTTCTTGGCCAGGCCGTCCTCGAGCACCACCATCGAGCCCACGTAATCGGTGCCCTGGATGTGGCTCATGTCGAAGCACTCGATGCGCAGGGGCGCGACCGGCAGGCCCAGCGCGTCCTGGAGCGCGGTGAGGGCGCGGGCCCGGCTGTTGTGGTCGGCCGCCCGGCGGAGCCGGTGGCGGGTGAACTCCTCCTCTGCGTTGCGGGTCACCGTCTCGTGCAGCGCCCGCTTGTCCCCCCGCTGGGGCACCCGCACGTCGACCTTCGACCCCCGCAGCCCGCCCAGCCACTCCTCCAGCACGTCGCACTCCTCGGGGGCGTCGGGCACCAGGACCTGCTGGGGCACGCCGAGGGGGGGGTCGGCGTACAGCTCCTCGACGATGCGGCCCACCAGCTGGGGCCGGGTGAGGTCCTCCACCTTGTCGACGATCAGGCCCTTGCGCCCGACCACCCGGCCCCGCCGCACGTAGAAGACCTGCACCGCCGCCTCCAGCTCGTCCTCCGCCAGGCCGATCAGGTCGAGGTCCTCGCTGCGGTCGGTGACCATCTGCTGGCGCTCGATGGCCTTGCGCACCGACGCCAGCCGGTCCCGCAGCCGGGCCGCCCGCTCGAACTCCAGCTGGCCGGCCGCGTCGTGCATCTCCCGTTCGAGGCGGCGCACGATGGGTGCCGTGTCGCCGTCCAGGAAGCGCACGAGCTCGTCAACCAGGCCGTCGTAGTCCTCCCGAGTCACCTCCTTGACGCACGGGCCGCTGCACTTCTCGATGTGGAACAGCAGGCAGGGCCGGCCCTGCCGCTGGTGGTCGGCGAACTTGCCGTCGGAGCACGTGCGGATGGGGAAGGTGCGCAGCAAGAGGTCCAGGGTCTCGCGGATGGCGTAGGCGTGGCCGAAGGGGCCGAAGTACCGGACGCCCTTGCGCTTCTGGCCCCGCATCACCATGGCCCGCGGCCACTCGTCGTCCAGGGTGACGGCCAGAAACGGGTAGCTCTTGTCGTCCCGGAGGCGGATGTTGAACCGGGGCCGGTGCTGCTTGATCAGGCTGTACTCCAGGAGGAGGGCCTCGACGTCGTTGGCCACCTGGATCCACTCGACGGTCGCCGCGGCGGCCACCATCTGGGCCGTCCGGGGCGCCAGCAGGGCCGGGTTGCCGAAGTAG
>DATLFQ010000222.1:0-16923 GCA_035540915.1 Acidimicrobiales bacterium
GCGCAGCAGGTGCGGCTGGGGCTGTCGTACGTGAGGACGCTGGGGAAGGAGGTGGCGGAGGTGGTGGCGGGGGGGCGGCCGTATGCGGACATGGAGGACGTGGTGCGGCGGTGCGGGCTGACCGAGGCCCAGGTGGAGGCGCTGGCCACCGCCGGGGCGTTCGGCTGCTTCGGCCTGGACCGCCGGGCCGCGCTGTGGGGCGCGGGGGCGGTCAGCCAGTCCCGGCCGGGTCGGCTGGCCGGCGTGGTCACCGGCGCCGACGCCCCGGCGCTGCCCGGCATGTCCGAGGTGGAGGAGGCGGCCGCCGACCTGTGGGCCACGGGGGTGTCGCCCGGCTCGTCGCCGGCCCAGTTCGTGCGGCCCTGGCTGGACGACCAGGGTGCCCTGCCGGCCGCCGCCCTGGCCTCCGCCGCCGTCGAGTCCGGCAGCCGGGTCCTGGTGGGCGGGGTGGTCACCCACCGCCAGCGCCCGGCCACCGCCGGCGGCACCGTGTTCCTGAACCTGGAGGACGAGACCGGCCTGGTCAACGTCGTCTGCTCCAAGGGGGTCTGGGCCCGCTACCGCCGGCCGGCCCGGTCCGCCGCCGCCCTGCTGGTCCGGGGCCGACTGGAGCGGGCCGAGGGTGTGGTCAACGTGGTCGCCGACCGCATCGAGGCCCTCGACCTGGGCCTGGCCACGGCCCGCTCCCGGGACTTCCGCTAGGAGCCCGGCGTGGAGGCGCTCCCACACACACGCAGCCTGGTAGCCATGGTCCGTGCCGCGCTTCAAGGTCGGTGTCCAGCTCTGGCCCCAGCGCACGACCGTCGCCGACCTGCGCCGGGCGTGGCTGGCCGCCGACGCCCTGGGCGTCGACAGCATCTGGACCTGGGACCACTTCTTCCCCATCTACGGCGGTCCCGCAGGCAGCCACTTCGAGGGGTGGACGCTGCTGGCCGCCATGGCGGCGACCACCACCTCGGCGCAGGTCGGCGTCCTGGTCACCGCGAACCCGTACCGCAACCCGGACCTGCTCGCCGACATGGCCCGTACCGTCGACCACCTGAGCGGCGGCCGGGCCGTCCTCGGCATCGGGGCCGGCTGGTTCCAGCGCGACCACGACGAGTACGGCTACCGGTTCGGCACCGCCCCGGATCGGCTGCGCGACCTGGAGGCCTCTCTGCGCCGCATCCGGGCCCGCCTGGCCGTGCTCGACCCGCCCCCGCTGGACCTGCCCATCCTGATCGGCGGCAGCGGCGAGCGGGTCACCCTGCGGCTGGTGGCCGAGTACGCCCGCATGTGGAACACGTCAGGGCCGGTCGAGCACTTCACCGCCAAGAACGCCGTCCTGGACGACTGGTGCCGGCGGGTGGGCCGGGATCCCGCCGAGGTGGAGCGCACCGTCTCGTTGCGCCATCCGGCCGACCTGGCCGGCGCCGACGACTACCTGCGGGCGGGCGCGCAGCACGTGATCGTCGAGTGCCCCCACCCCTTCGACCTCGCGCCCGTCGAGCGGCTGCTGGCCGCCGCCCGATGAGCGAGGTGGTGCGGCGCCGTCTCCTCGTCGACGGCCGGGTGCAGAACGTCTTCTTCCGCGAGTCCTGCCGGCGCGAAGCGCTGGCGGCCGGCGTCACCGGCCGGGCCCGCAACCTCGGCGACGGTCGCGTCGAGGTCGTCCTGGAGGGTGCCCCCGAGGCGGTGGCACGCGTGGTGGCGTGGTGCCGCCAGGGCCCACCCCAGGCCTTCGTGATCGACGTCGTCGTCGCCGAGGAGGAGCCCGAGGGGCTCAGCGGGTTCGCCGTCTCGTGACCGTCATGGCCCCCGCATCGCGACCCGCCGGGTACCCTCGGCCGGCATGGAGCGGCTGGACGATGCCACCGTCACCGCCGGCATCGAGGGGACCCGCTGGCGCCGCGAGGGCGACCGCCTGCGCCGCACCTCGCGCCACGGCGACTTCCGCGCCGCGATGGCGTTCGTGAACGCGGTCGCGGAGCTGGCCGAGGCCCGCAACCACCACCCCGACATCGCGGTGCACTGGGACACCGTCGAGCTGACGCTGTGGACCCACACCGCCGGCGGCGTCACTGCGGCCGACCTCGAGCTGGCTGGCGCTCTCGACGCCCTGCCCGGCGGCTGAAGGGCCCGCCGCACACTCAGGCCAGCGCCCGCCGCCGCTGCTTGTCGGCGAACATGGCCTCGTCGGCTCGGGCCAGCAGCTCCTGCGGCGTGCACCCCCGGCGGCCGGCCACTGCCACACCGACGCTGATCGCCGGGCGCAACTCGCCGTCACGATGCGGCAGTGGGGCCCCCACGACCGCCCGGGCCCGCTCGGCCACCGCCTCGGCCTCCTCGCAGCTCTCCAACCCGTCGAGGACGATGACGAACTCGTCGCCGCCCAGCCGCGCCACGGTGTCCTGGGGGCGGACCGCGCTGCGCAGGCGGGCGGCCACCTCGACGAGGAGGCGGTCGCCCGCCTCGTGGCCGAGGGTGTCGTTGACCGCCTTGAACGCGTCGACATCGGCGAACAGCACGGCGGTCCACCGGTCCCGCCGCCGCCGCCGCGACAGCGCCCGCTCGAGCCGGTCGTTCAGCAGCAGCCGGTTCGGGAGGCCGGTCAGGGTGTCGTGCAGCGCCTGGTGGAGGAGGTGCTCCGCAGCCGCTCGACGCTCGGTGACGTCCTGGCAATGGCAGATGAGGTACGCCGGCCGCCCGTCGGGGCCGTTGACGGCCGCTACCGACAGCTGCGCCCAGACGACTCCCGCGCCGGGCTGGCACATCCGGGCCTCCGGCTCGGCCAGCTCGATCTCGCCGGCGGCGACCGAAGCCAGCGCGGCGGCGACGGCGCCGGCGTCGTCCGCTGCGCACAGTTCGCCGATGGAGCGCCCGAGGAGGTCGGCCACCTCGCAGCTCAGCATCCGGCACAGGGCCGGGTTGACCTCCAGCAGGCGGCCGTCCACGGCGGTGAGCGCCATGCCGACGGGCGAGGCGTCGAAGGACTTCTGGAACCGCTCGTTGGCCTCGCTGAGCCGCCGGGCCTGGCGTCGGCGGTCGGTCACGTCGGTCACCAGGGCCAGCGCCCCGACGTAGCCGCCGTCGTCGTCGGTCAGCACGCTGGTCGACAGCGTCGCCCACAGCTCCGAGCCGTCGCGGCGGCGGAACCGGAACTCGCACCCGTCCTCGGCCACGCCGTCGCGGCGGCGGGCCAGGTGGGCGGCCAGCACGAAGCGGCCCTTCTCGTCCATGAGGTCGTACAGCGACGTGCCGAGCATCTCGATGGCCGAGCAGCCGAGCATCGAGGCCATCTTCGGGTTCACGAACGTGGTTCGCGCCTCGGCGTCGATCGCCCAGATGCCCTCGTTCGCCATGTCGACGATCTGGCGGTAGACCCGCTCGTTCCGGCGCAACTCGGCCGCCGAGCGGCGCCGGGCGGCCACCGACCGGGCCACCCGCAAGGTGACGCTCGTTCCCCGGCGGGGATCGACCTCGCCTTCGCCGCCGGTCTGGCCCACGGTCGTCCGTATCGGCATGCTGGGCCCCCAGGTTGACGGCTTAGAGTTCGAACCCAGTGCCCGGGTCCCTCATCTACGTGTCCCGCCTCGTGCGGCTGCCCCTTCGCGAGGCCGACGGCGTGTCCATCGGCCGCCTGGAGGACGTGGTGCTGACGCCCCCGCCGGCCGCCGATGCCGCCCCCCGGGTCCTGGGCTTCGTGGCCGCCGTGCAGCGTCGCCGGATCTTCGTCAACGCCAACCGCGTCCGCACCGTCGACTCGAACGGCGCCCACATGCGGACCGGCACGGTCGACCTGCGACGGTTCCAGCTCCGCCCAGGAGAGCTCCTGGCCCGGGCGTCGGTCCTGGACCGGCGGGTGGGCGGCGCGGTCGTCGACGACCTGGCCCTGCGGGAGGTCACGGAGCCGCGGGGCTGGGAGGTCGACTCCGCGACGCTGGGCTCGGGCGGCCTGCTGCGCCGCCGCCGGGCCGGCCGCCGCGTCCCGTGGACCGAGCTGGGCACCCTGTTCGACGCCGGGCCGATGGGTCGCCAGGTGGCCGCGCTCCGCGAGCTGCACCCGTCCGAGCTGGCCAGCCGGCTCGCCGCGCTGCCGGCCGAGCGGCGCCGCGCCCTTGCCGTGGCGCTGGAGGACGAGCGGCTGGCCGACCTGCTGGAGGAGATGCCCGAGGACGAGCAGGTCCGCCTCATCGAGAGCCTTGACCTCCAGCGGGCGGCCGACGTCCTGGAGGAGATGGAGGCCGACGACGCCGCCGACCTCCTAGCGGAGCTGCCGGCCGACGAGCGCAACGAGCTGCTGGCGGCCATGACCCCGTCGGAGGCCCGGCCGCTCCGTCGCCTGCTGACATACGAGGGCGACACCGCCGGGGGCCTCATGACGCCCGACCCGGTGATCGTGACCGCCGAGACCACGGTGGGCGAGGCGCTGGCCCGCGTCCGCGAGCGGGACCTGCCCATGGCGGTGGCGGCCCAGGTGTTCGTGGTCGAGCCGCCCACCGCCACGCCCACCGGCCGCTATCTCGGCTGGGTCAGCTTCCAGCGTCTGCTGCGCCAGCCGCCCGGGTCGTCGGTGGGGGACTGCCTGGAGGGCGAGCCGGTGGCGGTGCGGCCGGACCTCTCCGAGCTGGAGGTGGCCGGCCGCCTGGCCGCCTACGACGCCATCGCCGTGCCGGTGTGCGACGACGCCGGTCGCCTGGTGGGCGCCGTGACCGTGGACGACGTGCTCGACCGCGTGCTGCCGGTGGGGTGGCGCGCCCGGTCGGGCCGGTAGGGAGCGGCGGTGGTGCGGCGGCGGGAGGACCTGTCGACGCCGCGGCGGGGGCTGCGGGTCGGCGTGCACTACGACCCCGACGCCTTCGGTCGCTTCTCGGAGTCCATCGCCCGCTTCATCGGCACCGCCCGGTTCCTGGTGGTCCAGACGGTGATCGTGATCGTGTGGGTCGCCGTCAACGCCGCCGTGCCGGGGCTGCGCTTCGACGAGTACCCGTTCATCCTGCTGACGCTGGCCCTGTCGCTGCAGGCCGCCTACGCGGCGCCGCTCATCCTCCTCGCCCAGAACCGCCAGGAGGGCCGCGACCGCGAGCAGGCCGAGCGGGATCGGGAGCAGTCGGCCCGGACGCTGGCCGATACCGAGTACCTGGCCCGGGAGCTGGCGTCGATCCGCCTCGCCCTGTCCGACGTGGTGACCAGCGCCGACCTGGAGCGGGCGCTGCAACGGGCGTTGGCCGCCCTCGACCAGCGGCCGGGCCCGAGCGAGTGAGCCGCCGGCCCCTGGTGGCGGTGCCAGCCGCCCACCTGGCGGCGGGCCGGGTGCGCGACTGGTCGCGCGGAGGGTACGCCGTGCCCGAGGCCTACGTGGGCGCCCTCCTGCGGGCGGGTGCGCAGCCGGCTCTGCTGCCGGCCACCGGCGACGCCGACCCGGCCGAGATGCTGGCGGGCTACGACGCGCTCATGCTGGCCGGCGGAGGCGACATCGACCCCGCCCGCTACGGCGCAACCGCCCACCCCACGGTGTACGGCGTCGACGGGGAGCGGGACCGGGTCGAGCTGGCCCTGGCCGCCGAGGCCCTGGCCGCCGGCCTCCCCACGCTGGCCATCTGCCGCGGGTTCCAGGTCATGAACGTGGCCCTCGGCGGCACGCTCCACCAGCACCTGCCCGAGCTCCAGGGCATGGACCGCCACGGCCACCCCACCAAGGACAGCTCGGTGGTCCACGACGTGAAGGTGGCGCCGGGCAGCCGCCTGTCCGAAGCTTGCGGGGTCGAGGTCCTGCGGTCGGTCTCCCACCACCACCAGGGCGCCGACCGGCTGGGCGAGGGGCTGGTACCGGTGGCCTGGAGCGGCGACGGCCTGGTCGAGGCGGTCGAGGCGCCTGACGCCGGCGCCTGGCTGGTGGCGGTGCAGTGGCACCCCGAGATGAGCGCGGCCGACGACCCGGCGCAGCAGGCCCTGTTCGACGCGCTGGCTAGCGTGGCACGGTCATGACCGGCTCGCCGTCCCCGGACCAGCCGCCGCCCGATCAGGAGTCTTCCGACCGGCTCTGCCTGCTCACCGTCCACGCCCACCCCGACGACGAGTCGTCCAAGGGCCCGGCGACCGTCGCCCGCTACGCCGCCGAGGGGGTGCGGACGGTGCTGGTCTGCTGCACCGGCGGCGAGGAGGGCGACATCCTCAACCCGGCCATGGACCGGCCGGAGGTTCGGGCCGAGCTGCCTGCGGTGCGGGCCGCCGAGCTGGCCCGGGCGGCGGAGGTCATCGGCTACGACGAGGTGGTCATGCTGGGCTACCGGGACTCGGGCATGCCCGACAGTCCGGCCAACGCCCATCCCCGCTGCTTCGCCGCTGCCGACCTCGACGAGGCGACGGGCCGCCTGGTGGCCGAGATCCGCCGGGTGCGCCCGCAGGTGGTCATCACCTACAACGACGACCAGCAGGGCTACCCCCACCCCGACCACCTGCGGGTCCACGACATCTCGGTGCTCGCCTTCGACCGGGCCGGCGACCCGGACGCCTACCCGGGCACCGGGAGCCCCTGGCAGCCGTCGAAGCTCTACTACAGCATCTGGTCGCGGGCCCGGACCGAGGCGATCCACCAGAAGTTCCTCGAGCTCGGCCTGGAGTCGCCGTTCGCCGAGTGGTGGCGCGACCGCCCTGACCAGGACCACCGCGTCACGACGCGGGTCGACATCTCCGGTCACACCGACGTGCGGCGCGAGGCCCTGCTCTCCCACGCCACCCAGATCGACCCGGAGTCGCCCTTCTGGTTCGGGCTGCCCACCGAGGTGGCCCGCGCCATTCACCCGATGGACGAGTACGTCCTGGCCCGCAGCCTGGTCGATTCGCCCGGCCCCGAGGACGACCTGTTCGCCGGGCTTCGCGAACGCGCCGTCCGGTAGCGTGGCGCCCTTCGCACCCGGGAGGACACGCCGATGGCCAAGTGGCTCAGCAAGGAGTGGCACCAGGAGACCAAGCGGCTGGCCGAGGGCCAGCCCGAGCGTCCGGGCGCCTCGGCACGCCTGCAGTACGTGGTGACCGGCGGGCCCGACGGGGACGTCCGCTACTTCTGGCTGCTGGAGAACGGCAAGCTGCTGGAGGCCGACCTCGGCGATTTGCCCGATCCCGAGATCACCCTTACGCAGAGCTACGAGGACGCACAGAAGATCCAACAGGGCGAGCTGGACGCCAACGCCGCCTTCATGCAGGGCCGGGTCAAGGTCACCGGCAACATGGCCAAGCTGATGGCCCTGCTGCCCATAACCAACTCGCCGGAGTACAAGCAGCTCCAGAGCGAGATCCGGGCCGTCACCGAATACTGATCCCGGGGGGGCGGCCGGTAGCCTGGCCGCCATCCGGCCCCCCGAGTCGAACCGAAGTAGGAGCACCATGGCGAACCGTCGGAGGTTGTTGGCGTGCCTGGCCGCGTCGGCCGCGCTGCTCGGCGCGTGCGGCAACGGGGGCGACGACACCCCGGCCGCCGAGGCGCCACCAAGCACCGCAGCCCGCATCGCCGCCGTCACCGCGGTCCGCTCGCCGGCCTCGATCCTGCGGGCCAACCTCACCGCACTGCTGCAGGAGCACGTCTTCCTCACCGGCGCCACCACGAGCACCCTCATCGCCGGTCAGGACGCGGCGCCGGCCACCGAGGTGCTCGACAACAACAGCGTGGCGCTGTCCAACGTGGTCGGCGCGGTCTACGGCCCGGACGGCGCCGCGCAGTTCCTCGACCTGTGGCGCCGGCACATCGGGCTCCTGCTCGACTTCGCCCGGGCCTCCGCAGCAGGCGACGAGGCCGGCATCGCCACGGCCAAGGGCGGCCTGGACGCCTACCGCGACGAGATGGCCACCTTCTTGAACACGGTTAACCCGAACCTCGCCGAGGCAGACATGGCCGACGACCAGCGGACCTACCTGAGCGGCATCCAGTCGGCGATCACCGCCCAGGCCAAGGGCGAGCCGACCGCAGCCGGCAAGCTCAAGACCGCGGCGGAGCACATGCCGCGCACGGCCACCGTCCTCGTCGCCGGGATCGCCAAGAACCACCCGGGCATGTTCGAGGGGCGGGTGGACGGCAGCGCCGCCACCTTGCGGTCGGTGCTCGCGTCCAAGCTCCAGGAGCACGTCTACCTCGCCTGGGTGGCGTCCGGCGTCATCGCCGCCGACGGCGAGACGAAAGAGCCGGTCGCCGCCGTCGACGACAACTCCGTCGAGCTGGCGAACATCATCGGATCGGCGTACGGCGACGAGGCGGCCAAGCAGTTCCTTGGCCTGTGGCGCGATCAGGTGGCGGCCTATGTCGACTACGCGAGGGCGCGCGCCGGAGGCGACACCACCGGCGTCCAGGCCGCGACGGCCCGGCTGGCGCCCGAGCCGGCCCGGTTCGCGGCGTTCCTCCACGCGGCGAACCCCCACCTGGACCAGGCGGTGCTCGCCGCAGAGTTCACGGCCCACGCCCGGGCGCTGCTGGCCGCCATCGACGCCCAGGCGGCCGGTGCGCCGTCGCGCTTCGCCGACGTGCACAACGCCGCCGGGCGTACGCCCGAATTGGCGCTGCGGTTGTCCACCGGCATCGTCACGCAGTTCCCCGGCCGGTTCAGCTAGCGGGAGGCGGTCCGTGCGCCCATCCGGATCCCGGGCCGGCGCCGGAAAGATGCCGATGGGGGACGCTCGGTCGCTGATGGAGCTGAGCGACGGTGGGCTGGTTGTCGCGATCGGCAGGTACCGGGAAGAGGCGCTGGCCGAGGCCTACCGTCGCCACGCCGGTGCGGTCTTCGCCCTGGCCCGGCGAGTGCTGTCCGACGGCGTCGCCGCCGAAGAGGTCGTGCAGGAGGTCTTCCTCCGGCTTTGGAGCGCACCCGACAAGTTCGATCCCGGCCGCGGCTCGCTCCGGTCGTACCTGCTGGCCCAGACCCACGGGCGGGCCGTCGACCTGTTGCGCTCCGAGGGGTCCCGGCGACGTCGGGAGGAGCGCGAAGCCCGCCAGACGGCCGAGGCCGGCTACGACCTCGAGCGCGAGGTCTGGGACCTGGCCGTCGCCGACCGGGTCAAGGAGGTCGTCGCCGTACTGCCCGGCGAGGAGCGGCGGGCGATCGAGCTGGCCTACTTCGGCGGGCACACCTACCGCGAGGTCGCCACCTTGCTCGGCCAGCCCGAAGGCACGGTCAAGAGCCGCATCCGCGCCGGTCTCCAGCGGATGCGGGTGGCCATGGCCGCCGAGACCGACACCGCATGGACGACAGGGTGATGGGCCTGCCGAGCGACACGCCGATGGACAGCGCGAGCCACCGGGAGATCGCCGAGCTGCTGGGCGCGTACGCGCTCGACGCGGTCGATCCCGACGAGGCGGCCGCCGTCGAGTCCCACCTCCTGACGTGCCCGCGGTGTCGGGACGAGGTGGCGCGCCACCTCGAGACGGCCGCATTCCTGGCCAGCGCCGGGGCGCCGGCGCCCGACGGCGTGTGGACCCGCATCGCCGCCAGCCTGGAGGAGGCACCGCCCCGCCTCGACCTGACCCGCATCCCCGGGCTGGCCGGCCGCCGCGAGCGCCGGTCGCTCCCGGCTCGGCCGGTGGCGGCCATCGCCGCAGTCGCAGCGGGCGTCATCGGACTGCTGGGCTTCCAGGTCCAGCAGCAGGACGAGCGCCTGGACCAGTTGTCGCCGGCCATCGAGCAGCGGGGCCTCGACGAGGCGGTCGCTGCCGCCCTCTTCGACGACCGGTCCAAGAAGGTGAAGCTGGTGTCCGACAGCGGCACGCTGTTCGCCAACGCCGTGGTGCAGCCCGATGGCAAGGGCTACCTGGTGGGCCACAACCTGCCGGACCTGCCGCCGGGGCTGACCTACCAGCTGTGGGGCCTCGCCGGCGACCAGATGGTCTCCCTCGGCGTCCTCGGTGCCGAGCCCGCGGTGCGGGCCTTCACCGCCGCCGGCGACGTCTCGGTCCTGGCCGTCACCGCCGAACAGGCCGGCGGCGTCGCCAGCACCACCAAGCCCCCCGTCGTCCGCGGTTTCGTGTAGCCGAGGGGGAAGGAACCTTCCCCCCTCGGGCTCCCCCCCCCATCTCGCAACCGCGAGGCGTGTCGCCGTTGTCGGCCGGGCAAAGCCTGGCCTCGGGCGCGCACGCAGAGTGTTCCCGGGCACGCGGCAGAGTCGTCACGCGACAAGGCCGTCGACGCGACAAAGCCCGCCCTCTGGCGGAACCGGAGTTCGCGCCCGAGGGCGGGCTTTGCCCGCCCGACACCTGCGCCGCCGAGAAGGCCGCGCTGATGGGGGGGAGCCCGAGGGGGGAAGGTTTTCTTCCCCCCTCGGTGATCAGGCTGTGGCGGCCTGGTCGGTCTTCTGGAAGACCTCGGGAACCGGGTACTTGCCGAGGGCGTACAGGAGGATGGCGATGTGCTGCTGGTCCACGACCTGGATCTGGCCGGCCTGCGTGATCGCGTCCTTGCTCTCCAGCTTGGGGATGGCGCTCAGGTAGGTCTGCGAGGCGATGTTCTCGAGCGTCAGCGCCAGGTTGGCCGCGTCGGCCACCGTCTTGGCGCCGGCCTGGCCGGCGCCAAGACGGTGGGCTTCAGCGTGGCGTTGGGCTCGGTGACCGCATCCTCGCCGGCACCGGTGATGACGGCGTTCCAGGCGTCCCGGTGCTCCTCGTGGTGGCCCTTGGCAGTCGTCACGAACGTGGCGACGGCAGGGGGGACGGGACCCAGGGCGCCGCTGGTGGCGGCGTCGAGAGCGGCCGTGTAGGCGTCGACGGCCAGGACCTCGAGGCCGGCAGCCAGCTGCGCGATGGCCAAATCGCCGTTGGCGCTGCTCCCGCCGTCGGTGCCGGTGTCCGCCGCCTCGTCGTCGTCGTCACCACACGCGGCGGTCACGAGCGCGATGCCGGCCACGGCGCCGGTGCCGGCCAGGAACCGCCGCCGGCTGACGCGGGCGGTGGCGAGCTGCGCGAGCGGGTTGAGCTCGGTCTCGGTCTCGGGGGTGTGGCTCATCACTTGGCTCCTGACTCGGGCTCGGCTACCGGGCCGATCTGCTCCAACGCATCGGGGAATGCCACGCTGCCGGCTGCGGCCGGAAGCTTGGCGAGGTCGACGGCCGGCCCTGCCGGCGGCACCGTGATGAGGTCGAGGGCGTTGCCCATCAAAAGCGCCTCGACCGCCCGGAGGGTGGCCAGGTGCTGCGCCTCGACACCCATGACGCTGCCCATCAACGACTTGGAGGGGGTGTCCTCCAGCATCGAGAGGTTCATCAGGTAGGTGTCGGTGGCGACCTTCTCCAACGTTGCGGCCAGCTGGACCACCTTGAGGGGGTCGGTGAGGCCGGGCACGGCGTCGTTGACCACCTCTTGGAACTTGGGGTTCGGCTCGTCCTGGCGCTCGCCGCCCAGGCTGTCGGTCTGGTCCTGGAAGGCCTTCTTGTGCTGGTCATGCTGGCTCATGGTCTCCGTGGCGAAGGCCCTGATGGTGTCGAAGGCCGTACCGGAGCCGTTGCGCACGAACGGGAGGCCGAGGGCCGCCTCGTAGGTGCCGACGGCCAGCTTCTCCAGCGACGAGGCCGTCTGGAGGATCTGGATGTCGAGCGCCTCGTCGGCCCGGGCCGGGGAGGCGACCAGCGTGGCCAGGAACCCGCCGAACCCGCCGGCCAGCAGTCCACGGGTCCCGAAGGCGGCGCCCGCCTTCTTGACCGAGCGGAACAGCTCACGGCGGTTGGCGTTGAAGCGGTTGATCTCGTCGAGGTTGACAGGCTCCTTGCGGCGGTCCTCGCGGATCTCGGCCATGAGCGGGAGTGCGTCCCGGCCCTGGCGGAGCGCGTCCACCTGGAGGTCCTGCGATTCGACGATCAGCTCCTGGAGCTGTCGGTCATCAATGGTCACGAAGTACTCTCTCCTCTCGCGGTCTCCCGCTCGTTCGTGCTTTCGGCGGTACTTCGGCGTCACGCCTCGACGCGGATGACGCCCTTCATGTAGTCGTGCAGGTCGCAGTGGTAGGCGATCTCACCCGGCTGCGAGACGGTGATGGTGCCGGTCTCGCCCTGGCCGAGGTTGCCCGTGTCGAGCGAGTCGTCGTCGGCGGTGAGGGTGTGGATCGCGCTGTCCTTGTTCTCGACCGTGACGGTGGACCCCGCCTTGACGACCAGGGGCGTGGGCGAGAAAGCGAACTTCTCGATCACCACACGGTCGCCCGAAGCTGCGGCGGCCGGCTCGTCGCCGGCCGGGGTCGCTGGACCCGCCTCCTCGTCGGAATCTCCTCCGCATGCGCCCAGCAGGAGAACGCCGGCCAGGCCGGCGACGGCGAACCTCCTACGCAACGTGCTCCCGGTCGACCGCAGTCTCACCTCGCACACCTTCCTTGAACTCCTTGGACGCCTGGCCCATCGACCGGGCCAGCTTGGGCAGCCGGGTCGAGCCGAACAGCAGCATGACCACGGCCAGGACGATGATGATCTCTGTTGCTCCCAGTCCCATGGCGGGATTACGGGGCCGGCGGCCCTGTGGATGACCGGGCCGGTCGGTCCATACGGCGCATGGCCTCCCGCAGGGGACGGTAGCCGAGAAACCGGACACCCGCACGCAGCGCGAGCGCGCGCAGGTCGTGGTCGTGCACCAGGCCGTCGTGGTGGTCCACCCGCGACGCCCAGTCGGGGCACAGCGCCCGCAGTTCGGCCGAGTCCACTGCGGGGTGGGCCAGCACCTCGGTCACGCCCGGCCCGGCCTCGAACAGGGCCCGCTCGAGCGCGCTGCGCAGGCTGCGCCCCCGGAGGCGGACCACCTCGTCGGGAGCCAGCACGCCCGCGTCGGCCGCCAGGGCCCGGAACGGGAACCCGATCTCCCGCTCGGCGGCCGGCCCGGGCAGGCGGACCGGCAGGCCGAACTCCACGGCCAGGTCCAGGTAGACATCGAAGAACTCGGGCCGGCGCACCAGGGCGCCGAGATGGGAGTCGAGGTGGCTCACGTCGAAGCCCCACAGGATGGCCCGCTCGACCTGGGCCCGCAGCTCCTTGGCCACCTCGTCCAGGTCGGCGTGGTCCCACATGTCCTCGACGGTGCGGGGGAAGCCGCCGTCGCCGTCCAGGAGGGAGGGCGCCCGTGTGATCGGTCCCCAGCGGTAGACGTCCCACTCCGCGTTCAAGGTGAGGTGGACGCCCACGTCCTCGCCCCGGTAGCGCGCCGCCGCCTCCCGGGCCCATGGGCACGGCACCATCAGGCCGGCGCTGGTGCCCAGGCCCTCGCGGAGGGCCTCGTAGGTCCCCACGTTGGCGGCGTGGCTGGAGCCGAGATCGTCGCAGCTGACGATGAGGAGCCTGGTGCCGCTCTCGTGGCCCAGCCGTTCGACCAGCGTCTGCCCGTCCGCGGATGGCACGCCGGGCGACGTTAGCTCCCACGGGCGTTACGCCCATCTAACCGGTCGGTTACGCCTCGTTGCATAGATTTCCGGCGGACGACGGGAGAGAACGATGAAGCTTCGGACGACGGGGCGCCGGGCCACGGCGCTGGTGATGGCGCTCGCCGTGCTGGCGGGCGCCTGCTCGGACTCGGACGACGCCCTCGACGCGGCCGACGTGGCGCCCGAGGCGCCCGACGAGGCCGCCACTGTGGCAGCCGAGCCCGAGGCGGGGACATGGAAGACCTGGGTGCTGACCGCGCCCGACCAGTTCGCGGTCCCCCCGCCGCCGGCGCCCGGCTCGCCCGAGGAGCGGGCCGAGCTGGCGGAGATCGCGGACTTCGTGCCCCGCCGGACACCCGAGATCGTCGACATCGTCAACCGCTGGGACCAGAACCCGATCAGCACGCCGTGGGTCGAGGCGAACCTGGAGTTCGTCTCGGCGCGGGCCAAGGACCCACCACTGTCGTCCCGCGGCTACGGACTGATGAGCGTGGCCGTGGCCGACGCGGTCGTGGCCGCCTGGCACTGGAAGTACGTCTACAACCGCGCCGCACCGACGGGCGGGGAGCGCCTCGCCGAGCCCGGGCCCGATCCGTCCTACCCCTCCGAGCACGCCGCGGTGGCCGGCGCGGCCGCCGGTGTGCTGGCCTACCTGTTCCCAGAGCGGCCGGCCCTGCGCCTGCAGGAATTGGCCGAGCAGGTCGCCGACTCGAGGGTCTTCGCCGGGGCGAACTACCGCAGCGACGTGGAGGCCGGCCTCGAGCTGGGCCGGCAGGTGGCCGAGGCCGTCGTGGCCTATGCCAAGGCCGATGGCGCCGAGGCGCCCTGCCCCGTCACCGGCCCGCCCGGGCCGCCGCCCCGGTTCTGGTCGCCGCCACCGGGCTCGGTGGCCAAGCCGGTCCAGCCGTGCGCGGGGCGGTGGAAGCCCTGGGTGATGACGTCGGGCGACCAGTTCCGCCCCGGTCCGCCCGCCCTCTTCGGCACCCCGGAGTTCCGGGCCCAGGCCGAGGAGATCGTCCAGGTCCAGAAGGACCTGACCGACGACCAGAAGCGCCTGGCCACCTTCTGGGCCGGCGGCCAGGGCACGCCGCTGCCGGCCGGCGTCTGGAACCAGGTGGCCCTGGCCTACTTGAAGGACCTCGAGCCGAACACGCCGCGGGGTGAGCGGGCGCTGGCCCTGGTCAACGCGGCGATGAGCGACGCCGGCGTCGCGGCCTGGGACGCCAAGTTCACCTACTGGGACCCCCGGCCGGAGAACGGTGTCCGTGACAGCGGCGTGGACCCGCAGTGGACGCCCTTCATCGAGACGCCGTTCTTCCCGTCCTACATCTCGGGCCACGCCACCTACTCGGGGGCGGCTGCCAGCGTGCTGAAGTTCCTGTTCCCCGACAACGCCGCCGACTTCGAGGCCAAGGCCCAGGAGGCCTCGAACTCCCGCCTGTGGGGAGGCATCCACTGGCGGGCCGACAACGAGGTCGGTCTGTCGGTCGGCCGCAAGGTCGGCGACCTGGTGGTCGCCCGGGCCCGCTCCGACGGCGCCGAGACCTGACCGGGGGCCCGGGGCCGGGATCAGTGGTGCAGGCCGATGCGCTCCCCGGTCTGGTCGAAGTGGTCGAGGCGGGTGGGGCGGTGGCGCTGGAGCACCGAGATGGCCTGCTTTGCTTCGTTTTCGTCGTCGGTGTGCACCTCGACGACCGCCGGCCCCTCGCTGGCGGCGTCGCGGTAGCTCATGTCCCAGATGTTGAGGAAAACCGCCGCCAGCCCGCCGGCCACGGCGCCGGCGGCACCGATGGAGATCACTGCGGCGAGCACGCCGGCCCAGCCGGGGTCGAGGCCGATGCCGATGAAGATCACCAGGCCGATCACCAGGCCGAGCACGGCGCCGGCCAGCCCGCCCGCCACACCGCCCTTGAGGAAGCGGGCGAACCACTGGATGTCGGTCTCGGCCTCCTCCTCGGGCGACTCGCCCTCGGCGATGGTCGTGCCCGGATCGCGCTCGAGGAGGGTCAGGCGACCGCCTTCGATGCCGGCGTCCAGGAGGGAGGCCACCGCCTGCTCGCCGGTTTCGACCGAGCCGAAGGCGGCGATCAGCTCGTGGGCCGCGACCCGCGGCTGGCGGAGCGCCTTGTCCCGGTCCTTGTCCGGTGCGCTCTCCCGTTCAACCGCATCCTCTTGGACCTCGTCGGCCATGCCTGCCTCCTGGTGATCCCGAACGTCGTTCTGCCGTCCGCCTGCGGATACCCGGCCGGCGCCCGTTCGATGCCAACCGGTCGAGCGGGGGCCTGTCACAGGGTCGCGCCACACTGGCGCCGTGCGGGGGTACCGGGCGGTCGCGGCGTTGGCGGTGCCGCTCGTCGTCGCGCTGGTGGCGTCCGGCAGTTGCGACCGCTCCTCCCCGGCGCCCCCCACGCCCGGCCCAGCGACCGGGAGCCTGCCGGCCGGGCTGGACGTCACCGTCGAGCGGGTCGTCGATGGCGACACCATCGTGGTCTCCGGCGGCGAGCGGGTGCGCTTGATCGGTGTCGACACGCCCGAGACCAAGGACCCCAACCGGCCCGTCGGGTGCTTCGGCCGCGAAGCCAGTGCGTTCACGGCGCGGGTGCTCGAGGTGGGCAGCCGCGTCCGCCTGGTCGGCGACGTGGAGGCGCGGGACCGGTTCGACCGCCTGCTGGCCTACGCCTACCGCCTGCCGGACGGGCTGTTCGTCAACGCCGAGCTCGTCCGCCAGGGGTACGCCCTGCCGTTCACCGTCCCGCCGAACGTGGCCCACGCCGACGAGTTCGTCGCACTGGCCGGGCAGGCCCGCGAGGCGCAACGGGGGCTGTGGGGCGCCTGCCCCGGCGACGGTCGGCCGTCGTCGTGAACCGGCCCAGAGCTACCCTGCAGGCGTGGCCGAGTTGTTCGTCGACGGGCGCGGAACGGCCCTTCGCGCCACCTGGCACGAGGACGCCGGCGTCGTCGTGCTCAGCCTGTGGCGGGGCGACGCCTGCATAGGGACGGTCCGCCTGTCGGCCCAGGAGGCGGACCGGCTGGGCGCCTTCCTGGCGGACGTCGTCGCCCGCCACCCGCTCCCGACCTGAGGCCCCGGTGGCGCTGTCAGGCGGCGTGGCGGCGCCGGGCCTCGGCGAGCGCCCGGCGAGCCGCGGCCACCCCGTCCCGACCGCGGCGGCGGGTCTCGTCGTCGAGGCGCCATGCTGCCTCTGCGTCGGAACACCCGGGAAGCTCGTCGGGTTCGAGGAATCGAAGCTGCCGTTCCATGGGACAAGTGTGCCCGGAGGGTGTGACATTTATGGTCGCGGCAGGGTCGGCGCCCGCCGGTTTTTCCGGAGGCGGCCCGGCGTGCCACGATCTGTTCCGATGACTTGTCCATCGGACCGGGCCGTGAACGGCTTGGCCGTGGAACTCCGGGAAGGGTGACGGTGGCTCGATGACAGCACGCCAACAGAGCATCGGCGTAGTTCTGGTGATCGTCATCTCGCTGATGGCGGCTCTCGGCTTCATGATGCTTCCCTTCAAGGCAGCCGGTGGCCTGGAGTGCGAGGCGCCGCTCAAGGGTGGCGAGCCCAAGGAG
>DATLFQ010000223.1:0-2413 GCA_035540915.1 Acidimicrobiales bacterium
GCCGTTATACGGGTGATCCGTGTCAAGAGGGGACCTCGTTGGCACGGGTGAGGAGGTTGTCGAACAGCTGCGCCCGCTCCGGCTGGTCGTGGTCGCGGGCGTGGTCGCGCTGGCGCAGCAGCACCGGCACGAACTCGGGCCCGGTGCTGAAGTAGCTGCAGGTCTCGCAGGCTGACTCCATGCGGCACTCGAGCTCGACGGGCCGGGTGCACAGCCCGTTGCCGAGCATGCGGGCATGGGCTTCCCGACGCAGGCGGGCCATGTTCGCGGGCTCCAGCGCCGCGGCCTGGTCGGGTCCATAGAGCGCGTCGATCTGGCGGCTGACAGCGGCGTACTCGTCGGCCACCACTCGGTCGGCGATGCGCGCGTAGGTGAGGGTCATGTGCATGGTGCGGTGACCGAGCAGGGCGGCGATGGCCTCGAGGCGCATGCCCCGGTTGATGGCCTGGGTCGCCAAGGTGTGGCGCAGCTGGTGGGGGTGGACGTGGCCGATGCCGGCGTGGCGTGCCATCCGCTTGACGATGCGGGCGAGCTGGTCGCGCGTCACCGTGCCCCGGTGATCGGCGATGAGGCGGCGGTGGGTGCGGATGTGGTCCACGTTGGCCGCGCACCAGCCCTCGAGGAGCTCGAGCAGCTGGGGGTGCAGCGGCACGAAGCGGTCGTTGCGCAGCTTGCCCACCGGGACTCGCAGCCAGTGCCCTTTCCCGACGCGCACCACGGCGTCGGCGTCGAGGCCACACGCCTCGTTGGCCCGCAGGCCGGTGCGGGCCAGAAGCTCCACCACCAGGCGGTCCCTCGGGTCCTCTGCGGCCCGGGCGGCGGCCATCAGCTTGGCGGCGGCGTCGTCGTCGAGGAAGCGGGGCAGGGGCTCGGGCCGGGGAGGGATGTCACCGACCAGCACCGGGTTGCGGCGGGGCGCGTCGTCCCAGTCCCACTCGATGATGCGGGCGAAGAAGCTGCGCAGCATGTGCAGGCGCTGCGAGCGGGTGTTGGTCGACAGGGCGCCGCCGGCGAGGCCGGGCTGGTCGGCCAGCCACACGGTGAAGTCCTCCACGTCGCTGCGGCTGACGGCGGCCACGGCGGTGACGTCGGTGTGCTCGAGCAGCCAGAAGGCGAACTGGCGCAGGGCGATGGAGGCGGCGTCGATGCTGCGGGGAGCCAGGAAAGTCGACGCCTGGGTGAGATAACGGCCCAACGTGGCGGCCAGACGGGGCGCCCGGGCGGCGATGACGGCCCAGTCGTGGGCGATCTTGTCGGGCGAGTTGGGCTGCGGCGACGGGGCGGCGGCGCTCATCGGATGACCTCCTGGATGGCGAGCAGCTCGGCCACCGCCGCCTGGTCGGCGTCGATGGCGGCGGAGGCTCGCCGGTACTCCTCCGCCAGCCAGTCGTTGGTCAGGTGCAGATACACCCGGGTGGACTCGATGGAGCGGTGGCCGGCCTGGGCCTGCACCGCCTCCAGCGCCATGCCCGCCTCCCGCAGCCGGGTGAGGCAGGTGTGGCGCAGCTCGTGGCAGGTGCCCCGCTCCAGCCCCGCCCGCCGGCGGGCGCCGGTCAGGATCTCGTCGACGCCCTCGGCCGACAGGGGCTGGCCCCGGCGGGGTCCCTTGAGCACGACGAAGACCCGGTCAGTGCCGCAGCGGGGCCGCTCGTCGTGCAGGTAGTCGCCCACGGCGGCGAAGAACCGGTTGGCCATGGGCACCGCCCGCTGGTGGCCACCCTTGCCGTCGGCCACGAACACCCGCCGCTCGCCCACCCAGATGTCGCCCAGGCGCAGCCCGAGGACCTCGCAGCGCCGGAGACCCCCCAGCACCATGGCCGCCACCATGGCCCGGTCCCGGTTCGTGCGCAGGGCGGCGAAGAGCGCGTCGACCTCCTCCGGGCCGAGGATCCTCGGCAGGCGACTGGGCACCCGCACCAGCGGCACCATGCGGGTTCGTCGAGCGCCGCCGGCACGACGGGTGGCCAGGCCCCGTGGCACCGGGTTGGCATCCACGCCGGCGTCGCCGCGTGCGACCAGGTACGCGTAGAAGCCCGACACCGACGACAGCCGCCGGGCGATGGTGGACGCCGCCAGGCCGGACTCGCCGTCGACCAGGCGGACCACGCTGCGGTCCCCACGCTGATGGGACAAGAAGTCGAACACGTCCGCTGCGGCGACCGCCGCCGGCTCCTTGTCGACCACCTCGAAGAAGGTCGTCAGGTCATGGGCCACGGCCCGCAGGGTGTTCGGCCGGGACCGGCCGGCCACGAACTGCAGATAGGAGTCGACCAGCGGGTCACCCAGCGCGAACCGGGTGTCGCCACGTGACGTCGATGATCGAACGAGGCAGGGAAAGTCGCTCATCGCGGCATGCTGACCGGTGCCGATGGAAGACACGCGGATGCCACGAGGATCACCCGTGTATTAGGCG
>DATLFQ010000224.1:0-15134 GCA_035540915.1 Acidimicrobiales bacterium
CCCGGTCACGGCTACGACCTGCTGACCCGCCTGGAGCCCATGGGCTTCGACCGCAGCAACCCGGGCCGGATCTACCGGGCCCTGCGCTGGCTGGAGACGGCCGGCTTCGTCGAGCCCAGCTGGGAGACGACCGGTGTCGGCCCCGCCCGCCGGGTCTTCGAGGTGACGTCGGCGGGCCGCCAGGCCATCGAGCTGACCGCGCCCCGCCTGCGCAAGGAGGCCCGGGCGCTCGACGACGGCATGGGCCGCTACGTCCTGTCCCGGCTCAAGACGCTGTCCAAGCTGACCCAGGCCTACGACGTCCGGGTCGAGGCCACCCTGACGGTGCAGGCGAGCGACGAGGGGGCGGCCCGGCGCAAGGTGGAGCGTGCGTTCGGCCGGGCGCGGGCGGTGGACACCGACGTCCGCGCCACCGGCCAGGTCGACATCCTCGCTGTATTGCCGGAGCAGGACGACCCACCCTCCACCTAGGGGTTGGCCCGGCGCAGGTCGACGGTGACTGCGCCGTCGGCCACGGTGGCCGGGTAGGTCGTGAGGCCGGCACCGTCGGCCGGGTAGGTGGCGCCCGTGCACGGGTCGCGGAAGCGGCGCCCGGCCGCCTCCCATCGCAGGACGCACGCCGGGTCGGGGCGCGCCGCATAGGCACTGACGGCCAGCCAGCCCTGCTCGACGTCGTCGCCGAGGTGCTGGACGAACACCTCCCGATCGCGGTTGAGCGCGTCGGGGAACAGGACCGGGCCCCGCTCGGCGATCTCGTCGGCGAGCCGCTCGGCCTGGAACCGCAGCACCGGTGAGCCCAGATTGGCCTTCTCGGGGTTGTCGGCCGCGAACTGCACGACGGCGAACAGCAGGACGGCGGCGGCGGCGGCGGCCAGCAGCGACCCGACGACCACGGCGCGGGTGCGCTGGCTCTGACGGCGCCGCATGGCCATCCCTCATCCTGGCGCGGCCCCGGGCGCAGCGGCGGCCGGCCCCTAGTATCCGGCCCGGTGGACCTTTTCGAGTTCCAGGGCAAGCAGTACCTGGCCCGTTACGGCGTCCCGGTGTCGACCGGCGGCGTCGCCACCGACGCCGACGGGGCGGTCGCCGCGGCGACTGCGGCCGGCTACCCGGCGGTGGTCAAGGCGCAGGTGCAGGTCGGCGGGCGCGGCAAGGCGGGCGGCATCCGGGTGTGCGCCGACGAGACAGAGGTGCGGGTGGCGGCCGGCGACATCCTGGGCATGGTCATCTCCGGCCACACGGTCCGGCGGGTGCTGGTCGAGGCGGCCGTCGGCATCGCCGCCGAGTGGTACGCCTCGTTCACCGTCGACCGCTCTGCCCGAGCGCACCTGGGCCTGCTGTCCGCCGAGGGCGGCGTGGACATCGAGCAGGTGGCGGCCGAACGGCCCGGTGCCCTCGCCCGGGTGCACCTGGGACCGGCCGCCGGGCTGTCGCCGGAGGCGGCCGGCGGCTGGGCGGTGGCGGCCGGGCTGCCGCCGGCGGTGGTGCCGGTCCTGCTGGCGCTGTACCGCTGTTTCGGCGAGGGCGACGCGGACCTGGTGGAGGTCAACCCGCTGGTGCTGACCGACGACGGCGCCGTGCTGGCGCTGGACGCCAAGGTGACCCTCGACGACAACGCCGCCTACCGCCACCCCGAGTGGGACGCCTTCCGCGGCCTGGAGGTCCTGGACGACCGGGAGCGGTTGGCCCGGGAGAAGGGCCTGCAGTACGTCGGCCTGGACGGCACCGTCGGCATCATCGCCAACGGCGCCGGGCTGGCAATGGCCACGCTCGACGTGGTCAACCAGGCCGGTGGCCGGCCGGCCAACTTCCTCGACATCGGCGGCGGGGCCAGTGCTGCCGTGATGGCCAACGCGCTGGAGGTGCTGGCCAGCGACGAGCGGGTCGGCTCTGTCTTCGTCAACATCTTCGGCGGCATCACCCGGGGCGACGAGGTGGCCCGGGGCATCGTCGACGCGCTGGGACGGGCGGAGGTCGGCGTACCGCTGGTGGTGCGCATCGACGGCACCAACGCCGAGGAGGGCCGGGCCATCCTGGCGGCCAACCGCTCCGAGCGACTGGTGAGCCGGCCCACCATGACCGAGGCGGCCGCCGAGGCCGTCCGCCTGGCTGCGGGGCCAGCCGACACGGCCGGCGTGGGGCAGGGGCTCCACGCTTCGGAGGAGGACGGGGTCGGGGCCCCGGCCGGGGGCCCGAAGGCGTGAGCATCCTCGTCGACGAGACCACCAGGGTCGTGGTGCAGGGGTTGACCGGGAGCCAGGGCCGGTTCTACGGGCTGCGCAACCGGTCCTACGGCACCCAGGTGGTCGCCGGCACCCATCCCACCAAGGCGGGCAGCGACGTCGACGGCATCCCTATCTTCGCGTCGGTGGGCGACGCCGCCGCGGCGACCGGAGCCACGGTGTCGTGCATGTTCGTGCCGGCGCCGGCGGTCTTCGGCGCAGTCGTCGAGGCGGCCGAGGCGGGCATGGCGCTTATCGTGGTCATCACCGAGGGCGTGCCCGTGCACGACGAGGTGCGCCTGTTCGAGCGCCTGTCGTCGGACCATCCGGGCACCCGGCTGCTCGGCCCCAACTGCCCGGGCGTCATCACGCCGGGCCGGTGCAACATCGGCATCACGGCCGGCGAGATCGCGCTGGCCGGCGGACCGGTCGGCATCGTCAGCCGCTCGGGCACCTTGACCTACCAGGCGCTCTACGAGTTGAAGCAGAAGGGCGTCGGGGTCACCACCTGCGTGGGCATCGGCGGCGATCCGGTCCCGGGGACGACGTTCATCGACTGCCTGACCATGTTCGAGGCCGACGACGAGACGGCTGCCGTCCTGCTGATCGGCGAGATCGGCGGGTCGGCCGAGGAGGAGGCGGCCGAGTTCGTGGCGTCGTCCATGGCCAAGCCGGTCGTCGCCTACGTGGCCGGTGTGACGGCGCCGCCCGGTCGGCGCATGGGCCACGCCGGCGCGATCGTCACCGGATCGAGGGGCACGGCCCGGGCCAAGATGGAGGCGCTGTCCGCCGCCGGCGTGCAGGTGGCCGGCAACCCGACCGAGGCCGGCGACCTCGTGGCGGCACTCGTGGCCGGCCTGAGAGGCTCGACGACATGACGATGACCCGGCGGGGCCGATCGGCGGCGGCCGCACTGGTGCTCGCCGTGGCGTTGGCCGGCTGCTCGGACGACGACGGCCAGGCGTCGACAGACGAGAGGCGGGCCGGCACGCCGCCGGGCGGCGTGGCCGGCGGCGCCGACTGCCCCGTCACCGCTGCCGAGGTGAACGAGGTGGTGGGCACCACCCTCACCGCCGTGGAGGGTTGCACCTTCCTCGACCGGGATCCGGCCGGCACCGGAGCAACCCTGGTCGAGGTGGCGACGGCCGGCCACGACGGGACGGACGAGGCGGTGCAGTCGCTCCGGGCCACGCTGGCGGCCGAGTTCGAGGTGGAGGACGTGGCCGACGTCGGTGACGCGGCCTTCTCGTTCCAGCGGGTGGGGAGCGAGGTGGTGGCGCTGGTGGTCTTCGATGGCAGCTCCCAGGTGAAGATCACGCTGGGCACCGCCCAGCCGCGGGCCGACGCGGTGGCCACGCTGGTCCGGTTGTACCGGCTGACCCGGGCCTGACGACCGCTGCGGGAGCCACCCCGGTAGCCTGGCCCGTCGTGCGCAGGGCGGTGGCCGCACTCTTCGTTCTGTCGCTCGTCGCGGCGCTGGTCGTGACCGTCCGGGACGACGACCCCGAGGGGACGGCGACGGCGGCCGCCGGTCCGGTGACGACGTCGTCGACCTCCTCCACCTCCTCCACCTCGTCGACCGTGGTGGCGACCACCGTTCCGCCCCAGACGACGACCACCGCCGCGCCGGCACCCCTGACGGCGCCGACCGCGGCGCCGCCGGCCGCCGCCTCGGCACCCCTTCCCAAGGTGGTGGTGTCGCCCCGCGGGGTGGTGGTCCCGGTGACCGGCCGCGAGGGGGACGCCTTCCAGGTCAGGACGCCGTGCGGCCGCAGCGCCGTGCTGGCGGGCGGGACCCCGGTCAGCGAGGCGACGGTGGTCCTCGACGCTGGGCACGGCGGGTCGGAGCCGGGCGCGGTCAGCCCTGCCGGACTGTCGGAGAAGGTGGTCAACCTGGCCGTCGTCAACCACGCCCGCGACGCCCTCGAGCGGGCCGGCAAGCCGACCGTCCTCACCCGCACCGCCGACTACCGCATCCCGTTGGCGTCGCGCGCCGCCGTGGTGATGGCGTTGCGCCCCAAGGCTTTCGTGTCGGTGCACCACAACGCCGAACCGGACGGGCCCCGGCCCGCGCCGGGGTCGGAGACCTACTACCAGGTGGCCTCGCCCGAGTCGAAGCGCCTGGCCGGCCTCGTCTACGAGGAGGTGGTGAAGGCGCTCTCGGCCTACCCGCTCACCTGGGTCGCCGACAGCGACGCCGGCGCCAAGTACCGCCGCAATGCCAGCGGCGACGACTACTACGGCATCCTGCGGCGCACGCAGGGCGTGCCGTCGGTGCTGGCCGAGTTGGCCTTCGTGTCCAACCCGCCTGAGGCCGACCTGGTGGCCCGGCCCGACGTGCAGAAGATCGAGGGCGAAGCGGTGGCCCGGGGCATCCTGCGCTTCCTGGACACCGCCGACCCGGGGTCGGGCTACGTCGAGCCCTACCCCCGCGACAGCCCGGCGGGCGGAGGCGGTGGTTCCTCGGGCTGCGTCGACCCGCCGCTGTAGCGTGGCCGCCGTGCGCGTCGCGGTGCTGGCCTCGGGAAGCGGGACGATCCTGGAGGCCATCCTCGGCGACGGGGTGCCGGTGGCCCTGGTGGCGGTCGACCGGCCGTGCCGGGCCATCGACGTGGCGAGCGCCGCCGGCATCCCGGCCGAGCTGGTCCGGCGGGACAGCTTCGGCCCCGACTTCGACCGCCTGGCCTACACCCACCGCCTGATGGACGCCCTGCTGGCGGCCCGCATCGACCTGGTGGTCATGGCCGGCTTCGGAACCGTCCTCGACAAGCCGCTCTTCGACACCTACGGCGGGCGGGTCCTGAACACCCATCCGGCGCTGCTGCCCGCCTTCGCCGGCTGGCACGCGGTCGAGGCGGCGCTGGCGGCCGGCGTCAAGGTCACGGGCTGCACCGTCCACGTCGCCACCGCCGAGGTCGACGCCGGCCCCATCCTGGCCCAGGAGGCGGTGCCGGTCCTGCCCGGCGACACGGTGGCCACGCTGCACGAGCGGATCAAGGCGGTCGAGCGACGGCTCTACCCGGCCACCATCAAGGCGGTCATGGCGGCGGCGCCATGAGGCGGGCGCTGCTGTCGGTCTACGACAAGACCGGGCTGGAGGCGCTGGCGTCGGGCCTGGTCGGCCTCGGGTTCGAGCTGGTGTCCAGCGGCGGCACGTCGGCGGCGCTGGCCGCCGCCGGCATCGCGCACCTGGAGGTGGAGGCGCTGACCGGCTCGCCGGAGATGCTGGGCGGCCGGGTGAAGACGTTGCACCCCAAGGTCCACGGCGGCATCCTGGCCGACCGCTCGGTGCCCTCCCACCTGGCCGACCTCGAGGCCAACGACATCTCGCCCGTCGACCTCGTGGTGTGCAACCTGTACCCGTTCTCCCGCCAGCCGTCGATCGAGATGATCGACGTGGGGGGGCCGACCATGGTGCGGGCGGCGGCCAAGAACCACGCCCACGTCGGTGTGGTGGTCGACCCGGCCGACTACGGCGAGGTGCTCGACGAGCTGCGCCGCGACGGCGAGCTGAGCGACGCCACCCGCCGCCGCCTGGCCCGGGCCGCCTTCGCCCACACGGCCGCCTACGACGCCGTCATCGTGTCGTGGTTCGACGAGGCGGACGGCGAGGTGCTTCCCCCGACGCTCCACCTGGCCCTGGAACGGGCGCCCCAGCCGCTGCGCTACGGCGAGAACCCCCACCAGCGGGCGGCGCGCTACCGCCAGGTGTGCCCGCCCTCGTGGTGGGACGGCGTCGAGCAGCTGGCCGGGATGGCGCTGTCGTACCTGAACCTGTACGACGCCGAGGCCGCCTGGCGCATGGTGCACGACCTCGGCGCCCGCCCGGCATGCGTCATCGTCAAGCACGCCAATCCCTGTGGCGTCGCGGTGGCGGGCGACCTCGTCGCCGCCTACGCGGGGGCGCTGACCGGCGACGAGCGGTCGGCGTTCGGCGGCATCGTGGCGGTCAACGGGCCGCTGACTGCGGCGGTGGCCGACGCCGTGGCCGGGGGCCCCCAGGCCGACGTCGTCGTGGCGCCGTCGTTCGAGCCGGCCGCCGTCGAGCGGCTGGTGGCCCGGCGCAAGGCCACCCGGCTGCTGGCCGCTCCGGCGCCCGAGGCGGTGCCGCGCCACTACCGGCAGTTCGCCGGCGGGTTCCTGGTCCAGGAGCCGCACCGCTTCGACGCGGGGCGCGACGAGTGGCGGGTGGCCACGAAGGTGGCGCCCACCGAGGCGCAGTGGGCCGACGCCGAGCTGGCGTGGCGCATCGGCGGCCACGTGAAGTCCAACTCCATCGTGCTGGTGGCGGGCGGCCGGGCGGTAGGCATCGGCGCCGGCCAGCAGAGCCGGGTCGACGCCGCCGAGCTGGCTGCGGCCAAGGCGGGTGGCCGGGCCGCCGGGGGCGCCTGTGCCAGCGACGCCTTCTACCCCTTCCGGGACGGCGTCGACGCGGCGGCGGCGGCCGGGGTGGCCGTGGTCGTCCAGCCCGGCGGCAGCCTGCGCGACGACGAGGTGGTCGCCGCCGCCGACGAGCACGGCATCGCCATGGTCCTCACCGGCGAACGCCACTTCCTTCATTGACGGCCGTCCCGATGCCCGGCGCGCCGGTGGCCGAGGCGGTCTTCGCCGACCTGGCCCCGCGTATCGAGCGGCTGCGGGCGGCCGGCCACGAGCCGGGCCTCGGCACCATCCTGGTGGGCGACGACGCGGCCAGCGCCGGCTACATCCGCATGAAGCAGGCCAAGGCGGCCGAGCTGGGCCTGACCTCGCCGCACGTCCACCTGCCCGAGGACGCCACGCAGGGCGAGCTGGTGGCGGCCATCGAGGCGTTCAACGACGACCCGGCCGTGGACGCCATGCTCGTGCAGCACCCGACCCCCAAGGAGCTGGACTACGAGGCGGCCCTGGCCCGCATGGACCCCGACAAGGACGTCGACGGCGCCCACCCGGTGAACATGGGACGGCTCGCGCTGGGGCTTCCCGGGCCGGTGCCGTGCACCCCGGCGGGGATCGAGGCCCTGCTGGCCCACTACGGCGTGCCGGTCGCCGGCAGCCACGTCGTCATCGTCGGCCGGGGCTTCACCATCGGCCGCCCACTGTCGCTGCTGCTGAGCCAGAAGCGGCCGACGGCCAACGCGGCGGTGACGGTGGTCCACACCGGCGTGCAGGACTGGCCCGACCACACCCGGCGGGCGGACATCCTGGTGGCGGCGGCCGGCGTCCCGGGCATGATCCGGCCCGGGCACGTGCGTCCCGGCGCGGTGGTGGTGGGCGCCGGGGTGCGCTACGAGGGCCGCCGGCTGCTGCCCGACGTGGACGAGGCGTGCGAGGAGGTCGCCGGCTGGATCACCCCGCGGGTCGGCGGCGTCGGCCCCACCACCATCGCCATGCTGTTCCGCAACGCGGTGGAGGCGGCCGAGCGCCGGGCCGGCGGGACGGCGGCACGGTGACCAAGATCGGCGACCTGCTGGCCGCCGGGCCGACCCTGTCGTTCGAGTTCGGCCCGCCCCGCACCCCCGAGGGCGAGAAGACGCTCGCCAACACCCTGGTGGAGCTGGAGCCGCTGGCGCCGTCGTTCGTCTCGGTGACCTACGGAGCCGGAGGGTCGACACGCGACAAGACCCGCGAGATCGTGGAGCACATCCACCGGGACACCTCGATGGTGGTCATGCCGCATTTGACCTGTGTCGCCCACAGACGGGCGGAGGTGGTCGACATCGTGACCGGGTACCACGACGCCGGTCTGCGCAACATTCTGGCCCTGGCCGGCGACCCACCCGCCGACGGCGCCCCGGTGGCCAGCGACTTCCGCTACGCGGTCGAGCTGATCGAGCTGGTCCGTGAGGTGGGCGACTTCTCGGTCGGCGTGGCCGCACACCCCGAGGGTCACCCCCGCTCGCCGGACCGCGCCAGCGACCGGCGGTTCCTGGCCGCCAAGCTGGCCGCCGCCGACTTCGGCATCACCCAGTTCTTCTTCGCCGCCGACGACTACTTCGCCATGGTCGACGACCTGGCCGCCCTCGGCGTCCACACGCCGGTGATCCCCGGCGTCATCCCCGTCACCAACGCCGGCCAGGTGGAGCGCTTCGCCCGCCTGGCGGGGGCCGCCTTTCCCACCTGGCTGGCCGACCGTCTCACCGCCGTCGCCGACCAGCCCGAAGAGGTGCGCCGCATCGGCGTCGAGGTGGCCTGCGCACTGACCCGGGAGCTGCTCGACCGCGGCGCCCCCGGCATCCACTTCTACACCCTCAACTTCGCCCGGGCCACCAAGGAGATCTACACCACCTTGGGCCTGGGACCCGCTGTTCCGAGTACATAGCGACGGAACTCGCGCTGACCGGTCTCTCCGCGCCCCGCCGGATGACGGGCCGGCACACCAGCCCGTAGTCTCCGTCGATGCCCGAGCGCATCACCATGGGGACCGACGGCGCGCTCGTGGTCCCCGACGAGCCCCTGATCCCCTACATCGGCGGGGACGGCATCGGCGTCGACATCTGGCCGGCCGCCCAGGCCGTGCTGGACGCCGCGGTGGCCCGCCACGGCAAGCGCATCGCCTGGGTCGAGGTGCTGGCCGGCGAGAAGGCCCACCGGGAGACCGGCGAGTGGCTGCCCGAGGCCACCGTGACCGCCTTCCGGGAGCACCTGGTCGGCATCAAGGGGCCGCTCACCACCCCCGTCGGCGGCGGCATCCGATCGCTCAACGTGGCCCTCCGCCAGATCCTCGACCTGTACGTGTGCCTGCGGCCGGTGCGCTGGTTCCCCGGCGTGCCCTCGCCGGTGAAGCACCCCGAGCGGATGGACGTGGTCATCTTCCGGGAGAACACCGAGGACATCTACGCCGGCCTGGAGGTCGAGCAGGGCACGCCCGAGGCGGCCCGGCTCATCGAGCTGCTGCACGACGCCTTCGGCTGGGTCGTCCGGCCCGACTCCGGGATCGGCATCAAGCCGGTCTCGGTGACCGGCTCGAAGCGGCTGGTCCGGGCCGCCCTGCGCTACGCGGTGGCGCGCGGCCGGTCCAGCGTCACCCTGGTGCACAAGGGCAACATCCAGAAGTTCACCGAGGGGGCGTTCCGCAACTGGGGCTACGAGGTGACCCGGGACGAGTTCGCCGACGTGGCCGTCACCTGGGAGGACTGCGGGGGGCAGCCGGGCGGCAAGGTGCTCGTGAAGGACGCCATCGCCGACATCTGCCTGCAGCAGGTGCTGACCCGGCCCGAGGACTTCGACGTCATCGCCACGACCAACCTGAACGGCGACTACCTCTCCGACGCCCTGGCCGCCCAGGTGGGCGGCATCGGCATCGCCCCGGGCGGCAACATCAACTACGTCACCGGGCACGGCGTCTTCGAGGCCACCCACGGCACGGCGCCCAAGTACGCCGGCCAGGACAAGGTGAACCCGGGGTCGCTCCTCCTGTCGGGCGTGCTCATGCTGGAGCACCTGGGGTGGACGGAGGCGGCCGCCGACATCGAGGCCGCGCTGACCGCCACCATCGCCGACGGCATCGTCACCTACGACTTCGCCCGGCTCACCGAGGGCGCCACCGAGGTCCGCTGCTCCGAGTTCGCCGCCGCCATCGCCGAGCGACTCGGGCGCTGACCGCAGGAACGGCGTCATCGACCCGCTGTGGTGGCCAACCTCGCGATCTCGTGAGCGATCTCGGTCGGGCATTCGTGGGGAAGGAAGTGGCCTGCGCCCTCGAAGATGCGCATGCGGGCGTCTGCGACCGCGGCGGTGCGCTCTGCCTGTTCCACCGGGAAGAACGGGTCGCGGTCACCCCACCCGACGAATACCGGGACGGTGACTGACTCGAGCGCGGCGGCCACCGGCCCGTACAGCTCCGCGAGGCGCGTCAGCGCGCCGGAGAAGATGGCCCTGATGGTTCGCCGCTGGCGGCTGTCGCCGATGTAGACCGCAGCATCTGGCGGCGCCGGTCCGGGCCCGGTTCCCCGACGCAGCATCAGCCGGAGCGCGGGAGCCGAGAACAGCGGTCGCGAGAACAGCCTGCCCATGATCGGCGCGTTGGCCAGTGACAGCGGAAACGGGATCGGCGTGTCGGGGAACATGTTGCCCGACAGCAACGACAGGGCGCCGACGAGATCCGTGCGGGCGGTGGCCACCAGGGCACCGACGGGTGCGCCGAAGTCATGCCCGACCACGGTTGCGCCCTGCACCCCCAGGTCGTCGAGCAGCGCCGCAACGCGGGCTGCCTGCGCCGCCGGGCCGACCGTGTCGATGGTGGGCCTCGTCGGACCGTCGCTGGCGCCGAACCCGATGAGATCGGGCGTCACGACGTCGAACGCGCCGCCGAGTGCAGCCTCCACCCGCGTCCAGGTCCGTCCCTGCCCGGGGATGCCGTGCAGCAGGACGACCGCGGGGCCGCTGCCGCCTCGTCGATAGGCCAGCCCGCCGGCTGTACGCATGACTCCTCCTATCTACTCTACTAACTGAAGTAGACTCCAGGACATGGGCGAACGCAAGTCCTACGGTCAGTTCTGTGGGCTGGCCCGCGCCCTCGACCGGATCGGTGACCGGTGGAGCCTGCTCATCGTGCGCGAGTTGCTGCTCGGAGACCGGACGTTCCGAGCGCTCGAGGGCGCCCTCGCCGGGATCAGCCCGTCACTCCTGGCCAAGCGCCTCGCCGAACTCGTCGACGACGGACTCGTCGTGCGCAACGACGCCCCGCCACGTTCCAAGAGTGTCGAATACCACCTCACCGACGCAGGCCGGTCTCTCGAACCCGTCGTCGTCGAGATGATCCGCTGGGGTACCAGGTGGATGCTGCTCGGTCCGGGTGAGGACCGGGTCGACCCGAGATGGGCGCCCCTCGGCCTGCGGGCGTTGCTCGACGGTCGCCCGGCCGGTCTCGGCCGCGTGCACCTCGACATCGACGGCGTCCAGGTAACGGTCAGCGGCTCGAACGGGCGACGTCGGGTCACCCCCGGGCATCATGGGCGTCCAGACGCCATCGTCGCGGCGCCACTGCCGGCGCTGCTCGCCGTGGCCGCCGGCGCCATGACGCTCGAGGGCTCCGGAGCTGCACTCTCAGGCGACGTCACGGTCGCCAGTGAGCTCCTCAGCGCTGCCGCTGGCGGCGTCGAACAGCAGGCCGCCGCCGCCGAGGCCCGGTGATCGCCCGGCGACCGGCCAATGTCGCCGGCATGACCTGGTGCTGACCCGGCGGCGGCGCTAGCCTGCGGCGATCCGGGGGGCTCGACTGACCCAGGTGGGGGCGGCGGCGACCAGCCTCGCAGTGGTCATCGTTCTGGTGGCCAGCAACACCGGCGCGTCCGCGCAGGTGCCCAAGCCGCTGCTCCCGCCCCTGCTGCCGCCGCCGTCGTCACCCGCGCCCGGGCCGCAGCCGGGCGCGCCGGCCGAGCCGGCGCCCACGACGACCACCACGACGCCCCTGCTGCTCAAGGTGCTGCAGCCGCCACCTCCCACCACCGCACCACCATCGTCACCGTCCGCGGCGCCCGCCCCGGCCGCAGCTTCGACGCCGGTTCCCAACAACGGCGGTGGCGACGGCGCAGCGCCCGCGAACGCCGGGCCCTTCCCGGCCGACCTGCAGCGCATGTCCAACTCGGTGCGGCGGAGCGCCGCACGCAACACCCGGGCGTTGATGGACGGCGTCCAATCGCTCATCGACCTCGGCGTCCCGGCCGACGAGGCCATGAGGGCGGTCTTCGGCCGCTTCCCGGTGGCCGGCGCCGCCACCTTCTCCCATGACTGGTGGCTGCCCCGCTTCGGCCCCGGCTGGCGCCTGCACCTCGGTACCGACATCTTCGCCACGCGCGGGACGCCGGTGCGCTCGCCCACCGACGGCGTCGTCCGGCTGTCCGACGGCGGTCTGGGTGGGATCTCCGTCTACGTCGTCCAGGACGACGGCACCTACTTCTACCTGGCCCACCTGAACAACCGGGTCCCGGGGCTGCGAGACGGCGCCAGCGTCCGCACCGGCGACGTGGTGGGCTTCGTCGGGAGCACCGGCAACGCCTCGGGCGGCTCGCCCCACCTGCACTTCGAGGTCCACCCGGCGCCGGTCAAGATCGTCACCAAGGGCAAGGGGAAGAACCGGACCACCACCGTCATCCCCCTGCGGGTGCGTCCGGGCACCGTCCTGCCGGCCGTCGATCCCAAGGCGTATCTCGACCGGGCCCTCCAGGACGCGGCGACCAACCTGCCGGCGGTCATCGCCGCCTACCAGGCCAATCGGCCGCCACCGCCCGTCGGGCCCATCGCCGCCTTCCCCGGCGCGCTGGTCGCCGGCGGCCTGCCGACCGAGTTGGCCTCGGTCGCCGCCCCCGTCGAGGCCGAGCGGTCGCTGGCCCGCCTGCCGCTGTTCCTGCTGGCCTTCCTGCTGGTCCTGCTGGTCGGCGCCCTGACACCGGTGCTCGCACCCCGGCGGGCGGGCGGAAGCGGCGGAGCGGCTCGCACGGTTCCACGGGCGGGGGCCGCCAGTGGGCGCACCGGCCGCCGGCCCAGGGGCAGGCGACGCGGCAGCAGCGGGCCCGTCGAGCCGTCACCACCGGTCCGGCCCGCCGCCGACATGGCCGGGCCGCCGCCCGCTCCGGCGGCCCAGCCGCCGGAGCCGGCCAGGACGTTCCGCTTCGGCGCGGCCGCACTCCAGGGCGCGGAGGCCGCCGGCAACGGCACCGCGGCCCGCCGCCGCCGCCGGAGCAAGGAGCCCTCGGCCGGTCCCTAGGATCGACCGCATGGAGCGCCCGCCCGTCCATGTCGCGCTGACCGGGGCGGCCGGGCGCATCGGCTACGCCCTGGCCTTCCGCATCGCCGCCGGCGAGCTGCTCGGGGCCGATCAGCCCGTGGTCCTGCGCTTGCTGGACGTCGAGCCGGCCGTCGCCGCCCTTGAGGGCACGGCCATGGAGCTGGCCGACGGTGCCTACCCGTTGCTGGCCGGCCTGGTCACCACGGCCGACGCCGCCGTCGCGTTCGAGGCTGTGTCGTGGGCGCTGCTCGTCGGCTCCCTACCTCGCGCCCCGGGCATGGAACGGCGGGACCTGCTCGACGCCAACGGCGCCATCTTCGGCCCGCAGGGCCGTGTGCTCGGCGAGCGGGCCGCCTCCGATGTCCGGGTCCTGGTGGTCGGCAACCCCTGCAACACCAACTGCCTGATCGCCCGCAGCCACGCGCCCGACATCCCCGACGACCGCTGGTTCGCCATGACCCGCCTCGACCAGAATCGGGCCCGGGCCCGGCTGGCCGAGCGGGCCGGCGTCCCGGTGGCGCACGTGGCCAACGTCGCGGTGTGGGGCAACCACTCGGCCACGCAGTACCCCGACGCCTTCAACGCCACGATCGGCGGCCGTCCGGCGCCGGACGTCGTCGCGGACGACGAGTGGCTCCGGGGTGCGTTCGTGGCCGCTGTGCAGCAGCGGGGGGCCGAGGTCCTCGCCGCCCGGGGCGCCTCGTCGGCCGGGTCGGCCGCCCAGGCGGTGATCGACTCGGTGCGCAGCGTCATCGAGCCGACCGCGCCGGGCGACAACGCCGCCCTGGCCGTGATCAGCCCGGGCGACTACGGCGTGCCCGCGGGCCTGGTGTGCGGCTTTCCGGTCCGCAGTGACGGCAACGGGTGGGCGGTGGCGGACGGCTTCACCCTGGACGAGCCGGCGCGGGCCCGGGTGGACGCCACGGTGGCCGAGCTGGCGGAGGAGCGGGAGGCGGTGACCGACCTCCTCGGTCCCCGCTGACCGCTACGGCGTGCGGACCGGTTCGCAGACCGGGACGCCCAGCCGGCGCAGATAGGCCACCTTGCGCTCGATGGCGTCCTGCCAGGCGGACAGGTCCAGGTCGAACTGGGCCCGGTCGCCCTCCTCGTAGGCGTGCTCGAGGTCGTCGAACGCGGCGTCCTCGGCGTCGAGAAGCTCGCGGTACCGCCGGAGGAAGTGGTCGTCGATCACCTCGGCCAGGGTCATGGGCAACCTGCCTTTCGCGTCTCGTACGACGGTGTGATCGGAGCGTACCGCGTGCCTACGGGGTGCACGACGCCATGGCGTTGGCCCGGGCGAACAGGAAGATCCGCTGGCCCACCCGGCCGGTCTCGGCCCCCACCTCGGCCCCGGTGCTGGCGTCGCCCCTGCGCAGGGTGGCGGCGTAGTCGCGACCGAGGGCGATGTAGGTCCGCCAGTCCGCGAGCCACCCGTCGACGTCGGTCTGGTCGTCGGGCAGCACCACCAGGGCGTCCAGCCGGGCCACCAGGCCGTCGAGGCCGTCGGCCGCCCGCTCGACGCGCGGAGCGAGCTGGAGGGGGGTGCGACCGCCCTCGGGACCGGGCTCGGGCCGGTCGGCCCGGATGCCCGGCAGCAGCTCTTCGCAGACGGCGTCGGCCCGCTGAACGAACTGCTCGTCGAACACCGTCCGGGGTGGCAGGTCCGGCCCGCCGCCGAGGGTGGCGCCGGCGACCGCCACCACCAGGGCCAGTGCCGCGGCGGCGCCGGCGAACAGCAGCCACCGCCGGCGGCCCTTCGGCGCGACCGGCGGCCCTGCGGTCGCCGGCGCCGGCGTGGCCCAGCCCGGGCGGGGCCGGCGCTCGGCGCCCCAGCCCGTGCCGTCCCAGTGCCGCACCGACGCCGGGTCCTCCGGGTCGGGGTACCACCCAGCGGCCGTGGGCTGGGCCGCCCGGCTCGCTGCCGGGCCCCGGCTCGCCCCCCGTCGCATGAGCGCCGAGGTTACCGGCGGCGGCCGGCGCCCGGTCCTGACCGCCGGCGGGCGAGGAATTCCGGGCCGGATCCGGGCGGTCCGGACGCCGGGGCGGCCACAGCTTCCACACCGCGAGTGCGACGACAGCACCGAGTGCCCCGCCGGCGACGACGTCGCTCGCATAGTGCGCCCGCTTCCGCACGAGCGACCAGTGGACGGCCATCGTGCGGAAGCGGGCGCACTATGCGAGCGACGTCGTCGCCGGCGGGGCAC
>DATLFQ010000225.1:0-33987 GCA_035540915.1 Acidimicrobiales bacterium
CCTGGCCAACCTGGCCCTGCGGGTCGCCATCAGCGAGCACGTCCGGCTTCTCTCGGGAGGGACCGTCGGGCTGCTGGTGCTCGACGAGGTGTTCGGGCCGCTGGACGCCGAGCGCAAGCAGCGGATGCTGGCCGCCTTGGAGCGGCTGCGGTCGCGCTTCCGCCAGGTCCTGGTGGTGACCCACGACGACGTGATCAAGGCCGAGCTGCCCTCGGCCATCGAGGTGGTCCGCCTCCACGGCCGCCGCGCCACCGCTCGCCTCCTGACCGCCTGACCATCCTCGCCCTGCGAGCGCGGTGCCGAATCGGCGCCCGCGGGCGACCGACGGCGGCCTGGACGCCATCGTCCGCGTCGACCCGGCATCGAACGCGGTGCGGAGCTTCCCTCCCCCGGGAGGACGGCCCGACGCCAACCGCACCTGAAGCGGCTCGCCCGGTCGGCGAGCGGTTCAGAACGACAGGGCCGACAGCTCGGGGACGGTGCCCGCCGCTCGGTTGCGCACGTCCAGCCATCGGGCGCGGTCGAGGGGGCGTCCGGGCTCGACGACCTGGCGGGGCGACCAGGTGGCCGCCACGTCGGCCTCGCCGGCCCACAGCCCCACCGCCATGCCGGCCAGGAAGCCGGCACCCAGGGTGGTGGCCTCGACCACCGGCGAGACCTCGACCGGGCGCTGGGTGGCCCGGGCCAGGAGCTGCACGAAGGTCGTGTTGGCACTCATGCCGCCGTCCACCCGCAGCGACCCGATGGGCATCCCGGCATCGGCTTCGGCCGCCTCCACCAGGTCGGCGGCCCGGTGGGCGACGCCCTCCAACACCGCCCGCACCACGTCGGCCCGAGCAGTCGTCCCGCTCAGCCCGAGGAGCAGGCCGCGGGCGCCGAAGTCCCACGCCGGCGTGCCCATGCCGGCCAGCGCGGGGACGAACCACACCTCGCCCGACGAGGCCGCCGAGGCGGCCAGCGCGTCGGAGTCGGCCACGTCGTCCAACAGCCCCAGCCCGTCGCGCAGCCAGGCCAGGCACGACCCGGCCGACAGCATGACGGCCTCCAGGCCCCAGGTCACCACTCCGGCCCGCTGCCAGGCCACGATCGGGAAGCAGCCCTGCGGGCCCCGCCCCGGGAACTCGGGCCGCCGGCGGCCCAGGCACAGGTCCAGCATGCCGCCGGTACCGGCGGTGAACTTGGCTGAACCCGGCTGCGTGCAGCCCTGACCCACCAGCGATGCCTGCTGGTCCCCGACCAACCCGGCGATCGGCGGGGCACCCGGCAGCGCCAGCGCCGGGCCGAGCACCCCGGAGGAGTCCACGATGGTGGGCAGCACCGCCTCGGGCACCCGCAGGGCGGCCAGGACGGCCGGGTCCCAGCCCGACGCGTCCGGGTGGACCAGGCCGGTCACCGCGGCGTTGGAGGCGTCGGTGACGTGGAGCTCGCCGGCCGACAGCGACCAGGCCAACCAGGCGTCGATCGTGCCGAAGCACAGGTCACGGCGTCGGTCCGGGTCGGCGATGTCCAGCAGGACGGCCAGCTTCGTGGCCGAGGCGTTGGGCGCCAGGCGCACGCCCCGGTCCTGGAGCACGAGGCACAGGCCCACCGTCCGCAGGTCCTGCCACCCAATCCCCGGGCCGACCGGCCGGCCGCTGGCCCGGTCCCACACCACCGTGGACGCCCGCTGGCTGGCGATGCCGACGGCGTCCACCGGTCCGGCCGCCGCCAGGGCGGCCCCGGCCACGTCCAGCGCGGCCTCAGCGAGGGCGACGGCGTCGATCTCCACGAAGCCCGGCGAGGGGCAGGCCGGCGGTACCGCCCGCTGGTGGACGGCGTCGACCGTTGCGTCGGGCCGCACGACCGCCGCCCGCACGCTGCTGGTCCCGGCGTCGACGACGAGTACCCCGCTCACCGACGCGAGCGACCGACCGTGTAGCCGCCCAGGACGCCGACCGAGACGGTCACCTGCGCCAACAGGATCATGGTGACCACGAGCGGCGCACCGATGCCGTCGCCCGCCACCAGCCGGCGGACGACGGTCAGCGCGGCCAGCGCACCGATGGCCAGGGCGGCCGCCGCCGCGCCGTGCACCAGGGGCGCCTCCGGGCGGCGGCGGGCGGCCCGCCGGCCGGCCAGGAAGAAGCCCGCGAGCATGGCCACCACCGGCACGACCCAGAGGTTGGACTCCTGGCCCTCGAGGTCGTCGCCCTTGAACAGCTGCACGGCGACGGTGGGCGGCAGGGTCACCAGCACGGCGACGGCGGCCCCGTCGAGTGCCGCCCGCCAGTCCACCAGCCGGCCCCGGGCGGGGCTCGTCACCGGCCCACCCCCCCGGTGGGCGCCGAGGCGGCGGGGGCCATCGGCGGCAACCCGGCCGAGGCGCGCTCGTGTTCGAGGCCGGCCCGGAAGGCGGCCACCTCCTCGGCCCGGCGCGCCGCCGGCCAGCCGAGCTCACCACCGACCAGCTCGGCCACATCCGGCGCCGCCCGCCAGGCCGACTCGGGCGCTAGGACCGAGGCCCGGGCCCGGCGGCTCAGCACGTCGTCGAGCGTCGTGACCAACTCGTGGCGCGCCGCCCACACCGCCTCGGCCCGCAGATAGGGGAGGCCGGCGACGAGCGGCTGACCGAGTCCCGAGTCGCCGGCGGCCATGGCGGCCAGGTGGCGGGCCTCCCCGCCGTGGCGGCCGACGAGGTGGTCGAGCACCTCCGTTTTCACCCCGAGCCGAGCGGCCGCGTCCGGGCGTCGCAGCTCGGCAGACCCGGCCGCACCGTGGAGCCGGAGGCCGGCGGTGACGCTGCCCGGGACAGCGCGCGGGAGCAGGCGGGCAGCCCGGTCGACGGTGTCGGCGGCCATGGCCCGGTAGGTGGTGAGCTTGCCGCCGGTGACCGTGACCAGCCCGCTCGGGCCGACGGCCACTCGGTGGCGGCGGGAGAGGTCCGCGGTGGCCGCCGTCAAAGCGTCGGCCACCAGCGGGCGGAGCCCGGCCCAGGTGGCGACGACGTCGACCGGTGACAGGGGTTCGGCCAGCACGGCGTTGAGTGCGGCGAGCAGGTAGGCCAGCTCCTCGGGGGTACAGGCCGGCTCGTCCAGCGGGCCGGCGTGGGGGCTGTCGGTGGTCCCCACGTAGACGTGCTCGCACCAGGGGACGACGAAAACCGAGCGACCGCCGCCGGCTGGCAGCACGGCCGCGCTCGTCCACGGCAGGCGGTGGCGGGCCACGGTGACGTGCGCGCCGCGGGCCGGGCGGAGGTTGGGCGGGGCGGGATCGCCGTCGAGTCCCCGCAGCCAGTCTGCCCACACGCCCGTGGCGTTGACCACCACGCGAGCGGTCACCGTGGTGCCGTCGGCCAGCCGGGCGCCACCCACCCGGCCGTAGCGGCCGTCGACGAGCGCCACCACCGGCGCGTACGTCGCCACGACGGCGCCCCGGTCGACTGCGGTCCGGGCCACCGCGAGGGTCAGCCGGGCGTCGTCGGCGTGCGCGTCCTGGTAGAGGAACCCGCCGGCCACCAGGTCGGCCCGGATTCCCGGCAGGCGGTCGCGGACCTCGCCAGGCCCGATCCGGCGGTGGCGGGAACCGATGCGCAGGCCGCCGGCCAGGTCGTAGCCCCACAGCGCCGCCGACCAGCCCTGGGCGACGGCCCGGTCGACCAGGCCCCGGCGTCCGAGGAGAGGCACGACGAACGGCACCGGGCGAACCAGGTGCGGGGCGTTGCGGAGCAGCCGCTGACGCTCGCCCAGGTTCTGGCGCACAAGCGAGAACTCCCGCTGCTGGAGGTAGCGCAGCCCGCCGTGCACCAGCTTGGACGACCGTGACGACGTGCCCGAGGCCAGGTCCGCCCGTTCGACGAGGGCGGTCCGCAGCCCCCGGGCCGCCGCGTCGAGCGCCACGCCGGCGCCGGTGATGCCACCCCCGATGACCAGCACGTCGAAGTGCTCGCCGGCCAGCCGCGCCATCGCCCGGTCTCGCCAGGTGCCCACCAGGCCATCCTAGGGAGGAGGCCCCCGGCGGGGGCGATGCGGCCCGGGGCCTGGAGCGAAACTACTTGAGCGACGCCGACTGATCTGGGCCCGGTGGTTCTTGGGTTTCCGGCCTTCGGCCGCGCAAGTAGTTTCGCTCCAGTCCCCCGGGTGCATGAAAGCGGTGAGCCGGGGGTACGGGCGCCCCGATCCGATCGAACTCCGGAGAACGGGAACACCATGGGACCCAAAACGTGGCGCCAGCTGGCTGCCTGCCGCGGCGTCGATCCGCTCGTCTTCTACCCGACGGCCGAGGACGACATCGCGACCGACCAGGCCAAGTCGATCTGCCACTCGTGCCCCGTGCGCGAGCCGTGCCTGGACCATGCGCTGATGTACCGGGAGCGCGAGGGTGTGTGGGGCGGCGCCACCGAACGTGAGCGTCGCCGCATGATCCGCCAGCGCCGCAAGTCCGCCTGACGCCCCTGGCCGCAGGCGGCGCGGCGCTAGCCTGCCCGCGTGGACCTGGCGTCATGCGGGGGATGGCCCGGCCTGCTCAGCCGGCTGATGACGGGCCAGGACCTGTCCGCCGACGAGGCCGCCGCCGCCTTCGACGAGGTGCTGGCCGGCAGGTCGACGCCGGCCCAGCTGGCCGGCTTCCTTGTTGCCCTGCGGGTCAAGGGTGAAGCGGTCCCCGAGATGGCCGGCCTGGTGCGGTCGCTCGTCGCCCATGCCGAGAAGGTGCCCGTCCCCGACGGGCTGGGCGACCGCCTGGTCGACACCTGCGGGACGGGCGGCGACCGCAGCCACTCCATCAACGTGTCGACGATGTCGGCGCTCGTCGTGGCCGGCGCCGGCGCCGTCGTCTGCAAGCACGGCAACCGGGCGCTGTCCTCCCAGACCGGTTCGGCCGACCTCCTGGAAGAACTCGGCGTCGCCATCGACCTTCCGCCCGACGGCGTCGCCCGCTGTCTGGCCGAGGCCGGCCTGGCCTTCTGCTTCGCTCCCCGCTACCACCCGGCCATGCGCCACGCCGGGCCCACCCGCCGCGAACTGGGCGTGGCCACCGCGTTCAACTTCCTCGGTCCGCTGGTCAACCCGGCCCGGCCGCGCCGCCAGGTGGTCGGCGTCAGCGACCCGGCCATGGCCGACACCCTGCTGGGCGTGCTGGCCGACCAGGGCGCCACGCGGGCCATGGTCGTGTTCGGCCACGACGGTTTGGACGAGCTGACGACGACGACGACGTCCACCGTCGTCGAGCTTCACGAGGGCGCCGTCCGGCGGTGGCAGGTGGATCCGGCGGCGCTCGGCATCCCCGCCGCCACGCCGGACCAGCTGCGCGGTGCCGGGCCGGCCGCCAACGCAGAGGTCACCCGGCGGGTGCTCGACGGCGAGACCGGCCCCCATCGTGACCTGGTGGCACTGAACGCGGCGGCCGCCATAGTGGTGGCGGGGATCGCCGGCGACCTGGCCGGCGGGTTGGAGGCGGCTCGGGCCTCGTTGGACGAAGGCGCTGCGGCGGCCGCGCTGGAGCGACTGGTGGCAGTGTCCCGGTCGGCCGTCCCGGTGGAGGCGTCCACCGGCTCCGAGTAGGCCGAGTAGGCCGCTGGGGCGGCGGGTAGGGGGCGGTCGTGCACCGCCTCGCCCGTCCGTTCACGGTGGCCGCCGCAGCGACTGCGCTGGTGCTCGGCGGCGCCTGCAGCGACGACGACGACCCTGCAGGGGAGCCGGCGCCCAGTGACGTGACCGGCGTCCCGGACCAGGGTGACCCCCGCGGTAACAACCCGGGGAACGCGGGCGACGCCGGCGGGACCAGCGGCGCCGGTGGCACCAGCGGCGCCGGTGGCACCGGCAACGAACCCAGCACCGGCGCCGGCGGCGGCGGCCCGTGAAGCGCCGGCCGCACGCCCACGCGTCGTCGGCCGGCTCGCCCGGCGCCAGCGGGCCGGGCGAGCCCGGCTACGAGGGCGAGGTGACGGTGGGCGACGAGGCGGCCGCCACCATGCCGCTCACCCCCGGCGACCCGGAGCCCCCTGTGGCGCCGGGTCGAAACGGCGGAGCCGGGGGAGCGGCCAGGCCAACTCGCCCTGGCACTCGGTGAGGCGGATATCGGCGGAGCGCCGCTCCAGCCAGGCGGCCACGCACAGCACCTCGTCGGCCAGGGCGGCCGGCAGCGGCCCGTCCGGCCAGTCGCCCGAAGGCGGTGCGTCGGCCAGGGCCAGCGGCAAGGGCAGCGCCGCGCTCCCAGCCTGACCGGCGCCGCCCCAGGCCGCGACGAGCCGGCCCCGCTCCACGACCGCGCCGGCGCCGTCCAGCTCGACGGTGACCCGGCCCGCCCGCATCAGCGACTCGACGCGACGCTGGCGGACCAGCGCCCGGGACAGCGCGGCGCCCCGGTCCCGCACGGCGGCCGCCTCCTCGAACCGAGCGGCACCCGCCAGGGCGGCCATACGGTCGGCCAGCGGGGCCAGCAGACGTTCCGGGTCGTCGCGCAGGGCGCCGACCAGGTCGGTGACGATGACCGCGTAGTCCGCCTCGCCGATCGTCCCGGCGCACGGGCAGGCGGCCACGCCGAGCTGCGCTGGCGTGCACGGCGCCGGTCGCCCGCCGGCGCGGGGCCGGGCCGTGCACCGGCGGATCGGGCTGGCGGTGTGGATGGCGTCGACGACCTCCCGGCACGCGGCCGTCGACGGCAGCGGCCCCAGGTAGAGGCAGCCGTCGCCGGGCCGGGGTGTGCGGACCACCGACAGCCGGGGGAATCGCTCGTCGAGGGTGAGCTTCACGTAGGCGTAGCGCCGCCACGTGGTGCCCTGGCGGTTGTAGCGAGGGGCCAGATCGTGGATCAGGCGCACCTCGCGCACCGCCGCCTCCAGCTCGCTGGTGCACTCGATGTGGTCGATGGCCTGGACCTCGCGCAGCAGGGCGCCGACCTTGCGTCGCTCGTCGCCGGAGAAGTACGAGCGGACCCGCCGCCGGAGGTCCCGGGCACGGCCGACGTAGAGGGGCCGCCCACCGGCGTCCCTGAACAAATACACGCCCGGGCGCCGCGGCAGCCGGGCGGCCAGCTTGAGCTTGGCCACCATCGGGTGGCCCCGCACCGTGGGCAGCTCCAGCAGGTCGTCGAGGCCCAGGACGCCCAGGCTGCCGGCCCGCTCCAGCAGGCAGTGGAAGACCTCGCCGGTGGCCAGCGCATCGTCGAGCGCCCGGTGCGTCGGCCGGTGACCGGTGCGGAAGTGGGCGGCCAGCGTGGCGAGCGTGCAGTCCGGCACCTCGTCGCGGACCAGGCGGCGAGCCAGGGCGCAGGTGTCGACGAAGCGGTTGGCCAGCCGCGGCCGGTCGGTGGCGAGGAGGGCGGCCTGGAGGAAAGCGAGGTCGAAGCGGACGTTGTGGCCGACCACCACGGCCTCGCCCACGAACTCCAGGAACGCCGGCAGGACGCCCGACACCGCCGGCGCCGGTGCCAGCATCCCCGCGGTGATGCCGGTGAGGCGGGTGATGAACGGCGGCAGAGTCACACCCGGGTTGACCAGGGTCTGGAAGGTGCCCAGGCAGGCTCCGCCCTGCAGCTTCACTGCGCCGATCTCGGTGATGGCGCAGTCCGCCGCCGAGCCACCGGTGGTCTCCAGGTCGACCACCACGAACGTCACCTCGTGGAGCGGCGTCCCCAGGTCGTCGAACGAGCGCTGCACGGCGCCCGATCGTAGACGAACAGGCGTTCGCTCACGGCGGCGGCGGCGGTCTTCGGGCCCGGTCGCCGGCCGAGCCGTCCTGGGCGAGGCTCGCCAGGACGGCGCCGGCCGCCTGGCGCAGGGAGACGCCGCGCCGCAGGGCATCCTCACGGAGGATCGCGAACGCCTCGGCTCGGGTGAGGTCCCTGCGGGCCAGCAGTACACCGGTCGCCCGCTCGATGGCGGCGCGGTCGTCCATGGCTTCGAGCAGCCCGTCCACCACGTCCAGCGAGTAGGCGTACAGCGGTGAGGTGGCCAGAACGTCGGACGCGTAGCCGACGAGTGGTGCCGCGTCGCGTTCGGCGCCCTCGTCGAAGGCGTGCTCCCGGCCGGAGTAGAGGTTCAGGGCGCCCACCGTGCGGCGGGCGGCGACGAGCGGGAACGAGACGATGCTGTTGATCCCGGCGTCGAGTGCCCCGGGAGCGAGGCGCCTGTAGCGGATGTCGCGCTCGATGACGTCGACCCGAACCACCCGCGACGTCGCCATGGCCTGGACGCAGGGGCCCTGGCCGGTGGCGTACCGCACCAGGTCGACCTCCAGGACGACCGGGTCGGTGGCCGCCGACGTCAACGGCTCGCCCACCACGACCAGGCTGACCCCGGCGGCGTCACAGTTCGGCACGGTCCGCTTCGCCAGCTCGACCACCGCCTCGAGCTTGGAGGGGAGCGTGCGCTGGGTGCGCACCAGCTTGATCACCCGGGCGAGCCGCTGGTGGAACTCCTCGGGCAGGTAGTCCGGCAGGTGGTCCGGCATGTACTCGGGCAGGTCCGACATGGGGTACGGCTCTCGTCGGGGTCGGTACGGCGCGCCTGGTGCTCAAGCCCGTTCGTGGGCGGGCCATACCCCGCCCGCCGTCCGGCGACGCCACCGGCACCCCGGATGGCGGCGGGTGGCTGGTACTTTGTGGTCCGGGTTGAACAGGCAGCCCGCTCAGGCCCGCCACGACGTGTCAGGCCGGCCTCCACGACGACGGCGTGACCTGGGGGTGGAAGTGATCGACGATCCGCCGACGAGCGGCGACCAGCGGCGCGGGCAACCGACGTCGTTCTCGCCACCGGAGTTCTCGGTCCGCATCTCCCCGAGCGACCGCCAGGTCGTCGTCGCCGTCTCCGGCGAGGTCGACGCGCACACGGGGCCGATGCTGCAGGAGCAGCTGAACGAGTTGATCGCGGCCCACGACAACCTGTCGGTCGTGGTGGACTTCGGCTCGGTGGGCTTCATCGACTCGAGCGGGCTCGCAGCCCTGGTCTCGGCCCACAAGTTGGCGACGGCCAAGGGTGGCGCCCTGTCGCTGTCGCAACCGAGCCGCCAGGTCCGCAAGGTCCTCGAGATCACCGGGCTCGACCGGGTCGTGCACGTCACCGACGCGTCCTGACGGCACGCTTCCCGCCCCAGGATCGACGGCGCACGGTCCGGTGCTGCGTACGCTGAGCCCGGTGACCACTCGATACCGTTGCCGGGCGTGCGGCAATCGCACGCGCTTCGACGTCACCTCCACCCGGCGGACCCGCAGCTTCCACCACTACAGCCTCGGCGGCGACCTCACGGTCGAGAACGAGGAGGTGCTCTCCGAGGTGGTGGAGGAGGTCGCGTGCCGGTGGTGCGGGCACGGCAACGCGCTGGACCGCCTGGACGACGCCGATGCGGGCGGGACGACGGCCGCCCTCGCCGCCGAGGACGGCAGCCCCTGAGCTCGACCACCCCGGGGCCGGTGCCGGACAGCCTCGTGCGGCTGGCGCTGGAACTGGCCTTCGAGGTCGGGCGCCTCGGATCGAGGGCCATCCCGCCCGTCGAAGCCCCGCGGCCCCTGCGGCCGTTCCTTGGGTTCGCCCGCCTGCCCGACCGGGCGCTGGCCGCCGTGCGCAAGGCGCTCGAGGACGAGGAGTTCCTCGCCCGGGTCGCGTCCGTCGCCGAGGTGCCGGCCGCCGCCGAGCAGCTGGACAGGGCGAGCATGCTGTTCCTGACCAGGCCGGAGGGCTGGACGGAAGAGCTGGACGCGTTGGCTGCCACCGCGTCGGCGGCCGCAGAGGAGGAGCGGGCCGCCCGTGACGACCGGAGCGCAACCCGGCGGGCCGAGCGGGCCGAGGCTGCCGCCCGCCGGGCGGAGGAGGCCGCGCAACGTGCCCGCCGGGAGCTGGCCCGCGTGGAGCCGGCGCTGGCCGAGGAGCGCCGGCTGCGGCGGGCCGCGGAGCAGGCGCTCGCCCGCACGGCCCGGGAACTGGTGGCGGCGAACGAGCGGGCCCTCGCCGCCGCCGCGGAAGTGGCGGAGGTGCGCGAGCAGCTGGTGGCGACTGCCGGGCAACGGGACGAACTCGAGCGCCGGCTGGCGGACACCGCCTCGCCGGCGCCGGTCCTTCCCGATTTCGCTCCGGCCAGAGCCGCCCTGGTGGCGGCGCGCTCGGCCGCCGGCGCGCTCCACCGGGCGCTCGAGGAGGCGGCCGCCGCCCTCCAGCCTTCAGGCGACGGCGGGGCGGTTCCGGCGGCGCCCGCCCCGCCGCTGACCCGATCCGTCGCGCCGTCGTCCCGGCGGCCGCTGGCCATCCCCCCGGCCGTCTTCGACGACTCGCCCGAGGCCGCCGCTCACCTGGTCCGCGCGCCCGGCGCCCTGCTGCTGGTCGACGGCTACAACGCCGCGATGGCCATCTGGCCGGGCCTGGACGTGACTGAGATCCGCCTCCGCCTCATCGACGCGCTCACCGAGCTCGCCGCCCGGACCGGCGTGCGGGTCCACGTCGTTTTCGACGGCGCCGACCTGGCCGGTGCCGTCCCGCCGCCCCGGAGCGGCCCGGTTCGAGTCAGTTTCTCCGATCCCGGGACCGAGGCGGACGACGTGATCCTCGCCCTGGTCGAGTCGCTGCCGACCTCGGTGCCGGTCCTCGTGGCGTCGAGCGATCGCCGGGTCCAGGACGGGGCCCGCGGCTTGGGCGCCAACATCCTGTCGAGTGGCCAGCTGGGCGCCGTCCTCGGTCGCTGACCGGCGCCGTGGCGGTTCGTGTCACAGGTGCCTGGCATCCTGCCGGCATGGCTCCAGCGCTCCCGCCCAGCACCACCGCCGGCTGCACCACGATCAGCTGCACCGACTGCGTGATGCTCCACACCGAGGCGTGCGACGACTGCGTCGTCACCTTCATCTGCGACCGGGCGCCCGACGACGCCGTCGTCATCGACGTGACCGAGGCCCGGGCCGTCCGGCTGCTGGCCGGCGCGGGCCTGGTCCCCGAGCTCCGCCACCGGCTCCGCCAGGAGGGCGGCGTTCGGTGAAGGGGAAACCGGTCGTGACCATCCACGAGCAGACGAGGGCCGGGTGGTACCTTCCGCAACGGGCCCGAAGGCCGGGCCCGCCCGCCCTGGGCGGCACCGGGGGATCCCTGTGCAGAAGCTCCATCTCGTCGGTTTCACCACCGAACTCGACGGGCTCATCCTGGCCACCCGCAAGGGTGCGAAGTCCGGCGGCTACGTCATCGCCCTGGACGACAAGGTGCTGGCCACCATCGAGGAGGCGCACCGCCTGCGCAACGGTGGCGCGCCCGAGGCGGCTGCGCCAGCCCAGGAGCAGGATCGGCGCAACCTCCCGGCGGTCATCGCCAAGCCGCCCAAGCCCTCCAGCGGGCTGAGCCCACGGGAGATCCAGGCCCGCCTGCGAGCGGGCGCCTCGGTGGCGGAGATCGCCGCCGTCGCCGGCGTGGACGAGGAGTGGATCCTCCGCTTCGCCACCCCCATCAGGGCCGAGCAGGCCAGGGTCGTCGACCGGGCCCTCCGGCTGCCCTTCACGAAGGTGCGCCTCGGCCTGTCGGCCGAGCCGCTGGGCGAGTCGGTGAAGGCCAACCTGTCGGACAAGGGGCTCCGCCTCCACGACGACGTGTTCGACGAGGGCTGGAGCGCCTACAACCTCCACGGCACGACCTGGGCGGTGAAGTTCACCTTCGTCAATCGCGGTCGCACCCGGGCCGCCGTGTGGCAGGTCGACCTGCGCACGGGCGAGGTGACGGCGCGTGGGCGGCTCGCCGGCGAGCTGGGCTACGTCGAGCCGGGCCGCAAGGCGCCGCGTCCCGAGCCGTTGGAACCCGACCCGGTGCCGTCGCCGTCGGCCAGGAACCGGCCGGGCCGATCCGCTGCGCCGAAGTCCGCTGCGCCAAAGTCCGCTGCGCCAAAGGGCTCGCCGGCGAGGGGCTCCGTGCGCCGGGCCCCGGCAGCCGGCGAGCCCGCGGCGGCGGCGTCGACGCCCGCCCCGGCCGCGCCCGGCCCGGGGTCGGGCGTCGACGCCGAGCGCCCGACGCACCTGGCCCGCCCGCCGTCGCCCATGAGCTCCACCAACCGGGCGCCCAACCAGCCCGGCCGCCTGGCCGGGGCACCCTCGCTCCGACCGCAACCCCGGGCCGTCCGGCGCCCCGCCGCCGCGCCGCCGGAAGCCGACACCGCCGCCCCGGCGCCGGCCCAGCCACCCTCGCCGGTCGAGGCCCGCCCCCAGGGCGAGGTCTTCGCGCTCGGCCCGCCGCCCGCCAAGCCGCCGCGAGACCAGCGCGCCGGCCGCTCGGCGCCGGTGCGGCCGGTGCCCACCATCCCGCCGATGGCGGCGCCGCCGGTCATCGAGGTGAACCAGGGCGACCCCGAACCGGCGGTGGTGGTGCTGTCGACGACGTCGAAGCGGCGCCCCCGCCAGGCCGGACGGCGCACCGGCGATCGCTGAGCCCCGGCACCTCCTGGTCACCAACGACTTCCCGCCCAAGCGGGGCGGCATCCAGTCCTACCTCTGGGAGCTCTGGCGCCGGCTGCCGGCCGGGCAGGCGACGGTGCTGACGGCCGCGCACCCCGAAGCCGCCGCGTTCGACGCGGCCCAGCCCTTCCGCATCGAGCGCACGGCCGCCTCGGTCCTGCTGCCGACGCCCGCCCTGACCCGTCGCGTGCGCGCACTGGCCGGCGAGGTCGGTGCCGGCCTGGTCGTGCTGGACCCGGCCCTCCCCCTGGGGCTGCTGGGGCCCTCGCTCGGCCGGCCCTACGCGCTGGTCCTGCACGGCGCCGAGGTGACCGTGCCGGCCCGCATCCCGGCAGTCCGCCGGGCGCTGGCCGCCGCGGTGCGCGGGGCGACGCTGGTCGTCGCCGCGGGGAACTACCCGGCCGAGCAGGCCCGGCGGGTGGCCGGCCGGCCCGTGGCCGATCTGGTGGTGGTGCCGCCCGGCGTGGACGGCGACCGGTTCCGCCCCCTGCCTCCCGACGACCGCCGGCACTGGCGCCGTCGCCTCGGAGCGGACGGCTCGGGACCGCTGGTCGTGTCGGTCAGCCGGCTGGTGCCGCGCAAGGGGATGGACGTGCTGATCGAGGCGGTGGCCCGCCTGGCCTTGGACCGGCCCGGTCTGCGCCTGGTCATCGGCGGGGGCGGCCGGGACCGGGCACGGCTCGAGCGCCTGGCCAACCGCACCGGCGCGCCGGTGTCGTTCCTCGGGGCGGTGGCCGAGGAGGACCTGCCCGCCGTCTACGGGGCCGCCGACCTGTTCGCCATGGTCTGCCGGGACCGCTGGGGCGGGCTGGATGAGGGCTTCGGCATCGTCTTCCTGGAGGCCGCCGCCTGCGCCGTCGCCCAGGTGGCCGGGGCCAGCGGGGGCGTGCCCGACGCGGTCGCCGACGGCACCACCGGCCTGCTGGTCGCCCGACCCCGCGATCCGGTCGCCGTGGCCGCCACCCTGGCTGCCCTCCTCGACGATCCCGGCCGCCGAGCCGCCATGGGCGAGGCCGCCCGCCGGCGCGCCCTCGCCGAGTTCGACTACGACGTGCTGGCGGCCCGCCTGGCCGCCGCCCTCACCCGGGCCGCCTCCTGCGCATGACAGCCCACCCGGCGAACTTGGTGCCATATCGCGCGCCAGGGCGCGCGATATCCCACCGAGAAGCGGGCTCGGCGCCGCCCGGACCGGCGCGATGGTGAGGCCGGGCCACCCCATCGTGCGAACCGCGGTAGCCGGGACGGCCCTGTTCGCCGCCACCGCGACGCTGGCCGCCGCGGTGCCCTCGGCCGACGTGGTGGCGTTGGCGGTCGCGCTGGGGCTGTTCGTGGCCGGCTGTGGCGCCTTCGTGGCCGCCTACGCCGCTGCCGTCGGCCGCAGCCGACGGGACGACATCGCCCTGGCCGGCCTCTTCTTCCTGTCGGGCAGCGCCCCGCGCCCGGTACGGGTGGCACTCCTCGGCAGCCTGGCCGCGCAGGTGGTGGTGGCCGTCACGACGGCCGGCATCCGGCCCAACACCAGCCTCGCCTTCGGGGTGCTGGCCCCGGTCTACGGCCTGGGCCTCGCCGCACTGTGGGCGGCGCGCCACGGCCGGTTCCCGCCTCGTGCCGCGCCACCGTCGCGGCGCCCGCCGAAGGCGCCCCCGGGCGGGCCGGTACCATCGCCGGACCCATGACCACCCGGCTCCTCCCTTGGTGACCGCGGGGGTCGACCTCGGCGGGACCAAGCTGCTGGGCCTCGCGCTGGACGACGGCGGCAGCGTCGTCGCCGAGGAGCGGGTCCCCACACCGACCGGGGAGGCGGCCGTCATGGACGCGCTCTGCGAGCTGGTGACCGCGCTCGCCGCCACCACCGGCCCCGTCACCGGCATCGGTGTGGGCGTTCCCGGCCTGGTGGACCGCTCCGGCACCCTGCGGATGGCGCCCAACCTGCCCGGCGTCGCCGACCTGGACGTGCGCGGCACGCTTGCCGCGCGGTTCCCCGGGGCGGCCGTCCGGGTCGACAACGACGCCACCTGCGCGACGTGGGCGGAACACCGGCTCGGCGCCGCCCGGGGCGTGCCCGACGCCGTGCTGGTCACCCTCGGCACCGGGATCGGCGGCGGCCTGGTGGCGGGTGGGCGCCTGCTGCGCGGCGCCAACGGCTTCGCCGGCGAGGTGGGTCACATGGTCGTGGACCCCAACGGCCAGCCCTGCCCCTGCGGCAAGCGGGGGTGCTGGGAGCGGGTCGCCTCGGGGAGCGGTCTCGGCCGGCTGGGCCGGGAGGCGGCCGAGGCGGGGCGTGCCGCCCGGATCGCAGAACTGGCCGGCGGGGCGGCGGCCGCCGTGCGGGGTGAGCACGTCACCACGGCTGCCGCCGAGGGCGACGAGGAGGCGGTCGCGGTCATGGCCCGGTTCGGGTGGTGGGTGGCGCTGGGACTGGCCAATCTGGCCGCCGTCCTCGACGCCCGGCGGTTCGTCCTCGGCGGCGGGCTGGTCGAGGCGGGAGAGGTGCTCCTGGCCCCGACCCGGGCCGCGTTCGCCGAGCTGGTCCTGGGGGCCGACCAGCGGGCCGTCTCGATCGTGCCCGCCGCCCTCGGTGAGCACGCCGGCGCGATCGGTGCCGCCCTGCTCGCCCTGGAGAACGGCAACGACGGCCCGGCCGGCGGCGGCTGAGCCGTGCTCGTCGGGATCACCCTGCCGCAGTTCCGGCCCGACCCCGACCAGGCCCTGGCGGTGGCGGCCCAGGCCGAGGCAGCCGGGCTGGACGGGGTGTTCGTCTTCGACCACCTGTGGCCCATCGGCCAGCCCGGGCGGCCGGCCCTGCACGGCCCGAGCCTGCTGGCCGCCCTGGCCACCGAGACCGACCGCCTCGCCGTGGGCACGCTGGTGGCGCGGGTCGGCCTCGTGCCCGACGAGGTGCTGGTGCGCACCTTCGCCACCCTGGCCGCGATCGCCGGCGCCCGCCTGGTGGCCGGGCTCGGGGTGGGGGACCGTCTGAGCCGGGCCGAGAACGCCGCCTACGGCGTCCCGTTCCCGCCCGCCGCCGCCCGGCGCGCCGCCCTCACCGCGGTGTGCCGGCAGCTGCGGCGCGTCGGCATCACGACGTGGGTCGGCGGGCTGTCGGCCGGCACCAGGGCGGTGGGCCGCGCCGAGGCGGACGCGGTGAACCTGTGGGGCGTCGACCACGCCCGCATCGCGGGCGAGCCGGCGGGCGTGCCCGTCACCTGGGGCGGGCAGGTCGACCTGGCCACCACCGACGTCGGCGCCCACCTGCGTGGTCTGGCGGCGGCCGGCGCCACCTGGGCCGTCGTCGCCCCGCTCGGCGCCCCGTGGCCGGAGGCGGTGCAAATGCTCGGTTCGGCCCGCCGGGCCCTTCGGTAGGCTGGCTCGGGCATGGAGTTCCGCCGCATCAACGGGCTGCCACCGTACGTCTTCACCATCATCAACGAGCTGAAGGTCGACGCCCGGCGGCTGGGCGAGGACGTGGTCGACCTCGGGTTCGGGAACCCCGACATCCCCTCGCCGGACGCGGCCGTGGAGAAGCTCGTGGAGGCGGCCCGCAACTCGCGCAACCACCGGTACTCCTCCTCCCGCGGGCTGCCCAAGCTGCGCCGAGCGGTGGCCGACCTGTATCTGCGCCGCTTCGGCGTCGAGCTGGACCCCGACCGCGAGGTGGTGACGACCATCGGTGCCAAGGAGGGGCTCTCGCACCTGATGTGGGTACTGCTGGGCCCCGGCGACTCGGCCTTCGTGCCGTCGCCGTCGTACCCGATCCACATCTACGCGGCCCTCTTCGCCGGCGCCGAGGTGCAGCAGATCCGGGTCGGTCCCGACCAGGACTTCTTCGCCAACCTGCTCGCCGCCTGGGAGAACCAGTGGCCCAAGCCGCGGGTGGTGGTCCTGTCGTTCCCGCACAACCCCACGACGGCCTGCGTCGACCTTGCCTGGATGGCGCGCATCGTGGAGTTCGCCCGCCGGCACGACGTCGTCCTCGTCCACGATTTCGCCTACTCCGACACCGCTTTCGACGGCTACCAGCCGCCCTCCATCCTGCAGGTGGAGGGGGCCACCGACGTGGCCGTCGAGCTGTACACGTTGACCAAGTCGTTCTCCATGGCCGGCTGGCGCGTCGGGTTCCTGGTCGGCAACGCGGCCATCGTGGCCGCCCTGACCAAGCTCAAGAGCTACCTGGACTACGGGACCTTCCAGCCCATCCAGATCGCCGCCACCGTGGCCATGAACGAGGCGGGCGACTACCCCAAGCTGGTCAACGAGATCTACCAGAGCCGGCGCGACGCCCTCATCGACGGCCTGGCCCGGATCGGGTGGGAGGTCGAGCGCCCCTGCGGCACCATGTTCGTGTGGGCGCCGATCCCCGAGCCCTACGCGGCGATGGGCAGCCTGGAGTTCGCCAAGCTGCTGGTGCGCGAGGGCCGGGTGGCCACCTCGCCCGGCGTCGGCTTCGGGCCCGGTGGCGAGGGCTACGTCCGCTTCGCGCTCATCGAGAACGAGCAGCGCATCGGCCAGGCGGTGCGCACCATGCGGCGGGCCCTGCCGGCCCTGTAGGCAGGGTTTACCCGCCGGTCGCCGGCCGGTCACACTCGGTTCACGGGCCTGCCGTAACCTCCGGTGCCGTGGCGACCTTCGTGGTGCGGGTCTGGGTGCCCGACCGGCCGGGTGCGCTCGGCGCAGTGGCCAGCCGCATCGGCGCCGTGCGCGGCGACCTGGTCGGCATCGACATCCTCGAGCGCGGTGGTGGCCGGGCCATCGACGAGCTGGTCGTCGAGCTCCCCGGCGCCGAACTGGTGGACCTGCTGGTGGCCGAGATCGGCCAGGTGGACGGCGTCGACGTCGAAGACGTGCGCCCCGCCACCGACGCCGCCTCCGATCCCCGCCTGGACGCGCTGGAGACGGCCGCCGTCCTGGTCGACCAGCACCGCCTGTCGGACCTGTACGCCGTCCTGGCTGCGAACGCCCAGTCCAACTTCGAGGCCGACTGGTCAGTGGTGGTGGACCTCGGGCCGCCCTCGGCGCTGGCCGAGTCGGGAAGCCCGCCGGCGGCGCCCTGGCTGTCGGCCTTCGTACGCGGGCGCCGCAGCTCGGTCGGCCCGGTCGGCGCAGACGGCGGCCCGGACGACATCGCCTGGGCCGAGCTGCCCCAGGTCGAGGTGGCACTGGTCCTCGGCCGGCGGGGCCGGCTCTTCCGGGCCCGGGAGCGCCGCCAGCTGGCTGCCCTCGCCCGCATCGCCGACAGCCGCCGTCACGAGCTGGGCGTGCGGTCGCGCCTGCCGACCGCCTCGGGGGGCTAGTCGAACGACGCGGCGGAGCGGATGGGGCGGATCGCCGCAAGCGCCACCCGCGGGGGCCGGCGCCCGGCCAGCTCCTGGACCTCCAGACCCGACAGCGTCTCGCGCTCGAACAGCCGACCGGCGATGGCCCGCAACTGGGCGTCGTGGTCGGCCAGGATGACGACGGCGGCCTGCTCGGCCCGGGCCAGCAGGGTGCGGACCTCGACGCCACCGGCGCTGCCCTCGAAGTAGTGCCGAGGCCCCTCCGCCTGGCCGGCGGCCAGCTCGAAGCGCCCGGTCATCGCCCAGCGTTCGACCATCCGGCGGGCCAGCGTGGCCGCGTGCTTGAGGTCGTCCTCGGCCCCGGTGCTGGGCTCCCCGAACAGGTGCAGCTCGGCGGCCCGGCCGCCCAGCAGGACGATCAGGCGGGCCAGGAGCTCGCGCTTGGTCAGGGCGCTGCGGTCGTCGTCGCCCGCCCAGGCCGACTTCTCCAGCATGCCGGCCCGGCCCACGATCGACACCTGGGACGGGATCTGCATGCCCTTCACCAGGACCGAGAGCAGCGCGTGCCCGGCCTCGTGGGCGGCCAGGAGCTGCTTCTCGTCGTCGTCCATCAGCCGGGAGCTCCGGGTGCCGGACAGGACCCGCGCAGCCGCCTCGTCCAGGTCCTCGGGCGAGATCATCTGCCGGTGGCGGCGGGCGGCCAGCAGGGCGCCCTCGTTGACGATGTTGGCCAACTCGGCTGCCGACAGCCCGGCGGTGTTGGCGGCGACGGCGGCCCAGTCGACCCGGCCCGAGAACGGCCGGGAGGCGGCGTGCAGCCGGAGGATCTTCTCCCGGCCCGTGACATCCGGCCGGCTGATCTCGATACGGCGGTCGAACCGCCCGGGCCGCACCAGGGCAGGGTCGATCAGCTCCGGCCGGTTGGTGGCACCGAGCAGGAGGACGCCCGAGGAGCCGCCGAAGCCGTCCAGCTCCACCAGGAGCTGGTTCAAGGTGTTGTCGAACTCCCGGCCGCCGCCGCCGTCGGCATCGCGCCGCCGGCCGACCGCGTCCAACTCGTCGATGAACACGATGGAGGGTGCGTTCTTCTTGGCCTCGGCGAACAGCTCCCGCACGCGGGCGGCGCCGAGGCCGACGAACTTCTCGACGAAGCTGGCCGCGGACACGAAGTAGAACGGGACACCGGTCTCGCCGGCGAGCGCCCGGGCCAGGAGCGTCTTGCCGCACCCCGGCTGGCCCTGGAGGAGGATGCCCTTGGGCAGTTCGGCGCCCAGCAGGCGGAACCGCTCGGGATCGGACAGGTACTCGGTGACCTCGCGGAGCTCGGCGATCGCCTCGTCGAGGCCGGCGACATCGGCGAACGTGACCCGGGGATGGTCGGCGGCCACCCCGGCGATGGGGGCCTCGGTGGGCTCGCCCGCCGTGGCGCCGCCGGCGCCGCGACGAACGGCCAGAGAGTCGCCGTCCCGCTCCACCCGGCCCACCGCCATCGTGTCCTGTTTGAGCACGCGGCGGTTCACCGCCGTCATCCGCAGTGCCGCCGCCGTCACCCCGAAGATGGCCAGGACCGGCACCCAGAACTCGGGCCGGGTCATCAGGCTGCTCATGCCGTCCATCGAGTGCTCATACGGTCAGCATCCATCGGCTCTGCGTCCATGGGGTCGGGGCTCCCTAGGCTCGTCACTGCCCACCTTCGGCGGCGCCCGGCAGGCTAGCCCCTGGGGGCCCACCACGCCCAGGGGCCCAGAACGGTAGCGTCCGATCGGGGCGGCTGGGCCATCGTCGGTTGGCCAACTTTTCGTTGACAGGGCTGTAACTACGGTGTTGTAATTGTCGCCCCGGTCCGCACCGCCGGGTCAGCCAGCAAGGGAGGCTTCGTCATGGCCATCGCGCCCGAACGCCTGGGTATCGGCATCCGCCGCCACTTCACCACGGAGGGGGTGCACCCCTACGACGAGGTGGTCTGGGAGCGTCGGGACGCCCGTATCACGAACTATGCCGACGGCACGGTGGCCTTCGAGCAGCTGGGCGTGGAGGTGCCGGCCGGCTGGAGCGTGAACGCCACCAACATCCTGGCTCAGAAGTACTTCCGGGGCGCCCTCGGCTCGCCCGAGCGGGAGTGGTCGCTCAAGCAGGTGGCCGACCGGGTGGCCGACACCATCACGGCGTGGGGCGTCAAGGACGGCTACTTCGTCGACGCCGCGGAGGCCAACGCCTTCAACGCCGAGCTGAAGTACCTGATCGTCCACCAGCGGGCCGCCTTCAACTCGCCGGTCTGGTTCAACATCGGCGTCGAGGGACGGGTCCGCCAGTCCAGCGCCTGCTTCATCCTGTCGGTCGAGGACTCGATGACCGACATCCTCAACTGGTACGTCGAGGAGGGGATCATCTTCAAGGGCGGCTCGGGCGCCGGGGTGAACCTCAGCCGGATCCGCTCGTCGAAGGAGCGGCTGAAGGGCGGCGGCACCGCCTCGGGCCCGGTCAGCTTCATGCGGGGCGCCGACGCCTCGGCCGGCACCATCAAGAGCGGGGGCGTCACGCGCCGCGCCGCCAAGATGGTGATCCTCGACGCCGACCACCCCGACATCGAGGACTTCATCTGGTGCAAGGCCATCGAGGAGCGCAAGGCCCGGGCCCTCCGGGCCGCCGGGTTCGACATGGACCTCGACGGCAAGGACAGCAACTCCCTCCAGTACCAGAACGCCAACAACTCGGTCCGCCTGACCGACGAGTTCATGGCCGCGGTCGAGGCCGACGGCGACTGGCAGCTCACCGCCCGCACCACCGGCAAGGTGGTGGAGACGGTGAAGGCCCGCGCCCTGTTCCGCCAGATCGCCGAGGCGGCCTGGGAGTGCGCCGATCCCGGGCTGCAGTTCGACACCACCATCAACCGCTGGCACACCCTCCACGCGAGCGGCCGCATCACCGCGTCGAACCCGTGTAGTGAATACCTTTCGGTGGATGACAGTGCCTGCAATCTGGCCAGCCTCAACCTGCTGCGGTACCTGAACGACGACGGGACTTTCGACGTCGAGGCGTTCAAGGCCGGCGTGAAGGTCATCTTCACCGCCCAGGAGATCCTGGTCGGCATGTCGGAGTACCCGACGCCGAAGATCGACGAGAACACCAAGAGGTTCCGCCAGCTCGGCCTCGGCTACGCCAACCTCGGCGCGCTGCTGATGGCCAAGGGCCTGGCCTACGACTCCGACGAGGGACGGGCGTGGGCGGCCGCCCTCACGGCACTGATGACCGGGCACGCCTATGCCACATCGGCCGGCACGGCCGCCCGCATGGGCCCGTTCGCCGGCTACCACGAGAACGCGCAGCACATGCTGAACGTGCTTCGCATGCACCGCGACGCCGTCGCCGCCATCGACGAGGAGCTGGCACCCACCGACGTCCTGTCGGCCGCCCAGGAGGCCTGGGACGAGGCGGTGGAGGTGGGGGAGCGCTACGGCGTCCGCAACTCGCAGGCCACCGTTCTTGCGCCCACCGGAACCATAAGTTTCCTCCTCGATTGCGACACCACGGGGGTGGAGCCGGACCTCGGATTGGTGAAGACCAAGAAGCTGGTGGGCGGCGGCACGATGTCCATCGTCAACCAGACGGTGCCCCGAGCGCTGCGCACGTTGGGCTATTCCGACTCGCAGATCGACGCCATCGTCGCCCACATCGACGCCCACAAGTCGATCATGGGTGCCCCCGGATTGAAGGCCGAGCACCTGCCGGTGTTCGCCTGCTCGATGGGCGACAACGTCATCTCCCACTACGGCCACATCCGCCTCATGGCCGCCGTGCAACCGTTCATCTCGGGCGCACTGAGCAAGACCGTGAACGTCCCCGAGACGGCTACCGTGGAGGACGTCGAGCAGCTTCATCTGGAGGCGTGGAAGCTCGGCATCAAGGCGCTGGCCATCTACCGGGACAACTGCAAGGTGGCCCAGCCGCTGTCGACCACCAAGAAGGACGAGCCGGTCTCCGAGGCGCAGGCCCACGACCGGGAGCTGGCGGCCAAGGTGGCCGAGCTGGAGCAGGCGCTGAACCGCCAGACCGTGGTGGTCAAGCAGCCGATGCGCGAGCGGCTGCCCCGGCGCCGCCGATCGACCACGTTCGCGTTCCGGGTGGCCGACTGCGAGGGCTACGTCACCGTCGGCGAGTACGACGACGGCCGGCCCGGCGAGGTCTTCATGAAGGTGTCCAAGCAGGGCTCCACCCTGGCCGGGGTGATGGACGCCTTCTCCATCTCGGTCAGCCTCGGGCTGCAGCACGGCGTGCCGCTGCGGACCTACGTCCAGAAGTACACCAACATGCGCTTCGAGCCGGCCGGGATGACCGACGACCCGGAGCTGCGCATCGCCTCGTCGCTGGTCGACTACATCTTCCGCCGCCTGGCGGTGGACTACCTGACCTTCGACGAGCGGGCCGACCTCGGCATCCTCACCAGCGACGAGCGCAGCCAGCCCACGCTGCCCGGCGTCGAGGAGGTGGCCACCCCGTCGGCCGGCGTGGTGGAGACGGCCCTTCCGCCGCCGCGCCCGGTCCCCGCCGCCATGCAGCGCGATGCCCCGTTCTGCTTCTCGTGCGGCAACGAGATGCAGCGGGCCGGCAGCTGCTACGCCTGCGGCAGCTGCGGGGCCACCAGCGGCTGCTCCTGAGGGTCCGACGCCCGGCAGCCCCGGTCGGCGATGGTCACGCCGCGGGCCGCCTCGGCGGCCGACAGCGGCTCGCAGTGGCTGCCCTCGGGCACGAAGGCCAGGCACCCGCAGGTGCCGCAGGACTCGTCGTCGGCCTGGTGCGCCATGTCGCCGTGGCCGCACACGCAGGGCAGCACCTGCGTGACGCTACCGGCACCTGAGCGCCGGACCGGTTTGGCGCGGTTCCGGAACGGGAATCCTGCGGCCACCTCACCGGACGAGGGACTGGTATGGCAGTGATCGAGGTCGGAAGCGGGGGAGCGGCAGGAGGCCGGGGCACCGGCACGGCGATGGCGACGGCGTACGAGGTCGCCCTCCACCGGCTGGACGACCTTCCATCGCTCCGTCGGCAGCTGGCCCGCACGAGAGGTGGTGCCCGGCAGATGGCCCTGCGGGCCGTGGCCGGGCTGCACCGGGCCGCCCTGCGCGAGGCCGTGGTGGTCGTGGCCGGGCCGGGCACCATCGACCTGCGCTCGGGGCCGCCCGACGCCGGGATCGTGACGCCGGCCCAGGAGGCCGAACTCCTGCTCGTCCTGGCCGCGGCCGTCGGCCTCAGGCCCGAGGACCTCCCGTCGTTGGCCCAGTCGCGCCGGCGGCCGTGAATCGCAGGGCGCCGGCCTGGTAGCCGGTGTCGAGGCGGCGGGCGCGGACGCCCGGCAACGCCTGAGCCTCCGCCGCCGCCAGGAGGGCCGCTCCCTCGCCCGGATGGGCCGGCGCCACCTGCCACGCGCCACCGGCCGGGACCACCTTCTCCAGCAGCGCCCGGCGCTGCCCGAACGGGAGGGGCGAGGTGGCGTGGCCCTCCAGCCACAGGAGGTCGAGCAGGATCACCCCGGCCGGGTGGCGGCTGGCCAGGCGCCGAGCCGCCGACTCGGCCGCCGCCGCCTCACGGCGAGCCAGGAGGGCGCCGTCCGGCCGGCCGTCGCCACCGGCGACCACGATCTCGGCCTCCAGCGCCACCTCCAAGGTGCCGAGCGCGGGACCTATCGACCTGGCCTCGGGCCAGCGGTCTGAGACCTCGCGGCCGGCACCGTCCTCCACCCGGGCCCGACCACCCTGGGAGACCACGACGACCCGCCGACCACCCAGCGCAGCCTCGAACGACCAGGCCGACTGGTCCTCGGGCAGACCGCCGTCGACCTCGTCGACCAGCGTGAACGACGCCGGCAACAGCTCCCGGGAGGGATCGGCGGGCGGGTCCATGCGGTGGAGCATCCAGTTGCGGGCACCGGTGTGAAAGAGCACGTAGCGCCCTCGGGCGCGCTCGCCCTCCAGCGTGATCATCACCTCCCGCTCGCTCCACTTCTCACACCGGTACGTGCCTCGGTCCCAGATGCGCAGATGGCCGCCGCCGTACTCACCCTCGGGGATGCTGCCGGAGAACTCCAGGTACAGCATCGGGTGGTCCTCGGTCTGCACGGCCAGGTGGTCGACCCGAGGGTCGGGCGGGATGCCCTTCGGCACCGCCCACGACGCCAGCACGCCGTCGCGCTCGAGCCGCAGGTCCCAGTGCAGGGCGGTGGCGTGGTGCTCCTGGATCACGAAGCGCGGGATCTCGGCGGCGGGCGGCTGCGCGTCGCCGGACGGCTCGGGTGTGCGGGCGAAATCCCGCATCGACCGGTAGCGGTCGAGGGCGTCTCCCACGCTCCGGGTCTACCATCGGCGCGCCATGGCCATGCCGGCGAGCGTGCTGATCGGCACAACGACGGGGCTGGTCGACGCGACCGCCGGCCGGGCCGTGGCCCACGTGGGCCACGACGTCGTCGCGGTCGCCGGTCCCTGGGCGGTGGTCAACGGTCACGAGGTGGTGGCCGCCGACGGCCGCCGGGCGCCGCCCATCGAGGCCGCCCGCGTCGCCTGCCTGGCCCAGCTGGGCGGCGGCGAAGTCCTGGCCGGGACGGCCGGCGCTCACGTGTACCGCGCCGGCGACGGGACGGTCGAGCGGCTGGTGTCGTTCGACGACGCCGAGGGCCGGGACCGGTGGTACACGCCCTGGGGCGGGCCGCCTGCGGTGCGGGCCATCGCCGTTTCCCCGGCGGGTACCGTCCTGGCCAACGTGCACGTCGGTGGCATCCTGCGCTCCGACGACGGCTGCGCAACCTGGCGGGCCACCGTCGACATCGACCTCGACGTGCACCAGGTGGTGGCGGGGGACGGCCCGGCGCTGGCTGCATCGGCGGCCGGCCTGGCCGAGAGCCGCGACGACGGCCGGACCTGGCGCGTCGTCGACGAGGGGCTGGAGTCGACCTATGCCCGGGCGGTCGCGGTGTCCGGCGGCACGGTGCTGCTCAGCGCGTCGGACGGCCCCATGGGGGAGCGGGCGGCGCTTTACCGCCGGCCCCTCACCGGCGGGCGGCCGTTCGAGCGCTGCCGGGCCGGTCTGCCCGAGTGGTTCGAGGGCAACGTCGACACGTTCTGGCTCGACGGCCTCCCCGACGGCGGTGCCGCGTTCGTCTCGCCCGGCGGGCAGGTGTACGGCTCGGCCGACGAGGGCGCCACCTGGGAGCTCCTGGCCGACGCCATCGCCGGCCCCCACTGCCTGTCGCTGGCGGGCGCCTAGACCTCGCCGGTCAGCCCGGCCGCCATGGTCGACAGGGCCATGCCGCGGCGGAACTGGCGGATGATGTTGGCGTCGATGCCGTTGGTGGCGTAGGCGAACGAGATGCCGGTGGCCGGGTCGGCCCAGCTGATCTGGCCGCCGGCGCCGTTGTGGCCGATCGCCCGCGGCGAGGTGGCGCTGCCGAACCCCCGCAGGAACGCCAGGCCGTCGTCGCCCGCCTGCACCAGGCCCAGCGTCCGGTTGGCGGGCATGCCGAACAGGGGGTCGCCGAAGCGGTTGCGTACCGTCCCGATGGCGTCGGCCCGCACGTCGTCGCGCCAGATGCCGGGACGGTCGTGCAGGAGGGCCTGGCCGAAGAGGGCCAGGTCGGCCGCCCGCATGATCCCGCCGGCCCCCGGGACGCCGAGGGCCCGGATGTCCGGCCGGTTGAAGGCCAGCAGGTTCTCCTCGGTCACCTCGGTGGTGGGCAGCTCGCGGACGCCGATGGCGGCCTCCAGCTCGTCGGGCGTGGCCGGCTCGCCGGTGGCCGACAGCACGGCGACGCCCTCCTGGCGGTCGATTGGGACGCCCAGCACCCGGCCCGGCAGGCCGGCCGGCGCGGTCACGCGCTGCTCGAAGAAGTCCCAGAAGTCCACGCCGCTCGCAGCCTGAACCACCTCGGCCAGCACCCAGTGGGCTGAGGTGGGGTGGTACTCGAAGGCGGTGCCGGGCTCGAAGCTCAGCTCCCAGGAGGCGAACGCGCCCAGGCGGCCCTCGCGGGTCTCCCACGCCGGCGGGAGAAGCGTTGCATGCGGGAACCCCGAGGTGTGCAGCAGCAGGTGCTCGACGGTGACGGTGTGCTTCCCGTTGGCGGCGAAGGCCGGGACGTAGTCGGCGACGGGACGGGCGACGTCCACCGCTTCCTCGCCCAGAAGAATCCACACCGCCGAGGCGACCATCGGCTTGGTGCACGAGAACACGTGGTAGCGGGTGTCCAGCGTGGCGTCACCGAACACCTCGAAGGCCAGCACCTCGCCGCCGTAGCCCACGGCCACCTGGCACGACGGCAGCACGCCCTCGTCGACCTCGCGGGACGCCCGGGACAACAGGGCGTCGAGCTTGCCGGCCTCCACGCCCACGGCGCGCCACCGTAGTCGCCGACCCCCATGACGCCGCCCTGGCAGACTCGGCGCGTGGGCGCCGTTGCGCTGTCCCGGCCGGCGCTGGTGGCGCTCGACGTCGCCGCCTGCGTGGTGCTGCAGGTGTCGGCCGGGTACCTGGTCCACCGTCTCCCGGTGCGGGCCTTCGCCGAGGACCGGTGGCTGTTCCGGCCGCGGCGGGTCGAGGCTGGCGGCCGAATCTACGAGCGGGCCCTGCGCATCCGGCGCTGGAAGCCCTGGCTGCCCGAGGCGGGCGCCACCTTCCGCGGCGGGTTCGACAAGTCGTCGGCGCCCGCTCGGGACGACGCCTCGGTCCGGCGCTACATGGCCGAGACCCGGCGGGCCGAGCTCGGCCACTGGCTGGCCGTGGTGCCGGCGCCGCTGTTCTTCCTGTTCAACCCCTGGTACGCCGGCCTGGTCGTCCAGCTCTACGCCGTCGTGGCCAACGGGCCGTGCATCGCCGCCCAGCGCTACAACCGGATCCGGTTCCAGCGGCTGCTGGCCGACCGCACCCGCCGTCAGCGGAAGATCGCCGACCGGTAGTAGCGCAGTTCGGCGACGCTCTCGCGTATGTCGTCGAGGGCCCGGTGGTGGCCGGTCTTGTCGGGGGCGGCGGCCAGCGCGTCGGGATACCAGCGCCGGCACAGCTCCTTCACGGTGGACACGTCGATCGAGCGGTAGTGCAGCCAGCTCTCGATCTCGGGCAGGTGCGCCGCCAGGAAGCGCCGGTCGGTGCCGATCGAGTTGCCGCACAACGGCACGGTGCGCGGCTCGGGTACGTGCTGCTTCACGAAGTCGAGCGTCTGGCGGCCGGCGTCGGCCAGCGAGAGGGTGGAGGACCTGATGGCGTCGAGCAGGCCGCTGGACTCGTGCATGGACCGCACCACGTCCTCCATGGCGTCCAGCTGCGCCGGGTCGCACGCCACCACGAGATCGGGCCCCTCGGCCACGATGTCGAGGTCGTCGTCGGTGACCAACGTCGCCACCTCGACGATGGCGCAGGTCTTCGGGTCCAGCCCGGTCATCTCGAGGTCGATCCACACCAGCCGGCCGGGCACCACGGGATCGTAGGCTGCGGCCCGATGGTGGAGGTCCCCCTGGTCCGGCTCGACGCCGGCGTGACCGTGCCGGCCTACGCGCACGAGGGCGACGCCGGCGCCGACCTCGTGGCCGCGGAGGACGCCCTGTTGGCACCGGCCGGCGGCCGGGCGCTGATCGGCACCGGGGTGGCGGTGGCCATCCCCCCGGGCCACGCCGGCTTCGTGCTGCCGCGCAGCGGGCTGGCCCTGCACCACGGCATCACCTGCCTGAACGCCCCCGGGTTGATCGACTCGGGCTACCGGGGCGAGCTCAAGGTCGTGCTGGTCAACACCGACCCGTCCCAGCCCTACCAGGTGCGTCGCGGCGACCGGATCGGGCAGCTGGTCGTCCAGGCCGTCGAGCAGGTGCGCTTCACGCCCGTCGACGACCTGCCCGACGCCGCCCGCGGCGAGCAGGGCTTCGGCTCCACCGGAGCCCGGTAGGCACCGGGTGCCCGAGCTGCCCGAGGTCGAGGCACTGGCCCGCCTCCTCTCCGACCAGGCCGGCGGCCGCACGGTCGAGCGGGCCGAGCTGGCTGCCTTCTCGGCGCTGAAGACCTTCGACCCGCCGCTGTCCGCGCTGGTGGGGCGCACCCTGACCGGCGTGGGCCGTCGAGGCAAGTTCCTCGTCTTCGACCTTGCGGCAGGCGGCGGCCCCGAGCCGCTGGCCCTGGTCCTGCACCTGGCCCGGGGCGGCTGGGTTCGCTGGAGCGCCACCCTGCCGGCCAAGCCGGCCCGGCCCGGCAAGGGCCCGCTGGCCCTGCGGGTCGCTTTCGACGGCGGCGCGGGCTTCGACGTCACCGAGGCCGGCACCGAGAAACGCCTGGCCCTGTACGTCGTACGCAGCCCCGACGACGTGGAGGGCGTCTCCCGGCTCGGCCCCGACCCGCTGGGCGCCGCGTTCGACGCGCCCGCGCTCGGCGCCGCGCTGGCATCCCACGGCGGCCAGCTCAAGGCCGCCCTGGTGTCGCAGTCGACCCTGGCCGGCGTGGGCAACGCCTACTCCGACGACGCGCTGCACCTCGCCCGGCTGTCCCCGTTCAAGCCGGCGGCCAAGCTGACCGACGACGAGGTCCAGCGGCTCCACGCCGCGTTGCTCCAGGTCCTGACCGACGCCCTCGCCCGCAGCACCGGCCGGCCGGCGTCGGAGCTGAAGGACGAGAAGCGCTCGGGCATGCGGGTCCACGGGCGGACCGGCCTGCCGTGCCCCGAGTGCGGCGACACCGTCCGCGAAGTCTCCTTCGCCACCAAGTCCCTCCAGTACTGCGCCACCTGCCAGACCGGCGGCAAACCGCTGGCCGACCGCCGGCTGTCCCGGCTGCTGAAGTAGCCGTGTCGGCCGGCCAGCGCCTGCGCGGCATCGACGCCGCCTTCCTCGCCATCGAGTCGCCGGCCATGCCGATGCACATCGGGGCCCTGGCGCTGCTCGACCCCGCCACCGCTCCGGGGGGCTGGTCGCTCGAGGCCCTGCGGGCGCACGCGGCGTCCCGGCTGCACCTCGCCCCGGTGTTCCGCCAGCGGGTGGTCGAGATCCCGTTCGGTCTGCACCATCCCGTCTGGTTGGACGACCCGGACTTCGACCTCGACCACCACCTTCACCGCCTGCCCGTCGACCCACCCGGCGGCGAGGCCGAGCTGCTGGAGGCGGTCGCCGCGGTCGTGGCTGTCCCACTCGACCGCAGCCGGCCCCTGTGGGCGCTGCACGTGGCCGAAGGCCTGGCCGGCGGCGGCGCCGCGGTCCTGGCCATTTCGCACCACGCCGCAAACGACGGCGTGGCCGGGACCGAGCTGCTGGTCCGCCTCCTCGACCTGCAGCCCGAGCCCTGGCCCGCCGATCCCGAGCCGGAGCCCTGGGCGCCGCCTCCGCTGCCGGTCGAGGCGGAGCTGATCGCCGACGCCCTGTCGGCCCTGGCCGCTCGCCCAGCGGAGGCGGTGGCGGCGGTGCGGGGCACGGTGGAGCTGTTCACCCGCTTCCGCCAGCACGCCGCCGGCGACGGGGCGCCGGGCGGGCGGGCGGCCACCGCCCCCTTCTCGGCCCCGCGGACCTCGCTCAACGTCGCGCTCGGCGGGCCTGCGCGGCGGGTGGCCCTGGCGTCGCTCCCGCTGGCCGAGGTCCGGGCCGTCAAGGCCCACTTCGGCACCACGGTCAACGACGTGGTGCTGGCCGTCTGCGCGGGGGCGCTGCGCTCGTGGATGGCCGGCCGGGGCGAGGAGCCGGCGGGCGACCTGGTCGCCCTGGTCCCGGCCTCGGTGCGCGTCGAGGCCGACGCCGGCACGGCGGGCAACAAGGTTTCCCCGATGCTGGTGTCGCTGTTCACCCGCATCGACGACGCCGCCGAGCGGCTGGCCGCCATCGCCGCCAGCGCCGGTGCGGCCAAGGCACAGGAGCGCCGGGTCGGCAGTGCCGTCCTGAGCGACTGGGCCGAGATCGCCCCCCCGGTCCTGATGGCCGGCGCCGCAACGCTCGCCTCGGCGCTGCGGTTGGCCGAGGTGGTGCCGCCCGTCTACAACGTCTCGATCTCCAACGTGCCGGGCCCGCCGCTCCCGCTGTACCTGGCCGGCGCCCGGGTCCGCGCCGCCTACCCGCTCGGCCCGATCGTCGACGGGGGAGTGCTCAACATCACCGTGGTCAGCTACGACGGCACGCTGCACTTCGGCCTGGTGGCCGACCGCTCCGCGGTGCCCGACCTGGAAACATTCGCCGCCGGGCTGGTCGACTCGTTCACCGAGTTGGCCAAGGCGGCCGGCGGCTAAGGTTGCCGCTGCTGCGGACGTAGCTCAGTTGGTAGAGCACGACCTTGCCAAGGTCGGGGTCGCGGGTTCGAGTCCCGTCGTCCGCTCCAGTAAAAGTCCAGGTCAAGAGGCGGTTTAGGTCTTCCGACCACCTCGTTGAGCGCCGAGCCTGTCAACGGACTTGTCGACGGGGTCACCGCTCGGTGCGGTTCAGGTATGCCTCAGACGCATAGTCAGCGCCTCCCGCCCTCGCAGTCGTCGATCGGGAGACTGGCGGTGGCGAGAACCTGGCCGCTGCCGGCCAGGGATACCGGTTCCTCGTCACGTCGGAGAGTTGGAATGCGCTGCGCGGCGGAGAGAAGAGTATTTCAGCCCAAACCGACGACAACCACGCCACGGGCTGGAAGGTAGCTCGCTAGCAGCTCCAATTCTCTGGCATCGCCTGTTAGAACGACATCTCGCCGCCGGAACGCACCGACTACTACCGCTGCATCGACGACATCCGCCGTTCCGGCACGACCGCACAGTTCACCTACGGCCCTGGCGGCGCCTTCGTCGAGCGCTTCCGCCCGACAGTGCTTGAGAGCCTTCGCGAGGCGCGCTTGTCGAGTTCCATCACGCCATGCCTGTGCCACGACGACCGTTGGAATGGTCGGGATGCGTCCACTTCGCACATACGTCTTTAGCGCTGTCCACGCTTCGCGATTGTCTTTGTCAAGCGCCACCATCACTCCGGTGTCGAAGGTCACTCCTCTCATGACGCTGGGCGGCCCTTTGCTTTGTCGGGCCTCGCTGCGATTAGCGACGCCTCGATGGCGGCCATTAGGTCCGCAGGGGCATGCGACGTTGAGGCTTGATGCGTCGCGGCGGATACCTTTTCCTGGAAGGCATGCATCTCGTCGGCGGCAATGGAACCGTGTTCCGCCTCCCACTGGTCGATCAGCGTCCACAATGAGTGGAGCCTGAGCCGCTCGGCCGCTGCCTCGGCCAACCAGCTCGAGAGACTTACGCCGTCTGCCTTGGCGTCGGCGCGAACCTGTTCGAGTAGCTGCGCATCCATCGAGGCGGAGTACTTTTCAGCTCCGATGGGAGTCATCTTACTACCACGGTAGCAATAACGGCCCTTCTCAACGACGCTGGGATGACCGGCGGGCGAGCATCCACCGCCGATGCCGAGCAGGTGTGGGCCCAGCACTCCCGGGTCGTCGAACAGCTCGAGGGCCGCTTCGCCGACGCCGCCGCCATGCTCGTCGACGCCGGCGGCGACATCTTGGCCTTCGCCCCCTTCCCCACCGAGCACTGGTCGGCCATCCGCTCCAACAACCCTCAGGAGCGGCTCAACAAGGAGCTGCGCCGGCGGACCGACGTGGTCGGGATCTTTCCCAACCGGGCGGCCATCGTCCGCCTCGTCGGCGCGGTGCTCGCCGAGCAGCACGACGAGTGGGCCGTCGCTCGTCGCTACGTGTCGGCCGACAGCCTCAGCCGGGCGCGGATGCGCCTCATCACCGGCGAGCGCGACGAGGAGGTGATCACACCCCAGCTCGAAGCAGCGGTGTAGAACTACGACCAGAGGTTGATGTGGTGGTCGTCATACACCACGTCCCTGGACTTGGCTCCACTCGGTCGTGCGGGCGGCGCTGCGCCAGGCCGTCCGCTGGCAGTGGCGCTGCGTGGGGCGTGCCCTCGGGTGCCTCCACGCCCGACCGCCCGGTACAGCATCGGTATGCGCTCCCCATCACTGGGCCCGCCGGTCCCTCGTCGGCAAGCATTAGCGGGCGGCTCCTCCACGCGAGTAGGCGGTTCCCGCGCGCTGCGTGACGACCCTCGCGCACCCACGACGAGGCGTGCCGTCGGCGTTAGTGCGGGCGCCTCCAGCATGTCCGGCGGCTCCTGCCCCTTCATAGGTCCCTGCTGGGATCGCCGGGTGAGAGTGGGTTGGATTCGTTCGACGTCGCGTTACCCACTATGGCAGTCGCCGCCGGACCGCATCCCGGCATCAAGCGTCGGGATGAGCCGCCTGGCGGGTCCGGATTGCTAGAGCGCTGGCATTGAGCGCCCCGTCGGTAACCTCCTGAGCCACCCTGGTGAGGTGACAATTGTGGTGCCGCGCATACCTCCTTAACACCGTGAACGCCTCGTCGACACCGATCCTAAAACGTTCGGCCACTATACCCTTCGCCTGCTCAATCACGATCCGGCTGTTGAGAGCATGCTGCAGCTGCTCGGTCAGCGACCGGGACTCGCTTTGGGAGCGGTGTTGGAGGATGCCTAGGGTAGCCACATCAGCTAGCGCCTGGGCGGCGCGAAGGTCGGCTTCAGGCAGCATACCGGCACGATTTCGGAACAGGTTGAGTGCTCCGAGCACCTGGCCGCGAAGACGCATGGGTACGGCGTAGACCGCCCGGAAGCCGGCTCTCAGCGCCTCCCCAGAGAATGTCGGCCACCGGCCGCTGGTCGTCTCCAGGTCTGCCTCGCCGATCGCCCCCCCGCTGCGATAGCACTCGGGGCAGGGACCCTCGTCGCCTTGGAGCTCGAAGAGCTCGATCAGGCGCATCCGCTCGCTCGACGACGCCATCAGCTGCAGGATCCCACCGGGAGCACTGGCCAGCATCACCCCGGCCGCTTCGGCGTCAAACAGCTCTACGCAACGCTCGGACAGCAAAGAGAGAAACTCGACCACGTCGAAGTCGTCGACGAGGGTGTCGGCCAGTGCCACGAAAGTCTCCGAGAGCAGCTGTTCTCTCGTCAAATGTCATCACTCCTCGGCCCCGCCGCGGTGGCTGAGCTCCGGAAAATCAACCACGGCGGCTCAACATGCGAAGTCTACCGAGGTGCCGCACCCGGGTACACTGATCCTTCCCCGGTTCAGCCCGCCTGATCGTCGAAGCGCAGTGCGCCGCTCACTACCGTCGCCGCCACGTCGTCGATGGTTCGGTCGTGGGCGTAGGCGTAGGCTCGCAGCCGGACCAGTGCCTCGGCGACCCCGACGTCGAGCTGGGCACTGATCCGCCCCGTCGCCTGGTGAACCTGGGCCCGGAAGGGGACGGCGTCCAGCCCGGCGGCCAGCGCCTCGGCGGGGGCGTGGGCCTGTAGATCGAGGATGGCGCGGGTCACCAGATCGGCTATCGCCAACGCGGTGGCCAGCTGGGATTGCGACAGGGGCCCCGGGCGGACGCAGTACAGGTTCATGGCCCCGATGCGGGCCGACCCCACGTGCAGGGGCAGGGCGAAGATGGCCGCCACGCCGGCGTCGACCGCCCGGGCGGAGAACGTGGGCCAGCGCGTGTGAGTCGGCCCGGCCAGGTCAGGCGCGTGCACCGGGACGGCGGAGCGGGCGGCGTCCACGCACGGGCCCTCGCCCAGCGTGAACTGGGCCTCCTCGATGACGCCCTCCACCCCATCGGAGGCCCCGAGCGGCGTCCGCTGCTCGCCTCCCGCCATTAGGATGATGCCGGTTCCGGTTACCGACAGCGCTTCGGCGCATGCCACGCACACCCGATCCCAAGACGATTTCCCGGACTCGATCCCCCGGAGTGCCACCTGGACCGGGCCGAGGCCGTCGTCTTCGGCCGTTGTCGTGCCGACCGGCGAGCTCTCGTTGCCGGGCCGGCCGGTCGGGCGCTGCGATCCCGAACGCGAAAGACCAGCGGCGAGGATCTCAGACGCGAGCTCGTTGATGTCCTTGCCCCGCCGCTCGGCTTCGGCGGCGAGTCGCCGTACGAGCTCGTCGGGCAGGTGCACCAAGCGGAGCGATCCTCCATCTGCAAGATAGGTCGGTGGCATACTCGCCCGCCACCTGCCACTCGCTGCCAAGGCTGACAAACCCGCCAGCTGGGGCCATGGCGACTGAGCCGCAACGCGCGCCGTCGTCTTCAGCAAGCCACAGCTGCGCTCGGCCAGGACGAGCGAAGTTGGTCGACGTACGCAGCTCGAGCTGGGCTCTCCGCCTCCAGAGCGTGAAACAGCGCTCGCACCAAGACGAGGTAGAAGAGCCGGCCTTCCTCGGGGAGCCGGGCCGTTCGCCTCGCTGGGGGTCGGCCACAACCGTGTATCGAGATTGAACAACGCGTGCACGAGATACTCGAGCTTGTCGGGGTCGATCTCAGCGTGCCATCGGAACGG
>DATLFQ010000226.1:0-14490 GCA_035540915.1 Acidimicrobiales bacterium
CGCGGCGAACCAGCCGTCTGCCAGCACGGCCTCGACGAACGCGAGCAGGGCCGCGTCGTAGTCGTCGTCCGGCTCGGTCCAGGAGGTGTGGATCTTGGCTTCCCGGCTGGCCTTCTCCATGTAGGCCACCGCCCGCTCCACTGGCAGCGGCCAGGCCCCGACCAACGTCTGGTAGAAAAGGTACTCCATGGTGGCGTCCGGGCGGTCGGGGCCGGCCCGGTGTCGGTCGTTGTGCGCCCGCCACGCGTGCACGGTGTCGGCCCACTCGCCGGGGATCTCCGAGAGCAGATGGAGGCGGGCCCGGGTGTCCTCGCCCCGCTTGGTGTCGTGGGTGGCGGTGGCGACCATGCCGGTCGGGTACCGGCCCTGGGAGATCGCGCACGCCCGGTGGAACGCAGCCGGCGCGACCCCGAACCGCGACGGGTCGCCGCCGACCTCGTTGAGAGAGACGAGCGGCAGGTAGCTGTAGAAGGCGGTGTCCTCCACGCCCTTGGCCATCACCGGGCCGGTGAGCTGCTGGAAGCGGGCAACCAGCTCGGTCTCGGGGTCCGCCTCGGGCCCCGAGCCGGACGGCCGCCCGAACCCCGGGGACCGGTCGTCGCCACGCGCCCGCAGCAGCAGCAGGTCGGCCACGAAGCCCCAGAGGTCCCCGTCGAGGTCCGGGCGCCGCTCGGCGGCCACCGTCACGGCCTGCTCGACGTGGGCCACGTCGGTGTCGCTGACGGCGCCGTCGGCCGGCCGCACGTAGGCGCGGTACACCGGGAAGGCGGCGGCCACCTCGCGCAGGACCTCGTGCAGCTCGTGGCGCGTGTAGTCCCGGAAGCGGCGGTGGCGCTCGCACACCCGGACGAAGGCCGCCGTCAGGGCGTTGAGGTCGGCGGCCAGCACCTGGCGCAGGACCTGGTGCTTCTTCTCCAGCACGACCGCCGACCAGTCGGTGGACTGATTGGTCAAGCCGGCGAACAGCTCCAGCAGGGGCTTGTGGCCGTCGGGGTCCACGAACAGGCCGCCGACCCGGTTGAGGAAGTCGTAGCCGGTGGTCCCGGCCACTGGCCAGGTCGAGGGCAGCTCCTCGCCGGGCTCCAGGATCTTCTCCACCACCACCCAGGCGCCGCCGGTGGCCTCCGCCAGCCGGGCCAGATAGCCCTCGGGGTCGCGCAGGCCGTCGGGATGGTCGACCCGCAGCCCGTCGAGCGTGCCGTCCGCCACCCAGCCCAGCACCAGCCGGTGGGTGTCCTCGAACACCTGGGGGTCCTCCACCCGAAGGCCGATCAGGGTGGTGATGTCGAAGAACCGCCGGTAGTCCAGCTCCCGGCCGGCCGTGCGCCAGTAGGCCAACCGGTAGTTCTGCCTCTCCAGCACGGCGTCGAGGTGGTCGGGGTCGGCGTTGGTCTCGGCCACCATGGCGTCGACGGCCTCGGCGACCGCCTCGACGTCGTCGCACAGCGCAGCGAGCCGGTCCGCCAGCACCTCCTTGTCGCGGTGGCGCTCGCGCACGCTGTCCCGGTCGGTGAGGGTGGACGCCGGGAGACGGCCCAGGGCGGTGGCCAGCGACTCCAGCTCGGCGCTGGCGCAGCGCTCGGCGGCGGCGGCCAGGACGCCGTCCATGGTGGGCGGCGCGATGGGCGCGACGTGCTCGTGGTAGCGGACGACGAACGAGCCACCCTCGCGGGCCAGCGCCAGCTCGCCGGCCTCCAGCACCCGGCCGTAGTGGTCCCCCAGCACCGCCAGCAGGACCTTGTGGCGGAGCTTCGCCTCGGGCGGGTCCCAGTCCACGTCGAAGTAGGCGGCGTAAAGGCTGGACGGCCCGTTCTCCAGGACGTCCCACCACCACGCGTTCTCCCGGCCACCGATGGCCATGTGGTTGGGCACGATGTCGAGAATCTGGCCGAGGCCGGCCGCGCCCAGCGCGTCGCACATGCGCCGGTGGGCCGCCGCACCGCCCAGCTCGCCGTTCACCCGGCTGTGGTCGACGACGTCGTAGCCGTGTGTGCTGCCGGGGGCGGCCTGGAGGTAGGGCGACGCGTAGAGGTGGCTCACGCCCAGGTCGGCCAGGTAGGGCGCGACCGCGCCGACGTCGTCGAAGCCGAAGCGGGAGTGCAGCTGGGCGCGGTAGGTCGACAACGGGGCGCCGCCGCCCCCCGCCACCACTAGGTGGCCGGTGCCGAACGGGCCACCTTCGGCGCGAAGCCGGCAGCGGCAGGGCGAACCTGCTGGTCAGGCCGTTTCATCGGTGACCCGCACGGGCGGGAAGGTAGTTCGACACCAGCCACCTAGCCCGCTCGTCGCAGGAGGGCCACGCTGCGGCCGGCCAGCTCGAACTGCTCGCCGGCCTTGAGCTGCTCACCCTCACGCCAGTCGTCGGCCGTGTCGACCACCACCACCCAGCCGACGCCGAAGCGCTCCTCTGGGGTGGTGAACGCCACCGCCTCGTGCCCGGCGTGGAACAGGAGAAGGAAGCTGTCGTCGACGATCCGCTCCCCGCGGCGGTCCGGCGAGGAAATCGCCTGGCCGTTCAGGAACACCGCCACCGACTTGGCCCAACCGTCGCGCCAGTCCTCGTCGCCCATCTCGGTGCCGTCGGGCCGGAACCAGGCGATGTCGCTGCACCCCTTGCCGTGGACGGGGCGGCCCTGGAAGTAGCGGCGGCGGCGGAAGACCGGGTGCTGGCGCCGCAGCGCGATCAGCCGGGAGGTGAAGGCGGTGAGGGCGACGTCGGGGCGCTCCCAGTCGAACCAGGAGATCTCGTTGTCCTGGCAGTAGGCGTTGTTGTTGCCCCCCTGGGTGCGGCCCATCTCGTCACCGCCGAGCACCATGGGCACACCCTGGGACAGCAGCACGGTGGCCAGGAAGTTGCGCTGCTGGCGCTCTCGCAGGGCGAGCACCTCGGGGTCGTCGGTGGGGCCCTCGGCGCCGCAGTTCCACGAGCGGTTGTGGCTCTCGCCGTCGGCGTTGCCCTCCCCGTTGGCCTCGTTGTGCTTGTCGTTGTAGGACACCAGGTCGGCGAGGGTGAAGCCGTCGTGGGCGGTCACGAAGTTGACGCTGGCGTAGGGACGACGCCCGTTGGACTCGTACAGGTCCGAGCTGCCGGTCAGCCGCGAGGCGAACTCGGCCAGCGTCTGGTTTTCTCCCCGCCAGAAGTCCCGCACGGTGTCGCGGTACTTGCCGTTCCACTCCGACCACACCGGGGGGAAATTGCCGACCTGGTACCCGCCCTCGCCCAGATCCCACGGCTCGGCGATGAGCTTGACCTGGCTGACCACCGGGTCCTGCTGGATGACGTCGAAGAAGGCCGACAGCCGGTCCACCTCGTGGAACTGGCGGGCCAGCGCGGCCGCCAGGTCGAAGCGGAAGCCGTCGACGTGCATCTCGATCACCCAGTAGCGCAGGCTGTCCATGATCAGCTGCAGCACGTGGGGGTGGCGGACGTTGAGGCTGTTCCCGGTCCCGGTGGTGTCGTAGTAGAAGGCACGGTCGTCGTCGACCAGGCGGTAGTAGCTGGCGTTGTCCAGCCCCTTGAGCGACAGCACCGGCCCCAGGTGGTTCCCCTCGGCGGTGTGGTTGTAGACGACGTCGAGGATCACCTCGATCCCCGCCTCGTGGAGTGCCTTGACCATCTGCTTGAACTCCTGGACCTGCTCGCCCCGCTGACCCCGGGCGCTGTAGCCGTTGTGGGGCGCCAGGTAGGCGACGGAGTTGTAGCCCCAGTAGTTGCGTAGCCCCCGCTCGAGCAGCAGGGAGTCGTGGACGAACTGATGGACCGGCAGCAACTCGACCGCGGTCACCCCCAGGGTGGTCAGGTAGTCGACTGCGGCGGGGTGGGCCAGCCCGGCGTAGGTGCCCCGGAGGTCCTCCGGGATGGCGGGGTGGCGCATGGTGAAGCCCTTGACGTGCACCTCGTAGATCACGTCGTCGTGATAGGAGGTGTGGGGCGAGCGGTCGTTGCCCCAGTCGAACCAGGGGCTGGTCACGACCGCCTTGGGCACGTAGGCGGCGCTGTCGAGGTCGTTGCGGGCGTGGTGGTCGCCGAAGCGGTAGGGGAACACGGCCTCGTGCCAGTCGACGTCGCCGTCCACCGCGGTGGCGTACGGGTCGAGCAGGACCTTGGCCGGGTTGCAGCGGTGGCCGGCCGCCGGATCGTAGGGCCCGTGGACACGGAAGCCGTACCGCTGGCCCGGGCTGCACGCCGGAAGGTACCCGTGCCAGCACAGCGCGGTCGCCTCGGGCAGGTCCATGCGGGTCTCGGTGCCGTCGTCGTCGAACAGGCACAGCTCGACGCGGTCGGCCGCCTCCGAGAAGACCGAGAAGTTGACTCCGCTCCCGTCGTAGGTCGCCCCGAGCGGGTAGGGCTGACCGGGCCACAGCGACATGGCCCGCACCCTACCCAGCCTGGCCCATCCTCCAGCCGCCCCCGCCCGAGATCCTCAGCGGTGCTCCGGGTTCGCCGAGTCGGCCTGGCAGCCGGCGTCCCAGGCCGACCGCTGGTTGCCGTGGGCCGGGATGCCGCCGGCGTCTTTCAGCATCCGGGCCAGGTGCAGAAGGTTCCAGGTCATGAAGGTCGTGTTGCGGTTCGTGAAGTCGTTCTCGGGGCCACCCGATCCCGGATCGAGGTAGGAGGGGCCCGGGCCGGCCTCGCCGATCCAGCCGGCATCCGCCTGGGGCGGGATCACGTAGCCCAGGTGCTGGAGCGAGTACAGGATGTTCATGGCGCAGTGCTTGACGCCGTCCTCGTTGCCGGTGACCAGGCAGCCGCCGACCTTGCCGTAGTAGGCGTACTGGCCGGCGTCGTTGAGCATGGCCGAGTTGGCGTACAGCCGCTCGATGACCTTGGTGCAGATCGAGGACTTCTCCCCCAGCCAGATCGGTGTGCACAGGACCAGGATGTCGGCCGCCGCCACCTGCTCGAAGAGAGTCGGCCAGTCGTCGCGCTCCCACCCGTGCTCGGTCATGTCCGGATAGACGCCGCTGGCGATCTCGTGGTCGACCGCACGGACCAGCTCGACGGCCACGCCGCACCGCCCCATGATGGCCATGGACCGCGCGGCGAGACCCTCGGTGTGGGACACCTCGGGCGACCGCTTCAGGGTGCAGCTCACGAACAGCGCCCGGAGGCCCGAGAAGTCCCAGTCCGACTGGTCGCACAACGCCTGCTGGTCGTCGGGAAGCATGTCGCCGTCGTCCCTCGGTGGCGGAAGGCGTTACAAGGTACAGAACACGTCGACGGGACCGGCGAAGGTGCTCTTCCAGTTGGCGCCGAAGTAGGCCCGCACACGCACGTTGTAGGTGTTGAGCAGGCTGAGCCCGCTGACGGTGTACGACGTGCCGGTGGTCGTGGCCGAGTTCCAGGTGCCGCTCGTGCTCAGCTTCCACTGCACCTCGTAGCCGGTGCGCCAGGTACTGGTGGTGGCCGTCCACGACGCCGTGAATCCCGTCGCGCAGAGGCTCGTCGTCACGTTCGTGGGCGGGGCCAGGGTGTCGGTGCCGAACGTCGCCGACGCGGTGGCGGGGTCGAGGAAGGCGGCCAGGGCCGACGGGGTCGGCCCGAGCGGGCTCACCACGAAGAGCACGGCGACGACGGCCGCCCGCCAGCCGATGCGCTCGGCGCGGGCCACCTCAGCCCTCCCGCCCGGAGTGCCGGCGCCGGAGGGTGGCAGCCGCCAGACCGGTGACCAGGCAGCCGAGGGCGAAGCCCCCGGGCGCCGTCGCCAGCCAGGCCGCGGCCCGGCCCACCTCGGGAACGTGCCACCGCAGGCGCTCGGCATCGACGACAGGCACCGGCATCGGGTCGGGGTCGTCGTTGGCGTCGCCCTTGAGCGTCAGGGTCGGCGTGGGCCCGGAGCGGTCGATGGCCACGATGCGGTGCATGACGCGGGCCCCGTCGGGCTGGTCGACGGCCACCACGTCGCCGGGGCGCAGCTCTTCGGCCCGTACGCGCTGGACCAGCACCATGGAGCCGACAGGCACCGCAGGTGCCATGGACCCGCTCCGCACGACCAGCGGACGGATGTCGTCCCGCGCCGCGGTCGCGGTCAGGGCAACGCCGGCCAGTCCGAGCAGGGCGGCCAGCGTGAGGGCCACCTCCCCGAGCAGATGGACCAGCCGGCCGGAACGGCGGCGGCGCCGCTCGGGTGCGGCGGTGACGGGTCGGGCGCGAGCAGCTGCCGGGACCGGGGCAGGGAGCGCCAGCCCCGCCCCGATCCCGGCGACGACGGGCACCGCCAGGGCGGCCGCCCGGACCAGACGCGCCGAGCGGCGGCGTGGCCGCAGCCACGTCCACGGAAGGGCCTGCCGTGTCGATGTGGAGACCAGGGTCATGGTGGGCCTCGGCGCGAAGCGGTCAGGCCGACGCCCGGCCACCGGAGGAGGGATCCGGTGGCCGGGGCGTCAGGGCCGGGAGGATCAGGACTGGGTGGCGCTGAAGGTGAAGGTGGCGGTGGTGGTGGCGCCCTGGTAGCTGTCGTTGGCCGTGCTGGGCAGCTCGATCCGGAAGCAGGCGATCTCGCTCGCACCCACGGCCAGGGTCCGGCTGGCGATGGCGCCGGCGCTGAGCGCGCCCGACGCGGTGAGCACGTCGACCGAGGAGCCGTAGGTGGTGGCGTCGCACGTGGTGGCCACCTTCTTGACGCCGAGGGTGAGCTGGTCGCGCAGCGCCTTGAGATCGGTGTTGGTGGCCGAGGTGGACATGGTGTAACTGAAGCCCAGCGTGCCGTTGTTGGCGATGGTGAGGGGGGCGAACTTCACGTCGCCGGGCTTCATGTTCGACATCTCGATGGAGGTGAAGGCGAAGGCGTCGTCGGCGTTGCCCGAGATCAAAAGGTCCACGGTGCCGGCCGTGAACGTCGACTGCGCAGTGCCCGAGTCGGTGAACGTGGCGAACGTCCCGGCCCAGACGAGGCCGGAGAGCGAACCGAGCGACAGCAGCAGGCGGGTGTTTCGCAGCATCGACATGGGTGACCCACTTTCCTCGTCAGGCGATCTGCGAAAGATTTCGGTTCGCAGGCGCCCGGACTGAAGGGATTCCTCCCAGTGAGCCCGCAGCATGGCCAGCCCCTCGTCCAGCACGGCCCGCAGCGCCCGCGCCCCGGGCGCCACGGCGACGACCTGGATCCCGGGCCCGGCCAGCGGAAGCACCGCGCCCCGGAGCGCGGCGCCGAGAGCGGTAGGCCGACCCTGCGGCCGGCGTGCGGTCTCGAAGCACACGATGGGCACGGGCGGGAAGCGGACCGCGCCTCGGCCGGCCGTGGGCCAGGCGGAAGAACGCCCGAGTATCGGTCCGGCCTGCTGGCGGGTGGACTTCCAGGGATAGCGCTCGTGGCTGGCGACCGGACCGGACGCAGCCCGGGAGCAGGGCTCAGCCGCTCCAGCCGATGGCGCGGGCCCGGCGGCGGGCACTGGCCGTGCTGCGGCGGACCGACGCGGCGCCGTCGGAGACCACCACGACCGGCGGGCCGGGATCGGACTCCGCCTGCGGCGGCGCCTCGGTCTCGCCGGTGGCGCGGCCGCCCGGCGCCGCCCGGTCGCTGACAAGCTGGGCCCGCTGGGCGTCCAGAGCGGCGCGCAACGCCTCCAGCTCGCGACGGGCCTCGCGGCGGCGCTGGCGCTGGGCCTGGCGGTCGGCCCGTAGCCGCTCGCGCTGCTCGGCGAGTTCGTCGCGCTCGGTCACCAGGTCGGCCATGGCCCGCTCGAGCTCGACCCGCAGGCTGGCGGCTGCTTCCCGGTCGGCCTCGAACTCGTCCCGCTCCCCCTCCAGGCGGAGCCACTCGGCGGCGAGGACCTCGTGGCCCGTCCGGAGCGCCTCGCACTCCGCGGCCAGCCGCTCACGTTCGGCGGCCAGCTCGACCACCAGCCGGCTGGTCTCGCCCACCCGGGTCTCCAGCTCGGCCCGGGCGGCGTCGAGCTCGGCGCGCTCGGCCGCCTGCTCCTGGCGAGTGGCGTCCAGCGCCTGGAACTCGGCGGTCAGCACCTCCTCGGCGGCGTCCAGGGCGTCTCGCTCGGCAGCGAGCGCCGTTGCCTGGGCAGCCAAATCCTCCTTGAGCCAGCGCAGCTCGCTGACCCGGGGGGCCGCCTCGGCCCGCTCGGCCTCGAGGCGGGCCCGTTCGGCCGCCACCCGAGCCGATTCGTCCTCCAGCCGGGCGAGGCCGGCGGCGACCTCGGCCCCCTGGCGGGCCAGCTCCTCGGTTCGCCGGTCCGCCACCGCCCGGGCCTGGTCCACCTGGTCGCGGTCGGCGTCGAGCCGGGAGCGCGCCGCTTCCAGTTGGGCGAACTCCGCTTCCAGGGTGTCCTCGGAACGCTCCACGGCCTGGCGCCGCGCCGCCAGCTCGTCGCGACGGGTCACCAGGGCGGCGGTGAGCCGCTCGACGTGGAGTGCCCGCTCCTCGGTGGCGGACCGGACCACCTCCACCCGCTGCGCCTCGGCGTCGGCCCGGGCCCGCTCGGCGGCCAGCGTCCGGCCCAGCGTCTCCAGCACCCGGCGCTCGCCGGCCAGGCGCTGGGCTTCGAGGCGCTGCCGCTCCGCCGACGCCTGCAACTCGGCGGCCGCGTGCCCGGGCGGCTCCGGGCAGCGCTGCTTGGCGGCCGCCCGCTCGGCCTCCAGTGCGGCCGTCAGCCGGGCCACCTCAGCCCGGGCCGCCCGGGTCGCGCCCTCCACGGTGACACGGGCGGTCTCCAGCTCGATGCGGCCCCGGGCCACGTCCGCCCGCTCGGCGGCGATCTGCTCCTCGGCGCGGGCCAACCGGGCGCGCAGCGCCACGACCTCGGCCGCCACGGCCAGCCGTTGCTCCACCGCGGCCGGCGACGCCAGCACCACGACGGGGGCGGCGTCGTGCGGGCTCGCGGTGGTCACCACGGCACGGTACGGGCGCACCCCTGTGGAGGGGAAGGGGGACAGGTTGGGGATTTCCCTAGTGCGACAAGGTCTTTCGGGGAGGTCGTGGGGCTTCGACCGGTTCGCGCACCGGCCGCCTACCATCGCCCGGTGCTGCGCCACACCGTCGTCTTCCGGTGGAGACTGGGGATCCCTTCCGGCGACGTGGACGAGGTCACTGCGGCCCTGCGGCGGCTGCCCTCGACGATCCCTGAGCTCCGCGCCTACCACGTGGGTCGGGATGCCGGCCTGACCGGCGGCAACTGGGACTTCGCGGTGGTCGCCGACTTCGACGACGCCGCCGGCTGGCGGGCGTACCTCGACCACCCGGCCCACCAGGAGGCGTTGGCGCGCATCCGCGCCATGGCCGAGGAGCGGGCCGCCGTCCAGTACGAGTTCTAGGTCAGGCGGCCAGCGCCCGAGCGAAGGCGAGATGCTGTTGCTGCCCGCCCGACAGGAGACCGGCCCGCCGCCCAGCACCGGGCGAAGACCGGGAAACAGCTCGAGTGCGTCTTCGAGCGCCGCCCGCGAGCCGACCGCCTCCACCCACGCGAAGGTTCTCTGCGACGGCCAGGTGCGGGAGCACGCCAGCCGAAAGTCGGACAGGAGCATGGCGGCGACGACGAGCAGGCCCAGGCCGGCAGCGACGAAGCCGGTCCGCCCGACCAGCGCCCGCCCGGCCCAGGGCGGCGGCGGCCCGCCTCACGCCAGACTCCACGAAGGCGTTCAGGATGCCGAGCGCGGAGGCAGCGCATCGACGACACCACCGACGCCGCCGCCCACCCTCTCGACCTTCGGCGCCGCCCCGCAGCGCCTGGGACTTGCCAGCGAACGCAGCCGGACCCTCAGACCGTCACCTCGAACCACACCACCTTCTCGCCGCCGACGGCGGCCGAGCTGCCCCATCGGGCCGACAGCGCGTCCACCAGCGCCAGCCCCCGTCCCGACGTGGCCCACGGACCGGCCGTGCGGGCGCTGGGCGGCTGGCTGGCCCCGTCCCGCACCTCCACCCGCAGGACGTCCGCGAGGAGCGACATCGTGAGGACCGCCGGCGAGCGGGCGTGGACGACGGCGTTGGTGACCAGCTCGCTGGCCAGCAGCCGCACGCAGTCCACGAATTCCGGGTCGACAAGGCCCCAGAGCGCCATGGTTTCCGCGACGAACTGGCGGGCCACCTTGGGACTGGTCGGATGTTGCTGCAGATTGGCCCGGCGGACCAGAGCTGTCACATCGCACCGCCACTTCTCGACAGGCGGCGGGAACACTACCCGTCCGGCCTAGCCTGGCCGGCCATGGTCCGACCGGCCGCCGCCGAGAGCGCCACCGTCGAGGCGACGACGGTCGAGGAGGTCCTGGCCGCCCTCGATGCCGCGGTGGCCGGGGCCCGCGACCGGCGGGACCGGGCCGGCTACTTCGCCGCCCTCTACCGCTCCGTCACCGCCAAGGTCAAGGAGGGCATCGACGCCGGCTTCTTCGACGACGGCCCCCGGATGGCCCGCCTCGACGTGGTGTTCGCCAACCGGTACCTGGCCGCCTTCGCGCAGTTCGCAGCCGGCGGCACGCCGTCACGCTCGTGGGCGGTGGCCTTCCAGACCGCCACCGCCTGGCGCCCCATCGTGCTCCAGCACCTGCTGCTCGGCATCAACGCCCACATCAACCTCGACCTCGGCATCGCCGCGGCGGTGGTGGCACCGGGCGGCGCCCTGCCCGGCCTCCGGCGGGACTTCGACCGCATCAACGAGATCCTCGCCCTCCTGGTGGCGCAGGTGAAGACCGACCTGCGGCAGGTGTCTCCGCTCATGGGCCTGCTGGACCTGGCCGGCGGTCGCTACGACGAGGAGCTCATCCGCTTCAGCATCGAGGTGGCCAGGACGGAGGCGTGGCGGTTCGCAGTGGAGCTGGCGCCCCTGGACCCGGCGGTGTGGAGCGGCCCGGTCGGGGCTCGCGACGTCCGCGTGGCCCGCCTGGCCCGGGTTGTCCGCGACCCCGGCCTCGGGCTGAGGGCGGCACTGCTGGCGATCCGCGCCGTCGAGACCGGCGACGTCCGGTCCGTCATCGACGTGCTCGACGGCGTCGAGCCGCCCAGCCTCGCCCGTGTGGAGGCGGGCGTGCGGGCGGGCGCCCCCTGACACCCGGGCGGGTGCGGCTGACCCCGGAGGTCCGGGCCGGCGCTGCGGCGGTGGCTCCCATGCTGCTGGGCGTGGTTCCGTTCGGACTGGTGGCCGGAGCGGCACCGGTGGCCGGCGGCCTCGGTGGGTGGTCGGCGGTCGGCTTGTCGACCATCGTCTTCGCCGGTGCCTCGCAGCTGGCCGCCGCCGACGCGCTGGCCGACGGGGGCTCGGTTGTCGTGGCCGTGCTCGCGGCCTGGACCATCAACCTCCGGATGGTCCTGTACTCGGCCTCCCTGGCACCGTTCGTGGGGCACGAGCCGCTGCGGCGGCGGCTCCTCGCCGCCTACCTGCTGACCGACCAGGCGTACGCGCTGTCCATCACCCGATGGGCCCAGGGGCGCCCGCCCGAGAGCCGGCTGGCCTACTACTTCGGCGCCGGGGCCGTCCTGTGGGCGGCGTGGCAGGCGGCCACGATCGTGGGCGCCCTGGTCGGGGGCGCCCTCCCCGACGACGTACCCCTCGACTTCGCCATCCCGCTGGTGTTCCTGGTCCTGCTCGTACCGGTGGTGACGACGCGCCCCGCCGTCGTGGCTGCGGCGTCGGGCGGCGCGGCGGCAGTCGCGGCGGCCGAACTGGGCGCCGGGCCGCTGTCGGTGATCGTGGGCGCCGCGGCCGGTATCACCGCCGGCACCGTCGCCGAGCTGGTGGCCCGCAGGCGGCCGACGACCGGTCCACGGTGAGCCGGGTCTGGCTGACCATCGTGCTGTCCGGGGCCGGCACCTACGCCATGCGCGCGTCGTTCCTGGGTGCGGCCCACAAGATGGCCGAGGTGCCGGCGGTTGTGGCGCGCGTCCTGCGCCAGATCCCGCCGGCCGCGCTGGCGTCGATCATCGCCCCCGCCCTCGTCCGGCCCGAGGGCGGGCTCGACCTGGTGCAGCCGCGGCTGGTGGCCGGAGCGGTCGCTGCGCTGGTGGCCTGGCGGACCCGCAACGTCGGCCTCACGCTGGTGGTCGGGATGGTGCTGCTCATGGCCATCGAGGCGCCGTGAGGCCCGGGCGACCTACGAGGGACCCGGACCGGGCCGCAGCCACCCGAAGGCGGCCCGCGGGGGCGGCGGGACCGCGGCCCGGGCCGTCTCGTCCCGCGCACGGCGCCGGCGCAGTTCGAGCCGCAGGCTCTCCTCGCCGCGGGCCATGGCCCAGTGGTGGTTGGCCGCGAAGGCGGGACGGAGCAGCCAGCTCAGGCGCTGGAGGAGGGGTTTGGCGGCCCGGACCCGCCAGTCGTAGGTGATGACCACCTCGGGGCCGTCCGGGTCGAACCTCCAGCGACCGGTGCCCACCAGGTCGCCGCTGGCGGCCAGGGCGAACCCGGCGTCGGTCAGGGGCTCGGTGATGCGCAGCTGCCACCGCAGGGTGTAGGGCAGCCACCCCTTGGTGTGTACGTCGACCGCCCGCCCCACACCGTCCTCGCCGCCCTCGTCGACCACCTCGACGGCCAGGTACACCGCCGGCCACCAGCGCGGCAGCGACTCGGCGTCGCCCAGGACCGCCATGACCTCGTCGATGGTGCCGGCGACCCGCCACACCGTCAAGAACTCGTAGTCGGCGCCCATGTCACCCGGCCCTCGGCAGCTCCGGCCCGTGCCGCCCGCGGCGCTCCATCTCTCTGGGGTCGGGCGCCGGTCAGGCCTCGGCCGTCGTCGCCTCGTTCGCCGTCGCCCCGTCGATCTCGGGCTGGCCCACCAGGCTTCGCACGAAGCGCTCGGAGCCGTTCACGTAGGCGACCCCGACGCGGGCCATCACGTGCATGTCGTCGGGGGCCTCGCCCGTGGCCTCGCAGGTGCGGTCGACTGCGTCTTGCAGCCGCGCCTCGACCGCCGCCGAGTCGGGCGGCGCCCCGCGGCGGCGCTTGATTTTCACCACGGCCGACACCGCCGCGCCGCTGCCCTTGGCCTCGTCGAGCTGGCGCAGCAACTCGGGGTCGGTTCTCTTCGCGTCGGCCACAGCGATCCTCCTCGGCCGGGATTCAGCGTAGCGACATCCCGCGGCGGCCTCGGTCGTCACCGCCTTGACAGCAGCGACGCCAGCGCCCGGGGGCCGTTGGCCGCGCCCCGCCCGCCGCGGGCGGGGTCGATGTCCCCCCGGACCGCCGATGCCTGGATGGCCCGCTCGAGACGGGCCACCGTCGCGCCCGGCTCGGCCTCGAGCAGCAGCGCTGCGAGGCCGGCGACGTGCGGGGTCGCCATCGACGACCCGGACAGCGCGTGCCAGCCACCGCCGGCCCGAGCCGAGACGATGTCCACGCCTGGGGCGGTGAGGTCGGGGACTACCGGCTGGCTGCGCCGGGCGAAGCGCTGGCTGGACGAGAAGCCGGCGACGGTCATGTTCTCGTCGTGGGCGCCGACCGACAGCGCCTTGGGGTAGTTGCCCGGCGAGCGGCTGGTGCCCGGGCCCTCGTTGCCGACGGCCATGACGGGAAGCACGCCGCTGTCGCGCAGCACGTCCACCACGCCGAGGAAGTCGTTGACCAACCCGCGGATGCCGAGCGACATCGACAGCACCCGAACGCCCTGGCCGAGCGCCCAGTCCATGCCCCCCAGCACGCGGGCCACCACGTCGCCGCCCTCGATGACCAGCGCGGAGTGCACCATGGCGCCGGGTGCAACCCCGACCCGGCGCCGCCGGACCGCCCGCCCGGCCAGCGTGGCGGCGGTGTGGGTGCCGTGCCCGTCGATCTCGTCGGAATCCCGCGGGGCGGCGCCGGGAACCTGGCGCCCGGAGACGTCGAACTCGGCGAAGCCGGCTATGCAGGCGCGCACGGCCGGGTGCGACGCGTCGATGCCCGAGTCGAGATGGGCGACCGCCACTCCGGCGCCGGTCAGGCCCTGCTCCCACAGCTCGGGGATCCCCATGGCCGTGATGCCCCACGCCGGCGCCGATGTCGAGGCCGCCGCCTGGCGGCGTACCGGCCGGATCAGGCTGAGCTGCGGAGCGGCCTTCACCGATCGCACCCGGCTGTCGGCCCGCAGGGCGGTGAGCCCGGCGCGGTCGACGGTGCCGTAGACCACGCCGAGGTTGGGGTAGACACGCGCGCCGTCCACCGCCGTCGGGCGGCTGTCGTCGGCCGCCGACGTGGCCAGGGACGCCAGGCCGAGCTGCGACTCCGCGTGGGCGGTGAAGTGCCCGCAGAGCCCGTCGGCCTGGTCCTTCGCATCCCGGGCCACCATGACCAGCACCGGCGCGAAGCCGAGTTCGCTCAGGCTGGTGGCGATCGAGGTCATCCGAGCACCAGCCCGGTGGCGCAGGCCGCGTAGGCGGCGGCCGCCAGGCGCCGGCCCCGGGGCGCGAGCGCCCGTTCGGCGAGACCGACGGCAGTAAGGGCGGCCATCGGCCACCACGACCCCGGGACCGCGAGCATGGCGGCCATCGCCGGCCAGCACAGACGGGCGCAGGCGGTCGCGGCCCCGGCCCCGGCCCGGCAGCAGTCGACGTCCGCCTCGACGCCCCCGGCCCGCAG
>DATLFQ010000227.1:0-5651 GCA_035540915.1 Acidimicrobiales bacterium
GATGGTGAACGGCTCGTCGCGGCGCAGGACCGATGTGCACTCGCCCCCAGGGTTGAAGACGCCCACCGACCGCAGCACCACCGGGCGGTCCTGGCCGTGGGCGACGCCGAGTTCCAGCGCAAGTGCCTGCGCCGCATGGCATCGGTCGAGCGCGAGGGCCGCACCGTGGTCTTCGTGAGCCACAACCTCGACGCCATCGTCCGACTCTGCCCCCGCTGCGCGTGGCTGGACCAGGGGACGCTGGTCGCCCTGGGGCCCACCGCCGAGGTGGTCGACACCTACCTGGCCGCCGGTGTCCAGCGGATGGAGCGCCAGAACTTCCCTGACGACCCGGACCGCCCGGTGGTGCTGCGGTCGGTGGGCGTCTTCAACCCTGCGGGCGAGTGCACATCGGTCCTGCGCCGCGACGAGCCGTTCACCATCGAGGTGACCGTGTCAGTCCGCCAGCCCGTGCCCGGGCTGAACCTCGCCGTCTCGGTCCAGAGCTTCCGGGGGCTGCGGGTGCTCGACGAGGCGCTGGCCGACAACCCGCCCCCCCTCCTGCCCGACCGGCCGGGCGCGTATCTCGTCCGGCTGACCATCCCGCCCCTGCTGAACGCGGGCGACTACACCGTCGGCGTCTGGCTGGGCACCGAGCTGGACCAGTACGCCTGGGCCGACCAGGCGGTGTCGATCCACCTGGAGGGGACCGGCTTCAGCCGGCCCGACCGCGTCGTGCAGCTGGACCTGCCGTGGGACGTCAGGTCGGGCGCACCGGTGCCGCCGCCGGCGGCGGGCTGACCGGTCCTCCCGCGGCCCCCGGCTCCCGGCCCCGCAACGGGGCCAACCACTGCGCCGCCTCGTCCGCCCACGCCGCCGGGATGGCGCGGGTCCGGCGGGCGTCGCGCCAGCGGTAGGCCGAGGGCCACACGGCGGACTCGACCGCCCGGGCCGCCGCGCGCGGCCTGCCCAGGCTGGGCGCCGCCCGCAGGAAGGCGGCCGCCGCGCGGCGCCGCTGGTGCGAACGCTGCAGGCGGTCGCCGATCCAGGCGTGGATCCCCGCGTCGGGAACCAGATCCCGCCGCTCCCGCTCGTCGCCGTGCTTGGCCCACAGGTAGGCCAGCTCGCGGTCGATGCCGGCCAGCGCGCCCGACATGGCGCCGCCGTGCACGCGGTACGCCAGGAGTGGCCGGTCGACGGCCGCCACCGGCGACCGGAGCGCGAGGCGGATCCACATGTCGAAGTCGGCGCAGATGCTGAGGGCCGTATCGAACCCACCGAGTTCCCGCAGGAGCGCGGTTCGGGCCAGCACGCCCGAGCCGCCGCCGGGGACGCAGTTTCGAGCCAGGAGCAGGCTGGCCACCTCACCGCTGGGCGGCGGGCGGCTGATCCCGATGACGTCGAGGCCGTCGTCGACCTTGACCGCGCCGACGCAGCTCCAGGCCGCCTTTGCGTGGTCCGCCACGGCTCCCAGCTGGGCGGCCAGCTTGGCCGGCGCCCACAGGTCGTCGTCGTCGGTGAAGGCGACCCAGGCCATGCTGGCGGCGGCCAGCCCGGTGTTGCGGGCGGCCGCCACGCCGCGCGCGGCCGGGTGGCGGATGACCTGGACCGGCACGGCGGTGGTGCCCGGCTCCGGCGCCCGGGCCGGCTCCTCGGAACCGTCGTCCACCACGATGACCTCGAAGCGGGCATCGCGCTGGCCAAGCACCGACGCCAGGGTCGCCGCCAGCAGGCCGCCGCGGTTCCGGGTCGGGACGACGACGGAGACACCGTCGGTCACGTGACCGTTCCTCCTTCCGCGGCGACAGGTGCCAGGTGGCCTGCCCATTGTGGCCGCCCGGCGGGAAGGTCGTTCGTACACCAGCCACCTAGCATCCGCCGATGCCCTACGCCGAGCCGGGCGCCGACGTGGTGGCCGTCGTGGACGCACCGCCGACGCCGCTGTTCGTCCTGGGCCCCGGGGGCGGTCAGGTGCTCCTGGTCGCCTACGAGGCCCATCCGCCGGTTGCCGTGCTGGCCCGCCCCTTTCTCCGCCTGGCCGGCCTCCGTGTCGACCCGGTCCTGCGGGCCCGCCGGCGCACCGCCCGGGGCAGCGGTCTCACCCTCGTCTCGGTGGCCGACGGGGCCGCCCGGGCGGTCGTCGTCCCGGCGGGGGCCGCGGTCGGGCACGCGACGTGGTCGCCGGACGGCCGGCGGGTGGCCTTCACCGTCGACGGCCTCGACCGGGTCGAGGTCTGGGTGGCCGGCACAGACGGCGACGGCGACGCCGTCGCCGCGGCGGTGCCCGGGCTGGCGGTCTCGGACCTCCTGGCCGTCCCGTTCCGCTGGAGCCGGGACAGCTCGGCCCTGCTGGCCGCGGCGGTGCCCCCCGACCGCGTCGGGCGGGCCGCGGTGCACCCCGAGGTCGTCGAGCCGCACGTCGACGAGACGGCCGGCAAGGCCAGCCAGATGGCGACCTACCAGGACCTGCTCACCTCGGCCGCCGACGAGGACCGCTTCGAGAACCTGGCCGCCACCGAGCTGGTCCGCGTCGACCCCGCCACCGGCGAGCGCACGCCGGTCGCCGCTCCCGGCCTGATCGCCTGGTACGCCGGGTCGCCCGACGGCCGCCACGTCCTCGTCGGGCGGCTGCAGCGGCCGTTCTCGTTCCGGGTCCCCTACCAGTACTTCGCCCGCCGCCTCGAGGTGTGGTCGTCGGGCGGTGCGCCCGAGGCCGTGATCGCCGACCTGCCGGTCGCCGACCAGGTCCCGCGCCAGGGCGTTCCTCCCGGACCGCGCCACGTGTGCTGGGACGAGCGGGCGCCGGCCACCGTGCTGTGGCTGGAAGCGCTCGACGGCGGCGACCCGGTCGCACCCGCCGACCACCGCGACCGGTTGATGGCGGCGGCCGCCCCGTTCGACGATTCCGAAGGGATGACGGCACGGGAGGTGCTGCGGACCCGCCACCGGTGCACGGGCTGGGCCAACCTCGACCTCGGGCACGGGCTGGTGCTGACCGAGTACGACCGGGACCGGCGCTGGCAGACGACCTGGCTGGTGCCGCTGGACGACCCCGGCGAGCGGCGCGTGCTGTTCGACCTCTCGGCCAACGACGCCTACGCCAATCCCGGCCGGGCCCTGCGCACGACTCACCCCGACGGCACCGAGACGGTGCTCCAGGAGGGAACCTCCATCTTCCTGCGCGGCGCGGGCGCTACCCCGGCGGGCAACCGCCCGTTCCTCGACCGCCACGACCTGGCCGGCGGCACCACCGAGCGACTGCACGCCAGCCCGGCCGGCGCCCTCGAGCCGGTGATCGGCGTGGTGGACGGCGGGACCGCCGCGCTGGTCCGCCGTGAGAGCCCCACCGAACCGCCCAACCTGGTCGTGGTCCCCCTGACCGGGCACCCCGGTGACCGCCGGGCCCTCACCGCCTTCGCCGACCCCCACCCCCACCTCACGGGGATGACCACCCGCCTCCGGACCCACCGGCGGCCCGACGGGGTCGCCCTGTCGGGCGTCCTGCACCTGCCGCCCGGGCACGACCCGGCCCGCGACGGCCGCCTCCCGCTGGTCCTGTGGGCCTACCCGCGCGAGTTCAACGACGCCGGCACGGCCGGGCAGGTGCGCGGCAGCGACCAGGGCTTCCCGCGCCTGGCTGCGCTGCTGCCGGTGTGGTTCGTCCTCCGTGGGTATGCCGTCCTGGCCGATGCGACCATGCCGGTGCTGGGCGACCCGGAGACGATGAACGACACCTACATCGAGCAGGTGACCGCCGCCGCCCGGGCCCACGTCGACGCGCTCGACGCCGACGGGATCGTCGACCGGTCGCGGGTCGTTGTCGGCGGTCACAGCTACGGCGCCTTCATGACCGCCAACCTGCTGGCCCACACCGACCTGTTCGCAGCCGGCATCGCCCGCAGCGGTGCCTACAACCGGACGCTGACCCCGTTCGGCTTCCAGTCCGAGCGGCGCACCTACTGGGAGGCGCCCCGGGTCTACGACGCCGTCTCGCCGTTCCACCACGCCGACCGGATCACCGCCCCGTTGCTGCTCATCCACGGCGCGGCCGACGACAACCCCGGCACCTTCCCGGTCCAGTCCGAGCGGCTGTTCCAGGCCCTTCAGGGCAACGGCGGCACCGCCCGCCTGGTACTGCTCCCGCACGAGGGCCACCTATACGTGGCCAGGGAGTCGGTGCTGCACCTGCTGGCGGAGCAGTTCGACTGGGCCGAACGGTGGGCGCCTCCCGGCCCGTGCAGCGGGCGCCCGGCTGGTACCGGGGCGGCACCGTGAGCCCCGCCGGCGGCGGCGCCCGTGACGGCATCGGCGACGCAGTGGTCTCGGTGGTCAGGGCGGCGGTCGGTGCCGCCGGCCAGGCGGGCCGGGCGACGGTCGACACGCTCAGCGAGGCGGTCGAGAGCCCCAGCCGAGCCGTGGCGCGGCGGGTCACGGCCGGCGCGCTGGCCGTTCCGCGGCCGGTCGGCGAGCCCGAGGCGCTGGCGACCGCGCTGGCCCGCCAGCCCCGCGCCCCGGCGCTCGGCGGGGCAACCGGCGCCGCGTTCGCCGCCCGGGTGGCCCGGCGGATCGGCCCGCTCCGGTTCCTGGCCCGGCGCACGCCCATGTGGCTGATCGTGGCCGCCGCGCCGGCGGTGCACGCGTCGGTCACGCGGGGGGCCGAGGAGCTGGGCCTGGTCGCCTCCCACCTGGTTCTGCGGGCCCGCCAGGCCGGGGTCCAGCCAGACCCGGACCGGCTGCGCCGCGCCGCCGTGCAGGTCGTCTGCCGCGTGCCGGTCGATCCCGAGGTCGAGCCGCACCACGCCCGTCTGGCCCTCGGCTGGATCGAGCGAGCGGTCCGGGCTGCGCTGCCGCTGTCCTCGGGCGTGGCCACCGCCGACCCCGGCGGCATCGCCGCCGCGGCGGCCGCAGTCCCGGCCTCGACGCTCACCGCGCCGCCGGCCTGACCGCTGCGCTCAGCCGGCCCGGTGCAGCGCGCCCGCCCGCTCCAGCACGCTCACGAGGACCTCGGCTGGCTGGGCGCCGGCCACTGCGATGCGCCCGTCGACGACGAAGAAGGGCACGCCGGTCGCACCCAGGGCCCGTGCCCGGCGCTCGTCCTCGCGGACCGCGTCGGCGTAGGCGTCGCCGGCCAGCGCCGAGCGCACCTCCCCGGCGTCCAGGCCGGCGCCCACGGCGACCGCCGTAATCGTTGAGTGGTCGGCGATGGGCTGGCCACCCGTCTGGTAGGCGTCGAAGAGGGCCTCCGCCAGGGCTTCTTGCATTTCGTCGCCGCCCCGGGCGCGGGCCAGGTGGAGGATGCGGTGGGCGTCGAAGGTGCTGCCCCGCCGGGCGAGGTCGAGGCGAAGTCCGAGCCCCTCGCCGGCGGCCAGCGCCGTCACCCGCTCGTTCATGGCCCGGGCCTCGTCGCGCGTGACGCCGTACTTGGCAGCCAGGTGGTCGAGGAGGTCCACCTCCTGGCCGGCCGGCAGGCCCGGCGCCAGCTCGAAGCTCCGCCACACGACCTCGATCTCGTCGCCGGCCGGGAAGCGGGCCAGGGCCCCCTCGAGACGCCGCTTGCCGATGTAGCACCAGGGGCACACCACGTCGGACCAGACCTCGACCTGCACGGGAGATCCAACCGCTCCGGCGCCCGCTCGCTTCCGGCGGGCGTGGCGAGGCTGCCAGGATGGGCC
>DATLFQ010000228.1:0-4070 GCA_035540915.1 Acidimicrobiales bacterium
CCGACGGCCGGGTCGTCCACGCCTGGTACAAGGTCTCGCCCAAGGACACGCCCAGGAACCTGGTCGCCGCTCTGGGCTGAGGGTCCGACCCCGCCGCTACGCTTCCGGCCTCGGGCCCGAGTGGCGGAATGGCAGACGCGATGGACTCAAAATCCATTGTCCTCCGGGGCGTGTGGGTTCGAATCCCACCTCGGGCACGCTGATCGCGGCCGCCTGCCGGGCGGCCCGCTCAGTCGGTGGCGGCGGCCACCGCGTCGACGCAGGGGCGGCACCGGTCGAGGCGGGGCGACGCATCCCAGTCCCGCTCGAACAGCACCAGCTCGGTGGCCGGCTTGCCGCACGCGGCCTCGGCACCGCCCGGAGGGACCGCGTGGAGCGCGCCCTCGGGGATCGAGTCGCTGGTGCGGACGACGGGGTGCGCGGTCCGCTCGGCGACCGGCTCCAGCTTGCGTTCGCCGTCCGATCCCACCTGGTACCTCATGGCCGGCAGCCTAGGTGAACGGCAGGTGGCGGATCCGCCCGCCGGTAGGGTCCGGGCGGTGAGCGCGTACCCACCGGCACGCCGGCTGGCCATCGTCGAGGACCTGCACGGGCACCAGGTGGCCGACCCCTACCGATGGCTGGAGGACCCCGCCGACGAGGACACCGTGGCCTGGACCGAGGCCCAGGACGCCCTGGCCCGGTCGCACCTCGACGCCCTTCCCGGACGTGAGCACCTGCGCCGCCGGCTCCGGGAACTGCTCGCCACCGGGCTGGTGACCGTGCCGGTGCTGCGGGGGGCCCGTGCGTTCTTCACCCGGCGGCTGCCCGACCAGGAGCATGCGGTGCTGCTGGTCCGGGAGGCCGACGGCAGCGAGCGGGCCCTGGTCGACCCCAGCGCGCTGAGCGACGACGACACCGTGACGCTCGACGGCTGGGCGGTGTCGAACGAAGGCAAGCGGCTGGCGTACCTGCTGTCGGAGGGCGGGGACGAAGAGGCGGCGCTGCGGGTCATGGACGTCGCCAGCGGCGCCGTCGTCGACGGACCCATCGATCGCGCCCGCTACAGCGACGTCGCCTGGCTGCCGGGCGGCGAGGAGTTCTTCTACGTCCGTCGCCTTCCTCCGGGCGAGGTGCCCGCCGGTGAGGAGCAGTTCCACCGCCGGGTCTACCGGCACCGGGTGGGCGACGACGCCGGCCGCGACACGCTCGTGTTCGGCGAGGGCCGGGACAAGACCGAGTACTACGGGCTGGACACGTCACGGGACGGGCGGTGGCTGCTCGTCAGCGCGGCCGCCGGCACGGCGCCGCGCAACGACCTGTACCTCACCGACCTGGTCGCCGGCGGCCCGCCGGTGGCCGTGCAGGAGGGAGTCGACGCCCGCACCGGAGGTCTGGTCCGAGAGGGCCAGCTCTGGCTGCTCACCGACCGAGACGGCCCCCGTGGCCGCCTGGTCGTGGCCGACCCCGCCGCGCCGACCGACTGGCACGAGGTGGTGGGGGAGTCCGACGCCGTCCTGGAGGACTTCGCCCTGTGCGACGGCGCGGTGGTGGTCGCCTCCACCCTGCACGCGGTGGGCCGGCTCGCCGTGCACGACCGGGCCACCGGCGCCCGCCGGGCGGAGATCCCGCTGCCGGGGCTCGGCACGCTGGCCGGGCTGAGCAGCCGGCCGGGGGGCGGTGACGAGGTGTGGTTCGGCTACACCGACTTCGTCCAGCCGCCCCAGGTCCACCGGTGCGAGGTGAGCAGCGGGGCGGTCGAGCTCTGGCAGGACGCGCCGGGGCGGGTCGCGGTGGCCGGGATCACCGCCCGCCAGGTCACCTACCCCAGCTCCGACGGGACCGAGGTGCGGATGTTCGTGCTCTCGGGGCCCGACAGTGCAGAACGGGGGAGCGCCGCGCCCGTGCCGACGGTGCTCTACGGCTACGGCGGCTTCGGCATCTCGCTCACACCGGCCTACAGCGCCGGGATCCTGGCCTGGGTCGAGCAGGGCGGGACCTACGCCATCGCCAACCTCCGCGGCGGCGGCGAGGAGGGCGAGCAGTGGCACCGGGCCGGCATGCGCCAGCACAAGCAGAACGTCTTCGACGACTTCGCGGCGGCTGCCCGGACGCTGGTCGCCGACGGGCTGACCGACGCCGGCCACCTCGGTATCTCCGGCGGCAGCAACGGCGGGCTGCTGGTGGGCGCGGCGTTGACGCAGTGGCCCGAGCTGTTCGCAGCCGTGGTCTGCAGCGCGCCGCTGCTGGACATGGTGCGCTACGAGCGGTTCGGGCTCGGCGTCACCTGGAACGACGAGTACGGCCGGGCCGACGACCCCGAGGAGCTGGGCTGGCTGCTGTCCTACTCGCCCTACCACGCGGTGGTGGAGCGGACGGCCTACCCGGCCGTGCTCTTCACCGTGTTCGACAGCGACACCCGGGTCGACCCCCTGCACGCCCGCAAGCTGTGCGCCGCGCTCCAGCACGCCACGTCGGTGCCTCCACACGAGCGGCCGATCCTGTACCGGCGGGAGGTCGACGTCGGCCACAGCGCCCGCTCGGTCTCACGCACCGTCGAGCTGTCGGTCGACACCGCCTCGTTCCTGGCCGCGCACCTCGGCCTGGAGCTGCCGGCGTCCTGAGCCGGTCAGGGACCGGAAGAAACTGCTTGCGCGGCCGAAGGCCAAAGACCGTCCTGCGCCAAAGGCAAATTCGCCATTGCTGCGCAAGAAGTCTTGTTTCGGGCCCTCAGCGCAAGCCGACGAGAAACGGGTTGGTGCGGCGCTCGGTGCCGATGTCGGTGCGGGGCCCATGGCCGGGCAGCACCCGCACGTCGTCGGCCAGCGGCAGGATCTTGGCCGCCATCGACGCCAGCAGTTCCTGCTGCGAGCCGCCCGGGAGGTCGGTGCGCCCCACCGTGCCCTTGAAGAGGTGGTCGCCGGTGAACAGCATCGGTGCCTCGCCCTCCACCTCCAGCAGCAGGCACGTCGAGCCCTTTGTGTGACCGGGCGTGTGCAGGGCCGTGAAGCTCAGCCCTGCGCCCGACACCCGCTGGCCGTCGTCGAGCCCGCACACCACCTCCGGCGGGCGGGTGTCCAGGCCCTGGGACGCCAGCACGTGGCCGAGGGCACCACCCGTCCCCACCGGGTCGAGCAGCATGTGGCGGTCGGCGTCGTGGATGTGGACCGGGATGCCGCCTCCCGTGCCCTCCGCGCCGCGGACCACCGCGCCGATCCCGCCCACGTGGTCGACGTGGCCGTGGGTGGCGACCAGGGCCACCAGGTGGAGGTCCGCCCGTGCGAGCTTGGCCAGGAGGGCCGCCGGGTCGGGAGGCGCGTCGACCAGCACGCACTCCGATCCGGGCCCGCCCGCCGAAACGATCCAGGCGTTGGTGGAGGCCACCCAGAGCGGGACCCGTTGCAGCAGCATCGCTGAGGCACCGTAGCGGCCGGTTGGCGCCACTCGTCCGGGTGTCTAGGGTCGGACCTCGGATCCGACGGTGAACCGCCGCCGGCCGTCCCGACGACAGGCGACCAGACCGACTCACATGGAGGTGGGCACGATGGGCAGATCGATCAGACGCCGTACGGCAGCGGGCGCGGCGGCGACCGCGCTGGTGGCGGTGGCGGCGTTGGTGCCGGGCGGGACGGCGGCGGGAGCCCTCGAGGCGCCCGCGCCGCCGAGAGCCCGCGCCATCCTGCGGGACACCGCCGGAGTCGAGCGGGGCGGCGTCGCGTTCACCCAGGAAGGCGGGCGCGTGCGCGTCGAGGTCGGCGCCTCGGGGCTCAGCCCGGGATGGCACGGCTTCCACGTCCACGCGGTCGGAGACTGCACCGTGGGCGATCCGGCCAACCCGTTCACCGCCGCCGGTGGCCACCTCGGCTCGGGTGCCCCGGCCAACCAGAGTCACAGCGACCACGACGGTGACATGCCGCTGCTGTTCGTGGGTGCCGACAGCGTGGCCCGGGCGACCTTCCGGACCGACAACTTCACCGTCGAGCAGCTCCTCGACGCGGGCGGCGACGGCAGCGCGGTCATCGTCCACGCGCTGGCCGACAACTACGCCAACATCCCGCCCCGCTACCGGTCCACGACTCTCGGTGCCCCGG
>DATLFQ010000229.1:0-6646 GCA_035540915.1 Acidimicrobiales bacterium
GCCAGGCCGGCCTCGTCCACGGAGATGACGTGGACCGTCTTGCGGAAGTCGGCCACGCCGAGGGCGCCCGAGAACCGGGCCGAGCCGTAGGTGGGAAGAACGTGACTGGGGCCGGCCACGTAGTCGCCGACGCTGGCGGGCGCCCAGGGCCCCAGGAACACCGCCCCGGCGTGGCGGACCAGGGGGACCATCGCGGCCGGGTCGGCGGCCATCAGCTCCAGGTGCTCGGGGGCGACGGCGTTGGCCAGCTCCATGGCCTGCTCGGGCCCCTCGACCAGGGCGGTCCAGGAGTTGGCGGCCAGGTTGGCCTCGATGACGGCCCGCCGGGGCGACTCGGCGGCCAGGCGGGCGACCGCCGCCTCGATGGCCGCCGCCGCCGGCTCGTCCCAGGTGATCAGCCAGGCCACGCTGTCGGGGCCGTGCTCCACCTGCACGATCAGGTCGATGGCGGCCGCCTCCACCGGGGTGGTCCCGTCGGCCACCACCACCACCTCCGACGGACCCGGGAACGAGCCCGGCACGCCGACCCGCCCCTCGGCCGCCACCTCCCGCTTGGCCACCGAGGTGAACATGCCGCCCGGCCCGGCGATCACGTCGACCGCCCGCACCGACGCGGTGCCGTAGGCCATGGCGGCCACCGCATGGGCGCCGCCGATCCGGTAGACCTCGTCGACCCCGGCCAGGGCGGCAGCGGCCAGGATGCCCGGGTGGACGGTGCCGCCGGACGCCGCCGACGGCGGCGAGCACAGCACCACCTCGGTGACCCCGGCCACCTTGGCGGGGACGGCGGTCATCAGCACGCTGGAGATCAGCGGCGCCTCCCCGCCGGGCACGCACAGCCCGGCCCGGTCCACCGGCTGGTGGCGGGCGGCGACGATCAGCCCGTCGCGGACGAACGGCGGCTCGTCGGCGAGCGGGTGGCGGTGGAAGGCCTCGATGTTGGCCGCCGCCTCCTCCAGCGCGTCGCGCAGCGGCTTGGCCAGCCCTTCCAGCGCGGCGCACAGGTCGGCCGCCGGAACCCGCAGCTCGTCGGGCCGCACGCCGTCGAAGCGCTCGCTGCAGTCGCGCACGGCGTCGTCGCCGCGGGCCTTGACGTCGGCGAGGATCGCCCGGACCGCGTCGACCGGCGGGTTGTCGGCCGCCCGGGGCCGCGGGATGGTGTCCCGCCAGCCGTCGGGCGCGCCGCGCAGGTCGAGTCGTCGGAGCATGGGAAGCGCCGATCCTACCGCCGAGCTCCCTCCCGGCCCCGGGGGTTATCCTGCGCGCCGTGCCACCTGCCCGACCCTCGGCATCGGCGGCCGCCGAGCTGTCGTCGATGGCCACCGCGGTCGACGAACTGACCGGCCGCGTCACCGCCATCGCCGACGACTACCGGGCCGACAAGCGCGACGACCTGGCCGCCGAGCTGTACAAGGCGGAGCGGGCCCTGGTGGCGGCGCGCCGCAACCTCGACCGGGTGGTCGGCTGGGACCGCTGACGGACGGCGTGCTCGTCGCAGCCGCCGGGCTGGCGGCCGGTCCCTGAAGGGACCGAACCGGGCCGGAAAAGAGACCGACGGCGCCCGGAGGCGCCGTCGGCCGAGCGGCGGCGGACCGCTCTCGGGGGCCAGGTGGCGGGAACCTGCCCCCTCCCCAGCTTGGAACGACTCCGGTGGCGGACTTGTTCCCGGTTTCTCAGACGTCCCGACCGGCGGCGCGAACCCGTCGCGGCGGCGTCCCGAGGCCGGCCGACGGGCAGAAGTCGCTCAGGACGCAGACCTCGCAGCGGGGCCTGCGGGCGACGCACACCCGCCGGCCGTGGAGGATCAGGCGCAGGCTGAACTCGCCCCGGCCGCCGGCCGGCACCACCCGGTCCAGGTCGGCCTCCACCTTGACCGGGTCCGCCTCGGTGGTGAGGCCGAGGCGGCGGCTCAGCCGCCCGACGTGGGTGTCCACCGCCAGGCCGGGCAGGCCGAAGCCGACGCTGCGGATGACGTTGGCGGTCTTGCGCCCGACCCCCGGAAGGGTCACCAGGTCGGTCATGGCGGTGGGCACCGCTCCACCGAAGCGGGCCTCCAGGGCGGTCGCCATCCCGATGATGCTGCGGGTCTTGGCCCGGTAGAAGCCGGTCGGGAAGATCAGCGCCTCCACCTCGGAGGGGTCGGCTGCGGCCAGATCCGCCGGCGCCGGGTAGCGGGCGAACAGGGCCGGCGTCACCTGGTTCACCCGCTCGTCGGTGGTCTGGGCCGACAGGATGGTGGCCACCAGCAGCTGGAACGGGTCGGCATGGACAAGAGCGCACAGCTCGGTCGCCGAGCCGGGGTACTCCTCGGCCAGCCGCCGCACCGTCTCCCGGGCGCGGCCGCCCGGGCTGCGGAGTCGTCCCATCGCCTCCACCTTGGCTCACTACCGTGAGCCCGTGCACGATCTGGAGATCAAGCGGCAGATGGGCCAGGGGGACATCGCCGCCGTCTCCGAGCTCCTCGACGTGGCCGCCGAGGCCGACGGCCACCGCCCCCTCGGCGAGCACCAGTGGCTGGACCTGGTCGAGGGGGGGCGGGCCGGCTTCGCCGGCCTGGTGGCGTGGGAGCCGGGCCACGATCACCCCGTCGGCTACGCCCAGGTGACCCGGGGCGCCGCCAGCTGGGCCCTGGAGTTCGTGGTCGACCCCCACCACCGCGACCAGGAATGCGACATCGGCCAGGACCTGGTGGCCGCCGCGCTGGCCGTGGTCGCCGAAGAGGGCGGGGGCCACGTCCACCTGTGGGTGCCCAAGCCAACCGCCGAGCACGACCAGATCGCCGCCGCCACCGGGCTGCACCGCGGCCGGGACCTGCTGCAGCTCCGCCGGCGCCTACCGCTGGACGACGACGCCCCCCTGTTGGCCACCCGTCCCTTCGAGCCCGGGCGGGACGAGGCGGCCTGGCTGGAAGTCAACAACCGGGCCTTCGCCAACCACCCCGAGCAGGGGGGCTGGGACCTGGACACCCTGTGCCGCCGGGAGGCCGAGCCCTGGTTCGATCCCGACGGCTTCCTGCTGCACGAGCGCGACGGCCGGCTGGCCGGGTTCTGCTGGACCAAGGTCCACACCGACCACGAGCCGCCGCTGGGCGAGGTGTACGTGGTGGCGGTGGACCCCGACTTCGCCGGCCGGGGCCTGGGCCGCCGGTTGACGGTGGCCGGCCTGGCCCACCTGGCCGGCCGCGGGCTGTCGACGGCGATGCTCTACGTCGACGCCGGCAACGTGGCCGCCCGCCGCCTGTACGACAGGCTCGGCTTCCACGTCGACCACACCGACCGGGCCTACGTGGGGGACGTCGACCCCAGGCGCTGATCTTCGGCGTGTGCGAACATGTGTTCGTGCCCGGAGAGGCGACCATCCTGCACGCCGACCTCGACGCCTTCTACGCGTCGGTCGAGCAGCGCGACGACCCCACCCTCCGCGGGCGACCGGTGATCGTCGGCGGTGGCGTCGTGCTGGCCGCCAGCTACGAGGCGCGTGCACTCGGCGTCCGCACGGCCATGGGGGGCGGGGTGGCCCGCCGGCTCTGCCCGCAGGCGGTGGTGGTGGCGCCGCGCCTGGGTGCCTACAGCGCGGCCAGCCGGGCCGTCTTCGCCGTCTTCCACGACACAACACCGATCGTCGAGCCGCTGTCCATCGACGAGGCGTTCCTCGACGTGGGCGGTCTGCGCCGCTCGGCCGGCCCGCCGGCCCTGATCGCCGAGCGGCTGCGGCGCGAGGTCCGGGCCCGAGTCGGCCTCGCCATCACCGTGGGCGTGGCCCGGACGAAGTTTCTCGCCAAAGTGGCCAGCGGCGTGGCCAAGCCGGACGGCCTGCTCGTGGTTCCGCCGGACGGCGAACTGGCCTTCCTGCACCCGCTGGCCGTCGAGCGGCTGTGGGGCGTCGGCCCGGTGACCGCCCGGAAGCTGCGCGACCGGGGCCTGGCGACGGTGGGCGCGGTGGCGCGGGTCCCCGAGCCGGCGCTGGTGGCGCTGCTCGGGCGGGCCGGCGGCCGCCACCTGCACGCGCTGGCGCACAACCTCGACCCGAGGCCTGTCCTGGTCGGCCGGCGCCGGGGGTCGATCGGATCCCAGCGGGCCCTCGGCCGGAGGCCGCTGTCGGCGGCGGACCTCGACGCCACCGTCGTCGCCCTCGTCGACCGAGTGGCCCGCCGGCTGCGGGCGGCGCGGCGGGTGTGCCGGACGGTCGTGCTGCGGCTGCGGTTCGCCGACTTCACCCGGGCGACGCGGTCGCGCACGCTGGCGCACGCAACGGCCCACACCGGGGTCGTGCTGGCCGCGGCCCGAGGCCTGCTGGGAGGGTCACGGCCCGCCATCGAGGAGCGAGGGCTGACACTGGTCGGCATCGCGCTGGCCAATTCGGTCGACGACGGCGCCGTCCAGCTGCCGCTCCCGTTCGACGGCCAGCGGGGCGCCGCCCTCGACGCCACGTTGGACCGGGTACGCGACCGCTTCGGTTCGGCGGCGGTCAGCCGAGCCGTGCTGCTGGGCCGCGACGGCGGCGTGTCGGTGCCCGTGCTGTTGGACTGAGCGGGCACGGGTGCCCGGCGGCCGGCGGGGCGGCGATGTACGTTTCGCCGATGGCGTACCCGGCCGAGCTGGAGCTGGACGCCGACCTGAGGATCGCCAACTGGCGGCCGCTGGTCCACTGGTTGCTCGTGATCCCGCACATGATCGTGGTGCAGGTGCTCGGTTACGTCGCCCCGGTGGTGGGGGTGATCAGCTGGTTCGCCATCGTGTTCACCGGCACCCTGCCGGCCGGACTGGCCAACGTCCAGTGCATGATCATCCGCTACGGCGCCCGGACCTACAGCTACGGCCTGTGGCTGCGCCAGCCCTACCCCCCGTTCGATTTCGCCACGACGCCCGAGGACCCCGGCGGGGACCCGCTGCGCGTGGAGCTGCGGCCGGCTCTGGAGGGCAGGAACCGCCTGACGGTGGCCCTGCGCTTGCTGTGGGTCATCCCCGCGGCGGTCTTCGTGATGGTGCTTCTGGTGGGCGCGGCGGTGGCGGCGTTCCTCTCGTTCTTCGCCGTGCTGTTCACCGGCCGGTACCCGGCCGGCCTGCGCGACTTCGTGGTCAAGGTGGGCCGCGCCTGCCTCCGAGTGGCGGCCTACACCTACCTCCTCACCGACGAGTACCCGCCCTTCGCGCTGGAGTAGCCGCACCCACTGGCCGACGCCGTATCAGGCGACGGTGACGCCGACCGCGTTGCCGATGGCGAAGGTGATGGCGGCGGGGACGATGGCGATGACCAGCTGGCGAAGGGCCGGGCGCGGCCAGGAACGACCGGTGAAGACGGCCAGGGCCACCCCGACGGCGAGCGCCGAGGCCGCCGTCAGGGCCATCGACACCACAATCGCGGCCGTGCCGGCGCCGAAGAACCAGGGCAGGAGGGGGATCAGCGCGCCGACGACGAAGGCCAGGAACGACGACACCGCAGCCTGCGCCGCCGAGCCCAGCTCCTCGGGGTCGATGCCCAGCTCCTCCCGGGCGTGGGTCTCGAGCGCCAGTTCGGGATCGCGCATCATGTGGCTGGCCAACTCGTCGGCCACCTCGGGCGCCACGCCGCGGCTGCGGTAGATGCCGGCCAGCTCCTGCCGCTCCCCCTCGGGCCGGCGGCCGATCTCGATCCGCTCCAGCTCCAACTCCCGTTCCAGCAGCTCGGTCTGGGCCCGCATGGAGCCGTACTCGCCCGCCGCCATGGAGAACGCGCCGCCGACCAGGCCGGCCAGGCCGGCCAGCCGCACGATGCCCGGGCCGGCGTTGGCACCGGCCACCCCGAGGATGATCGACACGTTGGAGACCAGCCCGTCGCTGATGCCGAAGACCGCCGCCCGCGCCGCCCCCCCTTGGATCTTGCGGTGGTGGTGCTCGTGCTCGACGTCGGCGGACGGCACCGGCCCCGCCTCGAGGTGCGGGTCGGTCGGCGCAGGGGCTGAAACGGGTCGATCCGCCATGGCCCCCTAGCGTAGAGCCGTGGGACGCTACGACCTTTCGCGCGCCGACCTGGCCGAACGACTGGCCGGTGAGCGTCGCTACCGGGTCGACCAGGTGTGGGACGGGCTCTACCGTCACGGCGTCGGGCCCGAGGCGCTCACCAACCTCCCGGCTGCCCTGCGCGACCGGCTGGCGGCCGACCCCGCACTGGGGCCGTCCCTGCGGGTCGACGCCGAGCTGTCCAGCGGCAGCACCACCAAGTGGCGCTTCGCCCTGGCCGACGGCCCGGCCGTGGAGACCGTGCTGATGGAGTACCCGGGCCGGGCCACGGTGTGCGTGTCGAGCCAGGCCGGGTGCGCCATGGCCTGCGGCTTCTGCGCCACCGGCCAGGCCGGCTTCGACCGCAACCTCACCGTCGGCGAGATCGTCGAGCAGGTGGTGCGAGCGTCCGCCGTAGCACGGGCCCGGGGCCGGCGGCTGTCCAACGTGGTGTTCATGGGCATGGGCGAGCCGATGGCCAACTACGACCGGGTCTGGCCCGCCGTCTGCCGGCTGCACGACGACCTCGGGCTGTCCGCCCGCCACCTCACCGTCTCGACCGTCGGCATCGTCCCGGGCATCCGCCGCCTGGCCGGCGAGGCGCTGCCGGTCAACCTGGCCGTCTCGCTGCACGCCGCCGACGACGAGCTGCGGGACCGGCTGGTGCC
>DATLFQ010000230.1:0-2669 GCA_035540915.1 Acidimicrobiales bacterium
GAGGTGGTGGCTCATCACCACCACGGCGGTGGCGGGGTCCAACCCGACATGCTCGGCGGCGACGGCGGGGTCGGGCACCAGGACCAGGCCGGCGCCGGGGAACCGCTCGGGTGCGAGCCGAGCCCCGCGGTCGTCGACGACCTCGACCACCCAACCCAGGGTGCACGCCAGGGCGGCGAGGGGGACGGCGTCGTCGCCGGCCCCGCAGATCACCAGGCGGAGCGGCGGCGGCAGCACCTCGACGAACATGCGGGCGCCGTCGACGCTCGTGACGGCGTGGGCCGGGCCGCCCGTGGCCAGCGCCGCTCGCGCCGGTCCGTCCAGCGCGGCGGCCCATGCGGTCCCCGCCAGGTCGCCGGCCGAGCCGCCATCAGCCCGCACCACGAGGTGGCCGGCCAGCGGGTCCCCCCCGACCACGGTCGCAAGCGCGACGCCCTGGCGCGACCGGTGGGCGGCCAGCACGGCCTCGAGCGCGGCGAGCGCGGGGCGGGCCGGCTCGACGAGCACCTCGACCCGGCCTCCGCAGCCCAGGCCCCACCCCCACTCGGCCTCGTCGTCGCCGCTCGTGTCGAAGCGAAGGAGGCGGGCGCCACCCGAAGCTGCGACGGCGCCGGCTGCCTCCACCACCTCGGCCTCCAGGCACCCCGCTGACACGCTGCCCACCGGTGGACCGCCAGCGGCCGGTACCCACATCCGGGCGCCGGGGCGCCGGTAGGCCGAGCCCTCCACCGAGACGACGGTGGCCAGGGCGCCGGCGCCACCGGCGTTCACAGCCGCCCGCAGCACCAGCTGCAGGTCACCGCGACCCACCCTCACGGTGCGCCTCGGGACCGCGGCGGTGCGCCGCCGCCGCGTCCGTAGGACACCGGCGCCCGGTACGAGGCGCCGGTGAACGGCCGCCCGGTCCGGGAGGTGTGGCGCCACTGGAGGGAGATGCGCGTCCCGACCGCCCTGCCCGGAAGGTAGGGCACCGAGTGCTCCCAGTCGGCCTGGCAGCGCCCGCCCATGACGATCAGGTCGCCGGAACCGGGGGCCAGGTCGTGGGTGGCGCCGCGTCCCTCTTCCGGGTCGTGGCGGTTGGCCCGAGGTCGCAGCAGCCACGGCCGTCGCTCCCCCAGCGTGAGGACCGCGATGACGGTGTCGTCGAGCCAGCGCAGGTCGGTGTCCCGGTGGAAGGCCTGGCCGTCGCGCCCGTCCCGGTAGTGGATCAGACCGAACCCCTCGAAGCCGACCCGGTAGCGGCGGCGCAGGTCGCGGGTGATCGCGGCAAGCGCGGGGTGGGGCAGTGGCGCCCCCGGGCGCCAGTACGAGCCGAGCCGCCGCTCCTCGACCAGATGGTCGTAGCGGAACAGCCGGCTCGTGCGCCACGCCACGCCATCCCGCAGGGCGGCGAACAGCTCGTCGGCGCCAGCCAGCCAGCCCCGGCCCACGTCCACCCACGACGTGGCGTCCAGCGCGACCCGCTCGACGGTGTCGGCGCCCGGCTCGATCACTTCCCCAGCTTTGCGCAGGGCGGCGGGAACGCCGAATGACGGGCGGCCGGCCCGACGGGACGCCCCTTGCCGGCAACGAACGGAGGTCGTCCGGCCCACGGCTCATCGCCTGGCAGGCAGCGGCCTGGGACGATCCGAACTTTCCTTGGTACGCAACGGTTTTTGATTGCTTCGACACTCGAACACCAGTACGCTTTCGGCATGGTGCTGGAGGCGCTGGCCGGAGCGGTGGAGGAGCTGGAGCTCCCCGTCGACGGGCCCACGCTGCTGTCGGCCATCGCTCTCCGGGACCGCCTGGACGCCAAGATCGCGGCGGCGGCCGGCGAGTTCGACCACCACAGCTTGTGGGACCTGGACGCCGCCACCTCTCTGACGGCATGGCTGCGCGACCGCGCCGCCATGACGGCCAACGCGGCCGGGCGGCTGGCTTTCCGGGGGCGGCGCCTGCGGGTGCTGCCGGTGACAGCGGTTGCCGCCGCCGACGGGTCGCTGTCGGGCGGGCAGCTGGACGTGGTGCTGGCCTCCCGACAGCGACCCGTTTGCCGCCGCGGCGGTGGTGACCGGTAGCACCCGCAGCCGCCGCCCGCGGGCGGCCAGCCGCCCCGCCGCGTTGGCCGTCATCGAGGCGCGGTCGCGCAGCCAGGCGGTCAGAGAGGTGGCGGCGTCCAGATCCCACAGCGAGTGGTGGTCGAACTCGCCGGCCGCCGCCGCGATCTTGGCGTCCAGGCGGTCGCGAAGGCGATGGCCGCAAGCAGCGTGGGCCCGTCGACGGGGAGCTCCAGCTCCTCCACCGCCCCGACCAGCGCCTCCAGCACCATGCCGACATCGTACTGGTGTTCGATGGGCGGTTCAAGCCGAAAGACCATGTCCTGCAAGGTTTTCATGGTCACGCCTCGCTGCCGACGCAGCAGTGGCCATGAGATTGCCAGCGACCGGACGGAGTCATCGAGGGGCCGTCGTGACGACGGCCGGCACTTTCAGCATCGGGAAGTGGCTGCGGGCGTTGAGGTGCTCGACCTGGAGCCAGGGGCGGGCCCCCGCTTGAGGACAGCTGGCGTCCCGGGAAGTCGTCGCCCGACAGTCCCGTGTAGAGGTAGAGCTCCGGGAACTCGGGCTCCAGGCAGGCGCCAGCGGGTTCGCCGTGGGTCACGATCACACGACGGGCCCCGAACGGCG
>DATLFQ010000231.1:0-6292 GCA_035540915.1 Acidimicrobiales bacterium
ACGAGAACGACGGGATGGCCCCGGCCGGCGGGGCCGCCAGCGCCCACCCCGCCGCGATCACCACCGCCGCCAGGATGACTCGCGCCGTCCGGCTGCTGCTCCTGCGCCCACCTCGCATGAGTGCCTCCTCCTCCCCCGCCGGGGACGGGCCGGCCGCCCGCCCCCCGGCGCAAGCTAGCTCGCGGATGTGACCCGCTTACGGCACGACCAGGAAGTCGTCGAAGCGGGGCTGGCCGTTCGCCGAGGCCAGACCGGCCAGGGTGGCCCCGACGTTGAACGTGCTCGTGCTGGTGGCGATGGGCGCCCCGCCGTTGACCGAGCAGGAGATCGTCGTGCCACTGGCGGCCAGCTGGCAGGACAGCCGGTCGCCGACTGCCGGAACCACAGTGGTAGCGATGTCGGTGGCGATCGTGTTCCCACCCGTGACCTGCTGGAGCCGGTAGTCGCCGCCCGGGGTGAAGCGGCCGAAGCGCCAGTAGTTGTTGCCGTCCGTGGCCCGGAAGGCCAGGAAGAACTCGTCGGCGCCGAGGGTGGTGACCGTGACGGCGGCGGTACCGGTGGCGGTGCCGGTCTGGACGAGGGCCACGGTGTAGGCGTTGGTCGTCACCGCCGCCTGGTTGGCGACGATGCCGGCCGCACCGGTGATGCCGTTGGCGGTGACCACAGCCCAGGTCTGACCCGAGTCTGCGGTGCCGAGGGTGGGTGAGTCGGCCCGGTTGAAGCTGTCGACCACGCCGACGTAGGTGAACACGACGGCGCCCGAGGTGCCGCCCGGCGTCGTCACCGTGACGTTGCAGGTGCCGGCCAGCGTGCCGGCCGGGGTGGTCCCGGTGATGGTGGTGTCGTTGACGACCGTGACGCCGGTGGCCGCCGTGCCGCAGAAGCTCACCGCGGTGGCGCCGGTCAGGCCGGTGCCGGTGAGCGTGAAGGCGGTCCCGCCGGCGATGGAGCCCGACGTCGGGTTGACGGCGGTGAGGGTCGGCGCCGGAGTGACGTAGGTGAAGACCACGGCGCCCGAGGTGCCGCCGGGGGTGGTGACGGTCACGTTGCAGGCGCCGGCGGCGTTGGCCGGCGTCGTCCCGGTGACGGTGGTGTCGTTGACGACGGTGAAGGTGGCCGCCGTGCCGCAGAAGTCGACCGCGGTGGCGCCGGTCAGGCCGGTGCCCGTGAGGGTGAAGGCGGTCCCACCGCCGGTCGGGCCCGACGTCGGGTTGATGGCGGTGAGGGTGGGAGCCGCGAGGTAGGTGAAGACCACGGCGCCCGAGGTGCCACCGGGGGTGGTGACGGTCACGTTGCAGGCGCCGGCGGCGCCGGCCGGCGTGGTCCCGGTGACGGTGGTGTCGTTGACGACGGTGACGCCGACGGCCGCGGTGCCGCAGAAGTCGACCGCGGTGGCGCCGGTCAGGCCGGTGCCGGTGAGGGTGAAGGCGGTACCGCCGGCGGTCGGCCCCGAGGTCGGGTTGACGGCCGTGAGGGTCGGGGCCGGCGCGACCGGTCCCCCGCCGTCGGCGTTGATGGTGAAGGCGATGGTGGCGGTGCCGCCGGGCGTGGTCACCGTGACGGTGCACGAGCCGGGCGCCCGGGCCGGCACCGTGCCGCTGATGCTGGTGCCGGTGATGACCAGGCCGGTGGCCGGCGCGCCGCAGAAGTCGACACTGCTGGTCCCGGTCAGGTTGCTGCCGGTGAGGGTGAAGCCGGTACCCCCGGACTCGCTGGCGCTGGTGGGCGAGATGGCGGTGATGGTCGGAGCCGGCGTCGCCGGCGCAGTCTGGGCGGCGTTGCTGATGGCCAGCAGAATCCCGCCCGAGAGCACCTCGACGCCGCCCAGGGCGTGCGCGTCGGTCAGGGTGGACGCCCGGTCGCGGGCGAAGTCGACCACCCGGCCCGGGTCGGTGCTCGAGTTGGTGATCAGGTTGACCGTCGGGTCCTCCTTGCCGCCGTGGGGACCGCCGGCCAGGGCGTCGACGCCCAACTTGGCGTCGTCGCCGGTGGCCAGGTTGAAGTGGGTGGTCTTGAAGCCGAAGGTGTTGATGGCGAAGTCGGCGGCCAGGCGGGACGTGTGCGACCGGTCGTCGCCGGCGAAACGGCGCAGCGTGGTGACGCTCAGGGCGCCGATCGACGCCTCCGTGGCCGCGGACACGGCCAGGGGGCCGCCGGCGATCAGCACCTGCTGGATGCCGAGCGCGGTCAGCGCGTCGGCGGCCTGGGGCGACAGGGAGTTCGGGGTGGTCAGGATGGTGGGGAACCGCAGAGCCCACGACACCGGGCCGAGCGAGAGGGCGTCGGGGAAGTTCTCGCCGCTGGCGATGATGGCGGTCCGCCGGCCCCCGGTGGTGCCGATCCCTGCGGCCGGCGGGCTCCCGACGATGGCTCGCATGGTGTCGTATCGGGTGGCGCCGCCGATACGGGTCACGTTCAGGTTGCCGCCGGCGGCGTTGGTCGACGCGGTGCCGGCCAGGGCGTCCTGCACGGCTTGCGAGACGGCCGTGGTCTGCCCGAGGAGCACGACGTTGCGGGTCCGAAGAGTTCGCAGGGCGTCGAGGGTCGGCGCCGGCACCGGGGCCGAGGGCGTGGTCAGCAGGATCGGCGCCCCCAGCGTGCCGGCCAGGTAATTGCCGGCCAGCGCGTCGGGATAGTTGGAGCCGGTGGCGATGACCGCCGTCTCGGCGCCGTTGGGGAACGAGCTGACGGCGATGACCCGGGCGGTGTCGTAGCGGTCGGCCCCCGCCAGGCGGGTGAACGAGAAGTTGGGCAGCGCCGACGCCGGCGCCGCCGATGCCACCAGCCCGCCCGCCGCCGTGATCAGCGCCACCGCCGCCACGCCGAGCCTCGTGCGTCGTCCCGTCCCTCGCTGCATGTGTTCGCCTCCGCCGGCTCGATCGTCGAGCTCTCGTTATCGGACGTATCGGATATATCGGTTCTACCAGTTACATCGGTCACGGCGCCGGAAGCTCCGGCCAGAAAGCGAGAGCCCCGGCCCCCGTGAGGGGACCGGGGCTCTCTCGGTTCACAGGGGCCGAGCTGCGCCCCCGTTCAAGTGGTGGCTACCGGGTGATGGCCGACGAGCCCTCCGGGAAGGTGGGCACGAAACCGCCAGCGACGAGGTCGTTCGCCTGCTCGTCGACGGCGCCGACCACCGCAGCCAGAGCCTGGGCCTGGCTGAAGCCAGTGCCTGCGCCCGGGTTGGTAGTGAAGGTCACCGTCGTCCGGGCCGGCGTCCCGCCGATGGTGCCGTTGCCGACAGGGTTGAAGGCGTTGGCGTTGACGTCGTACAGGAAGAAGTCGCCTGGCGGCGCCGTGGCGCCGTACGCCAGCGGAAGCGGTGAGTCGAAGGTGTACACCACGACTGCGTTGCCCGACGGGTTGTTGGTGATGCTGACCGACACCAGGTCGGGCAGCGTGGTTCGGCCGGCCGAGGCGACGATGCCCTGCAGCGGCCTCTCGTCGTCCTGGTTGAACAGGATGGCGCCCGTCGTACCGAAGACACCGCCCTGCTGAACGTTCGCCCCCACCGCCGTGCCGACCACACCGGCCGCGAAGGTCACATCGACCTGTCGGGCGTCGGTCGCGGAGCGCACGGCCGTGCCCGCCGCGGTGGCGGTACCGGCTGCGTCGTACAGGAAGAACTGACCCGGGTTGACGAAGAACGGGTCGACCGGCTGATCGAAGGTGAAGGTCACCTGGTTCGTTCCGGTGATCTCGGCGGTCAGAAGGTCCGGCCCGGTGGTGATGCCGTTGGCCAGCACATCGGCCGCCTGCATGACATTGGGCACCGGTACGGCCGACGTGTCGACCACGGTGCCCGCCTCGACGACACCTCGCGCCACCTGAGCAGCCGGGAAGGCTCCGATCGGATAGGTCACCGTAACGGTCCGGCCATCACCAGTGGCAATCACTGCGCCAGTGGCGTTGTTGACCAGGTTGTTGTCCGTCAGGATCAGTTCGAAGCCGGCCAGGACGACGCCGGTCGGAGCGGCACCGACCGTATTCGGGGCCACCGCTTCGTCGAACACGAAGTCGACCAGCGGGTTCCCGAAGGCGTTGGTTCGGAAGTTGCCGACACTGACCAGGTCCGGGCCGAGGGTGATGCCGGCCGCCTGCGTGAAGCCGGTGAACGGCACAGCCGAGACCGGGTTACCCAGGCCGCCCGCATCGACCACAGCCGCCTGCTCGACCGCCGCCGTGGTGGCGCTGGCGAGCGAGGCCGCGGCAAACGGCGCCACGACGGTGTTGCCGACGATGGTCACGGCACCGTTGGGGTTGAAGCGCTGGCCGGTGCTGCTGTACACGTGGAAGAAGGCGGGCGTCGGGATGATGGCGCCGCTGGGCGGCTCATCGAACGTGTAGATGACGTTGTTCCCGTTGCGGGTCGCCGACACCAGATCCGGGGCGTTGGTGGCCGCGGCGGCGCCTGCCGTCACCGTCACCTGGATCTGCTGGGTCGTCGACACGCCGTTCGTGCGCTGGACCACGAAGGTCAGCGTGCAGTTGCCGGCAGCCTGGGCGGCCGGGATCGGCACGTTGAACGCACCGGTGGTGGCATTGACGGTCAGCGTCTGGTTGCTGAGGCCGCAGCCCGAGACCGAGAGCGAGACGATGGTGCCCGGCTCGGTGACGGTGCCGCCCAGCTGGGCGCCGGCCTGGACGCTGGTGGCGTTCAGGGTGATGGGACCGGTGACGCTGCCCTGGGCCAGCGTGGTGGCCTCGGCCCGGACGGCTTCGGAGACGGCCAGGGGGCCGCCGAAGATGTCACCGCTGGTGAGGGTGGCGGCGTTGGCCGAGATGTACGCCGCGGCGCCGGTGCTGGCCGAGTTCGACAGCACCGTCGGCGAGACGGTCAGCAGGATGGGCGACACCTCGCGGCCGGCGTGCGGGCCTCCGACGAGGGCGTCGGGGAAGTCGTCACCGCGGGCCAGGTTCACGTGGTTGTTGGTGAAGCCGAGCGTGGCCACCGAGTAGTTGGCGATCGCCCGAGCGGTCTCGGTGCGGTCGGCGCCCTGGAGGCGCGTGGTGGTGATGGCGGTGGTGGGCGGCGGGTTCTGGTTGGCGCCCTGGACCGAGGTCTCGGTGGCGGCGCTGATGGCGACCGGGCCGCCCAGGATGATGGCCGTCTGGATGTTCAGGTCGTCCAGTGCCTGCCGGGCGTGGCTGTTCAGCGCAGCGCCCTCGGTGAGGATGACGGGCAGCCGGTTGGCGTAGGACGCCGGGCCGGCGGCCAGGGCGTCGGCGAAGTTCTCGCCGGTCGCGACGAAGGCGGTGCGGCGGCCGCCCACGGAACCGACGACGGTGCCGGCGGCCGTGGCGAGCAGCCGCGACGTCTCGTAGCGGTCGGCGCCCCCGATGCGGCTGACGGTCAGGAGACCGCCGCCGACGGCGGTGGAGGTGAGGCCCCGCAGCTCGGCCTCGACGGCCGCGCTGACGGCGGTGGGGCCGCCGAGGATGATGACGTTGCGGGCACGCAGGTTGGACAGGCCGGTGCGGGCCGCGGCGCTGAGTGCGTTGGACGTCGTGAGCAGGATCGGGGCGCCGAGGTTGCCGGCCAGGTAGTTGCCCGACAGCGCGTCGGGGAACGCCTCACCCGTTGCCAGCAGCACCGTGTTGGCGTTCGTGAACCGCGACTCGGCGACGATCCTCGCCGTCTCGTAGCGGTCAGCTCCACCTAGGCGGGTGAACGTGAAACCAGGCGCCGCAGAGCCTGTCCCCGCAGTGGCGGCTAGGCCCACAGTGACGGTCAGGCCGGCGAGAAGCGCCGCCCCCGCCCTGCGGAATCGTCCGGAACCTCGTTGCATGTATCCCTCCTGGGGAGTTTCGGTTGTCGATGGTGCTACTGACGGCTCGCCCGGCAAACAGCCGGGACCCTACTCGCTCGTGGATGAAAAGGAAACAATTCGGCCGTTGGGGCCGCACCACCCCGGAGGTCCCGGGACATGACGGACCCACCCACCTACGTCGCGATGACCCCCCGCCTGTATCCGCCGGCGGGGTTCCCTACTCCGACACTGCTCGGAGGACGAACCGCTGGTCCCCAGAAACGGGCCGGGGCCGGTGAGAGACGCCGCCCGGACCGGGCGTCGTTGCCCGAGCCGGACCATCCGTCCGCCTTGCCGCCGCCGCTCATGCTCGCTGCGGCGTCTCTCACCCTTCCCAGCACCGGAGTGAGACGGCGCGGGCGCGCCGTCGTCACAAGCGACGGCAGAAATCGCCGCGATCGCTTCCGCGTCCGCCCCGGCTATCCGGCCATCGGCGCCGTCGGCCCGGCGGGCGGCGCGGTGATCGTCGTGCTCGGGGGAGG
>DATLFQ010000232.1:0-3507 GCA_035540915.1 Acidimicrobiales bacterium
GTCGGTCAGCAGGCGGGGGGCCGACTCGGGGCGCACCACCGTCGCCGGGTGGCGGTCGAAGGTGACCACCGCGCTCTCGACGCCGAGGTCGCCGGCCATGGCCCGGACACGGGCCAGCAGCGCCCGGTGGCCCAGGTGCACTCCGTCGTAGGCGCCGATGCTGACCACGCTCCCGGTGGGCGGGGTACTGCAGCCGGTCAGGTCACGCACCACCTCCATGGGTCGGCGAGGCTACTGAGGCGGCTCCCAGTGCAGGGTGGAGGTGATGCCGGGGACTACCACCGACGCGCTCTGCTCCGACTGGCACGCCGGGCAGGTCCAGACGACCGGCCCGGGCAGCACGAACCGGGCCGTGGCCTCGGCGTCGAAGGCCACGAGACTCGACGGGCCGGCCGCGGTGCGCGGAACTCCTTGAGGGCGCCGCACTTCTCGCACCGAAGCTGCAGTCCGGTCACCGTCGGCGCACCGACGGGCGCGGCCTGCGTGACCCGCCGGGCTCGGGGCCCGTGCTTGGCCCAGGCGGACTGGCGCCGACAAGGGCGCGAACCGGGGGGCAAATCGCGTGCCCTGGCGCGCGATATGGCACCAAGTTCGCCCCGCTCGCCTGGGGGGGGTCAGCCGGCGGGGGCGAGGACGACGTCGGCGCGGCCGGCGGTGTAGACGGCGAGGAGGCGGCCGGCGGCGTCGACCAGGGCGGTGGGGCCGTCCCCCGGGGTCGGGACGGGCCGGCCGAAGCCGACCTCGGCGGCCGCCGCCTCGTCCACCACCATCGAGGGGTAGTCGCGCAGCGCCTCGGCCGGTGCCAGCACGGCGTCGGGCCCGAGGTCCTCCACCGCGCGCCCGCCCGAGAAGCTGCCGATGGCCGTCCGGCGCAGGTTCCGCAGGTGGGCGCCGCCGCCCAGAGCGGTGCCCAGGTCGGCGGCCAGGGACCGCACGTAGGTGCCCGACGAGCAGCCCACCTCGACTCGGACCACACCCGGCTCGTCGCCGCCGGCCACCTCGAAGCGGTGCACCGTCACCCGCCGGGGCGCCCGCTCCACCTCGACGCCTGCCCGGGCCAGCTCGTGCAGCCGTCGGCCGCCCACCCGGACGGCCGACACCATCGGCGGCACCTGGTCGATCTCGCCGACCAAGGCGGCGGCCGCGGCCCGCACGTCGGCCAAGCCGACGCCGGCCATGTCCCACCGGCCGGTCACCTCGCCGGCCGCGTCGAGCGTCGAGGTGGCCACGCCCAGCACCACCTCGCCGGTGTAGGTCTTGGGCAGAGCCGTCAGGAAGCGCAGCAGGCGGGTGACCCGGCCCAGGCCGACCAGCAGCACGCCGGTGGCGTCGGGGTCCAGGGTCCCGGCGTGTCCGACCCGCTTCTGGCCGAACACCTTGCGGCAGCGGGCCACCACGTCGTGGCTGGTCCAGCCGGCCGCCTTGTCGACCACGACCAGCCCGTCGGTCACCCCCGCCGGGTCAACCGGGGACGCCGGCGGCCACCAGGTCGGTCAGCTCCGCCCGGACGGCACCCAGGACGTCGGCGACCGTGCCGGTCCGGGCCACGAAGGCGGCCGCGTGGCGATGGCCGCCGCCGCCGAAACGGCCGGCAAGTGCGCCGACGTCGACGTCGCTGACGGCTCGCAGCGACACCCGCACGCCGTCGTGCGCCTCCTTGAGCACGCACGACACGTCGGCCTCGGCCGCTCCCCGGATCACGTCGATGAGGCCCTCGGCCTCCGACAGGTCGCAGTCGTGGTCGTCGAGGTCCTGCGCCGTCACCCAGGTGGCGACGAAGCGCAGGTCGCGGTCCAGCTCGGCCCGCTGCACGGCCCGGGCCACCAGCTGGAGGTAGGAGAAGCGGTGCTGCTCGAAGAGCTGGCGGGACATGGCCGCAATGGGCAGGTCGAAGGCGGCCAGCTCCTGGGCCAGCGCGAAGGTCTCGGTCGTGGTGCAGTCGTACTGGAACCGGCCGGTGTCGGTCACCAGGCCGGTGTAGAGGCACATGGCCACGTCCCGGTCGAGCGTCCAGCCCAGGCGCTCGGCCAGGCGGCGGACCACCACCACCGTGGCGGCCGCGCCCGGGTCGACCAGGTTGACGGCGCCGTAGCCGCGGTTGGTGGCGTGGTGGTCGACCACCACCAGCGTGCCGGCGGCTTCCGCCGACCGGCGCAGGTCGCCGAGGCGGCCCGGCGACCCGCAGTCGAAGCACACCATCACCTCCGGCTCGGCCGGGAAGTCGGCCGGCTTGATCGCCAGGTCGAGGCCGGGCAGGAACCGGTACTGCGGCCCCGGGTTCAGCGGCTCGGCCCACGAGGCGACCGACGCCTTGCCGTTGGCCCGGCACAGGAGGTGGAAGGCCAGCATGGACCCGAGGGCGTCGCCGTCGGGGTTGACGTGACAGGCCAGGGCGACCGACGGAGCGGCGGCGATGACCTCCGCGGCCCGCTCGAGGTCACTGGGTTCCATCGCCATCCTCCCCACCCGGGTCGGCCGACAGCCCCCGAAGGATGTCCTCGACCCGCTTCCCTCTCTCTACCCCAGGATCGGCTGCGAAGGAAAGTTGAGGCGTCCGCTTGAGGCGGACCTGCTCGCCGATGGCCGCCTGCAACCGGCCACGGTGGTCCAAAAGCGCCGCTCGCGTGTCGTCGGTCAGCGAGCTGAGCAGCACGGTCGCCCGCCGCAGCCCCGGATCCACCTCGACGGCGGTGACGGTCACCAGCTCCAGGCGCTCGTCCACGTCGGCCAGGCGTTCCAGCTCCTCGGCCACCACCTCGCGCACGACCTCGTTGACGCGGGCCATGCGCGGGAAGCGGCGGCTCCCCGGGCGGTCGGGCATCAGTCCTCCAGGCCCCACTGCGTGCCGATCAGGTCGACCTCGGGGAACGACAGCACGAAGCGCTCGACGTGTTCGAGCACCTCGTCGGCGTGGCGGGCACTCGCCGAGACCGAGGCGAAGCCCAGGCCGGCCCGCTGCCACTTGTCCTGGAACGCCACCTCGGCGGCCGCCACGCCGAAGCGGTTCTGGGCCCCATGGAGGATCGGCTTCAGCACGCCGCGCTTCTCCTTGAGCGAGTGGCAGTTGGGCAGGTGCAGCTCCACCCGCAGGGCCCCGACGTGCATGTCAGGTGCGCGGCACCTCGCGCTCCTCGTAGGTCTCGATGACGTCGCCCGAGCGCAGGTCCTGGAAGTCCGACAGCCCGATGCCGCACTCGAACCCGGCCGCCACCTCCCGGGCGTCGTCCTTGAACCGGCGCAGCGAGGTGATGGTCCCGTTCCAGATGACCACGCCCTCGCGCAGGAAGCGGACCTTGGAACCCCGGGTGATGACGCCGTTGCGGACGTAGCACCCGGCCACCTTGCCGACCCGCGGCACGCTGAACACCTCGCGAACCTCGGCGTCGCCGGTGACCACCTCCTCGAAGACGGCAGCCAGCATGCCGACCATGGCCGCTTCGATGTCCTCGATCAGCTTGTAGATGATCTCGTAGTTGCGGATCTCGACGTTCTCGGCCTCGGCCAGGG
>DATLFQ010000233.1:0-11004 GCA_035540915.1 Acidimicrobiales bacterium
GTCGAGGCTCGCAACACGACGTCGGCCACGACGACGGGGGCCTCGGGCGCGGAGATGTCGATGATCCGGAAGCCCTCGTAGTTGCCGGCGTAGGCGAGTCGGCCCCAGAAGGCGAGATCGGAGTTCCGGTAGCCGGTGATGGAGCCCGCCCTCGGCAACTCGGCGAGGAGCTTCAGGTTCTGGCTCCGGCTCTCCGGGCTGGGGATGTAGGTCGCCGGATGATCGTCGTCAGCCGAGACCGGCACCGCCGGCGCCAGCAGAGCCGTCGCCGCGAACGCCACTGCCAGAACCCGTCGCCGCATGGCCCGCCCCCTCGTCGAAAACGCGCGAACTGCACCGATGTAGCAGTCCGCCCACAGACCGTCAAGGGTCGAGCCCACGCCATTGCCAAACGATGGCGATCGATGACTCGGTCCGAGGACGTGGTGCAGGCGCCCTCGGCGCCCCTGGGACGCCGGCGACCTACGGCTCCGCGACGAGCGCTCGCGCAGGTTGGGCCCGCCGGGCTGGCTGTGGCGGCATTCGCGACAACGCTGACGTGTTGTGGAATAAGCCGCCCGGCGGTGGAAGATCCCGATGGGGGGTTCGCCAGATCGGCGCAAGCCACGCCGGAGGATGATTCTCACCTCCGATCAGCTGGTGGACCCCGCCGGGCCGGACCTACACGTCAGGCTGTACATCGAGCGCTACGTCGTGCCGTACGCGGAGCGACACATCCGGTCGTACACCGACACGCACGGTAACGACGCCGACGATGTCACCGAACAGCGCGGTGGCCCACCCGCTATCTGGCGATGCCGATCAGTCCAACTGGAGGACCGCCTCGTCGGGCTGCTCGGCGCTTCGGTCGAGCAGGAGTCCCATAACGTTCCGGACGCGTGGCGGGCCGGGTGCCCCGAACGCTGGGTGCTGGCCAGCGCGACCAGTGAAGCTGCGATCTGCGAGCACTGCCGCCGGGCTACGACTCACCGCCCTTGGCGCGGGCTGCGGACGCCCGCAGAGGTCCTTGCAGCGCTTGGAGCGTCGGCCCGACGGCCCTCGGCCCGCCCAGCAGACGGCCGATGTGCTCGGCTGCCCGCCGGTCCTCGACCGTCAGGGCGCCCGTGTAGTGCCGTGCCATCTGCACCGTGGACCAACCCAGCCGGGCCTGCTTCTGGGCCCAGTGATCACCGAGTCGAGCACGGTCGACTGGAAGTGGCGGAGTGAGTGGAGATGCACATCGGCCGCTACGCCGGCCCGTCGGCGGACCCGGACGAAGGCATGGCTGAGCCCGTCAGGGTGGGGCGGCGCCACACCCGTCGGGTCGGTCGCGAACACGAACCCATCAGGGGCGAGGTCTACATCGCAGGTTGCCGCCAAGCGCTCCCGGTCGGCCCGAAGGTCCGCCAGCACGTCCACTGTGCCGGCGTCGAGGGCGATCAGGCGGATGCTCGCCCGGGTCTTCGGGCCCTTCACCTGGGCGCCGCCCTTCGCGTTGATCACGGCCTCATCGATGCGGACCGAGCCGGCCTGCCAGTCGACGTCGGACCAGCGGATCGCGCAGACCTCGCCCCGCCTCGCGCCGGTTGCCGCCACGGTCCGCACGAACGCCGACACCCGCAGGTCGTACGCCTCGGCAGCAGCAAGGATGGCCTGAACCTCGGTCACCTCCGGGCTGCGGACCTGTGCCGGCTGCTCGCCGAGCGCCCACTCCGGCAGCTCGGTGTCGCCCACCGGGTTCGGGAGCCGGTTGCCGCTCCACTTGCGGGCCAGTCGGCACGCCCGGGCGGTTCTGCACCGGGCGTAGCGGACGCTCCCCTGGCTCAGGCCGTCGTCCTTCAGCTGTCGGAGGAACTGCTCCACGTCGTAGGGACTGATGGAGCGGATCTTGCGCTGGCCGATGCCGTCGCGAATGTGGTGGTCCCAAATGCTGCGGTACCGGCGGACCGTGGTGGGACTCAGGTCCTGCCACCCATTGGCCTCCCAGCCCGCCAGGGCATCGTTCACCGTGGTGTCCAGTCCCCAGTCCAGGAGCACCGGCCCATCGGCCTCCTCGGCGCTGGCCACCAAGTGGGCCAGAGCACGCTGGGCGTCCCGCTTGCCGCCCCGGAACGAATGGCTGCGGTGGCGCACCTTCCCGGCGGCGTCCCGACCGAGGAACACGCGCAGCTCCCACACGCCCGGGCGCTTTCCCCCCAGGCTTCCCGGCACGCTGCCCTCCTCGTTGTCGGGACACCGTTGGATTCTCACCCAGCCAACGAGGTCCGAACGGGCGGGCGGGCCACCGATCTGCTCTTTCTCCGAGCCCGAGAGGAGAATCGAACTCCTGACCTACGCATTACGAGTGCGTTGCTCTGCCGTCTGAGCTACCCGGGCGGGCGGATCAGCGTACCGCCGTCGTCCCGGCCGCCCTGCTCGCCTTGACCAGCAGGGCCTGGAGCAGCAGCGTCGGGTTGGGGTTGTGCGCCATGGCCTCCGTGGCGGTGGCGATGGCGTCCAGGGCGGCGATGGCCCCGGCTCGGCCGGTTCCCTCGACCAGTCGGTCCCGGTAGGCGGCCGACAGCGTCGCCAGGCCGAAGCGCAGCTCGTCGGTCCGGGCCCGGCGGTCCTCGCGCTTGTGGCGGGCGGCCAGCTGGGTCGCGGCACCGGGCCGGGAGCCGTAGCGGCGGGCCTGCTCTTCGAGGGCAGCCCGCTCCTGCGCGTGCCGGGAGGCCACCGGGCCGAGCACCGACTCCAGCGATGCCAGCAGCTCGTCGACGAGCCGGGCCACCGTGGCACCGGTGCCGTCGAGGCGGGCCGGCACCGAGCGCCACAGCTCCCGCCGGGCGGCGAACCCCTCGTCGGACACCAGCAGCCGGGCGCGGTCGATCCGGCCCCCCGAGGCGACCGAGATCTCCTCGGCCACAGCCCGGTCGACGCCTTCGGCGACCAGCGCGTCGGCAACGGCCGCCGGGGTCAGCGCCACCAGGTCGATGCGCACGCACCGGCTGGCGATGGTGACCAGCTCGGGAGGGACGTCCTCGGCCACCACGACGAACACCGTCGACGCCGGCGGCTCCTGCGCTGCTCAAGACGATCGAGGAGCCGCCTTGTCGACCAGGTGGAAGTCGAGCAGCACGACCACCTTGCGGGTGCCCTCCACCGGCGCCAGGGCCGCCACCTTCGACACGGCGCGAGCGTCGTCGACGGTGATGAACGGCCCGGTCCGCTCCTGGACCACCACGTCGGGATGGACGCCCGACAGCGCCCGGCGGCAGACCTCACACGCCCCGCACCCGCCGTCCCCGCACAGCAACGAAGCGGCGAACGACTGCGCCGCCTCGCGGGCGCCGGTGCCGGCCGGGCCGACGAGGAGGTAGGCGTGGACCGGCGACCGGGCCGCCGCCCGCAGCTGCGCCACGGCCCGCTCCTGGCCGATCAGGCCGGCGTACAGCCCGCCGCCGGCGGCACCGGCGGACTCTTGTTCGGTCGACGCCACTACGGCCGCGACTTCTGCACAGGAGTGCGAGGGAGGGCGCCGGTCACCGCGGCCCACACCCGGGCGGTGACCTCGTCGACCGGGCCGGTGCCGTCGACGACGCGCCAGCGGGCCGGATCGGCGGCGGCCAGCCCCCGGTAGCCGTCGGCCACCCGGGCGTGGAAGGAGCGGTCCTCCGCCTCGAACCGGTCGGCCGGGCCGACGCGCGCCGCCGCCACCGCCGCCGGAACCTCCACCAGCACGACCAGGTCGGGCCATCGCCCGCCGGTGGCCCAGTCCGACAACCAGCGGACCTCGTCGACCGGCAGGCCGCGCCCGTAGCCCTGGTAGGCCAACGACGAGTGGGCGAAGCGGTCGACCACCACGACCCTCCCGGCGGCCAGTGCGGGGGCGATCACCTCGGCGACGTGCTGGGCCCGGGCCGCCGCCATGAGCAGGGCCTCGGCCCGCAGGTCCAGGCCCACGGTCGCCGGGTCGACGAGCAGCGAACGGAGCTGCTCGCCCATCGCGGTGCCCCCCGGCTCCCGGGTCAGGACCGCGTCGAGCCGCTCGGCCAGCAGCCCCGCCTGCGTGCTCTTGCCGCACCCGTCGATCCCCTCGAAGGCGATCAGCCGGCCGCTCACGGTTGCGCCGCCGGCTGCGCCGGGGGACGGGTGCGGCCCCGCAGCGACACCCGGGCCAACAGGCCGGCGGCCAGGATGATGGCGCCGCCGAGGAACAGCGTCAGGCGCACCCCGGGGACGAACAGCGAGACCCCGCCGAGTGAGATCTCCCGGTCCACCAGGCGCTCGGACAGGTCGTCCAGCAGCGTGGCCAGGATCGGCGCCAGCGTGAACGCCAGCAGCAGGCAGAACCGCACCAGCGTGTAGAGGACGGCGAAGATGCGGCCCCGCAGCTCGTCGGCCACATGCGTCTGCAGCACGGTGAACCCGAGGATGTAGACCGCCCCGGCGCACACGCCCATCACCGCTACGAGGCCGAGCGCGGGCGTGATGGTCGACATGGAGGCCGCCGCCAGCTGGAAGACGCCGAAGCCCAGCACGGCGGCGACGAACACCCGCTCGTGGGGCAGGCGCCTCTGCACGACGGCGACGGCCAGCATCCCGCCGGCCACCCCGAGCCCCAGCGCCGTCAGCAGCAGGCCGAAGCCGGCCTCGCCGGCGCCGAGCACCTGCTGGGACATGATCGGCCCGAGGGGCACGACCATTCCCCCGCCGATCAGGCCGGTGCCGATGCCGAGGATCACCGACCGCACGGCCCGGCTGCCCCGGATGAAGCGGGCGCCCTCGGCCAGCTCGCGGAACGTCGACCGGGCGTCGATCCGCCGGCGCCCCTCCGGGCGCTCGCGCCGCGGGAGCGACAGCGTCGAGATCATGAGTGCCGAGGTGAAGAACGTCAGCACGTCGACGTAGATGGCCAGCGACTCCCGGTTGATGCGCAGCGGCTCCAGGAACTCGACGTTCGCCAAGGGGCCGGCCAGGGTGGCCAGCGCCGCGAACAGCGCCGAGCCGAGGGGGAAGGTGCCGTACGCGGCCACCAGCGACAGCGAGTTGGCCGTGGCCAGCGACTCCGCCGGCACCATGTTGGGGACCGACGCCTCCTTGGCCGGCGACCACAGCAGGGTGAAGACCTCGAGCACCAGCGAGGCGGCCACCAGGCCCGGCAGGGTGTCCACGAACGGCAGGGTGGCCAGCACCAGGCCGCGACCCACGTCGCAGGTCACCATCACCTTCTTGCGGTCGAGCCGGTCGACCAGGACGCCGGCCGCAGGGCCGAGGAAGAACCCCGGGACCAGGCGGGCGGCCAGGACGACGCTCACGGCCGCGCCCGGCGACGACCCGCCGAGGCGGGCCGCGATCGCGGTGATGGCCACGAACCCCAGCCAGTCGCCGAGGGACGACACCACCTGGGAGAGCCACAGCCGGAAGAAGGCGCCGGTGCCGAACAGGCGGATGATCGACGGGCGGTCGGCGGCGATGAGCGCCTCGGTGACGGCGTCCACCTCGACGGTGGGCTGGCTGCCGGTAGGCGGGTCCGAATCGGGGGGTTCGGGTCCGCTGCGGCCGGCCGGGCCCCGCCGCCTCGGTCGGGAAGGCTCCGCCACGGTCCGCCAGGCTACGAGACCGGTGGCTCCTCCGACCGCTTCCCGGGCGAGCCACCCGCCGCCGCCGTCGACCGCTTCGCCGCGGTCTTCGTGCCTGCCGCAGCCTTGGCTGCCGCCTTCGTGCCCGCCGCCTTCGTGCCCGCCGCCTTCTTGCCCGCCGCCTTGGATGCCGACGCCTTGGTGGCCCGGACCGCGCGGCGGGGCTTGGCCGGCCCCTTGGCCCGCTTGTCGGCCAGCAGCTCGGCGGCCCGCTCGGGCGTGATCGACTCGACGCTCTCGCCCCGGGGCACCGTGGCGTTCACCACCCCGTCGGTGACGTACGGACCGAACCGCCCGTCCTTGATGACCATGGGTGACCCCGACGCCGGGTCGGTGCCCAGTTCCCGCAGGGCGGCCGCCGCCCGGGCGCCCCGGCGCTGCTTGGGCTGGGCGTACAGGGCCAGCGCGTCGTCGAGGGTGACGGTGAACAGCTGCTCCTCGTCGGCCAGGCTGCGGGTGTCGCTGCCGCGTGTCAGGTAGGGCCCGAAGCGGCCGTTCTGGGCGACGATCTCCTCGCCGGTGCCGGGGTCGGTGCCGACCACCCGCGGCAGGGTGAGCAGGCGCAGGGCGTCGTCCAGCGTCAGGGTGGCCAGGTCCATGGACTTGAACAGCGACGCCGTCCGCGGCTTGGCCGCCTTCGTCTTGGTCTTGGTCCTGCCCTTGGGCTCGCCGTCGGCCGCGACGGGCGCCGCCTCGGCCTCCCCCAGTTGCACGTAGGGGCCGAAGCGACCGGCCCGGGCGAGCACCGGCAGCCCGGTGGCCGGGTCGGTGCCCAGCACCCGGTCGCCGCTCGGGGCCGAGAGCAGCTCCTCGGCCCGCTCCAGCGTCAGCTCGTCGGGGGCCAGGTCCTCGGGAACCGACGCCCGCTCCTCGTCACGCTGCAGGAACGGCCCGTAGCGGCCGACCCGCACCACCACCTCCCGGCCCTCGGCGTCGGTGCCGAGAGGAATGGCCGACACCTCGCGGGGGTCGATGGCGTCGAGCCGTTCGGCCACCAGGGTCCGCAGCCCGAGCCGCTCGCCGGACGGCTCACCGAAGTAGAACGAGCTCAGCCACGGCACCCGCTCCTGGCGGCACCCGGCGATCTCGTCGAGGTCGTCCTCCAGGTTGGCCGTGAAGCGGTAGTCGACCAGCTGGCCGAAGTGCTGCTCCAGAAGCTTGACCACCGCGAAGGCGGTGAAGCTCGGGACCAGCGCGCTGCCCTTCTTCCAGGCGTACCCTCGGTCCAGGATGGTCGAGATGATGCTGGCGTAGGTGGACGGCCGCCCCACGCCCATCTCCTCCATGGCCTTCACCAGCGACGCGTCGGTGTAGCGGGGCGGCGGCTGGGTGGTGTGGCCCTTGGCCTCGAGGCCGAGCAGCTCCAGCACGTCGCCGGGGGCCAGCGGCGGCAGCCGCACCTCCCGGTCCTCCAGTTCGGCGTCGGGGTCGTCGGACCCCTCGACGTAGGCGCGGAAGAAGCCCGGGAAGGTGATGACCTTGCCGCTGGTGGCCAGCTCGGCGTCCTCCCCGGCCGACGATGTGGCTCCCAGGCGCACCTGCACCGTCCGGCCCACCGCGTCGGCCATCTGCGAGGCCATGGTCCGCTTCCAGATCAGCTCGTAGAGGCGCAGCTCGTCGCCACCGAGCTGGCCGGCCACCTGGTCGGGCGCGCGGAAGTCGTCGCCGGCCGGGCGGATGGCCTCGTGCGCCTCCTGGGCGTTCTTCACCTTGCGGCTGTAGCGCCGGGGCTGGGCCGGGACGTACTCGTCGCCGTAGCGGGCCGCGATCTGGCGCCGGGCGGTGGCCACCGCCTCCTCCGACAGCGACGTGCTGTCGGTGCGCATGTAGGTGATGAACCCGTTCTCGTACAACCGTTGCGCGACCTGCATGGTGCGCTTGGAGTCGAAGCGGAGCTTGCGGCCGGCCTCCTGCTGCAGCGTGGAGGTCATGAACGGGGGGTAGGGCTGGCGCCGGTAGGGCTTCTCGTCCACGGTGCGGACTGCGAAGGCGGCACCGGCCAGGCGCTCGGCCAGGCCCCGGGCCGCCTCCTCGTCCAGCCGGACGACGTCGGCCGCCTCCTTCAGCTCGCCGGTCTCGCCGAAGTCCTTGCCGGTGGCCAGCCGGCGCCCGCCGAGCGTCACCAGCGTGGCCGAGAACGGCGCCTCGTCCTTGCGGAATCGGCCCTCCAGGTCCCACCAGCCGGCGGCCCGGAAGCGCATGCGGTCACGCTCTCGCTCGACCAGCATCCGCGTGGCCACGCTCTGGACCCGGCCGGCCGACAGCCTGGGCCGGATGCGCCGCCACAGCACCGGGGAGACCTCGAACCCGTAGAGGCGGTCCAGGAGGCGGCGGGTCTCCTGGGCGTCGACCAACGGCATGTCCAGCTCCCGCCACTCCTGCACCGCCCGCTGGATCGCGGGACGGGTGATCTCGTGGAAGACCATCCGGCGGACGGGCACCTGGGGCGCCAGCACCTCCCGCAGGTGCCAGGCGATGGACTCTCCCTCGCGGTCCTCGTCGGTGGCGAGGTACAGCTCGCTGGCTCCCTTCAGGGCGGCTTTCAGCCGCTTCACGACGTCCCGCTTGGAGGCCGGGACGACGTAGAGCGGCTTGAAGTCGTTGTCCACGTCGATGCCCAGGCGGGCCCACGGCTCGCCGCGGTAGGCCGCCGGGACCTCCGAGGCGTCGTCGGGGAGGTCGCGGATGTGGCCGACGGACGACTCCACGACGAAGTCGCCACCCAGGAAGGTGGCGATGGTCTTGGCCTTGGCCGGGGATTCGACGATGACGAGAGGCTTGGCCATGGGGCAACGAGCGTTGGCAGAAGCGACCGCCGCTGTCAAACGGCGGGCCGCGCTTAGGGTCACCGTCGTGGACCTGGTACATCCCGACCGGCTGCTCGAGGCCTTCGGCACGATCGGCCTCATCCTGGTGGTGTTCGCCGAGTCGGGGCTGCTCATCGGGTTCTTCCTGCCGGGCGACTCCCTGCTCTTCACCGCCGGCGTGTTCGCCGCCAAGGGGGACCTCACGCTGTGGATCATCCTGATCGGCGTGTTCGTGGCCGCGGTGGCCGGCGACCAGGTCGGCTACGCCTTCGGCAACCGCGTGGGCCCGGCCATCTTCCGCCGGCCGAACTCGCGGTTCTTCAAACAGGAGTACGTCGAGCGGGCCCAGCGCTACTTCGAGGAGCACGGCCCGAAGACCATCGTCCTGGCGCGCTTCGTGCCCATCGTGCGGACCTTCGCTCCCATCGTGGCCGGCGTCGGCACGATGCGCTACCGCACGTTCCTCGTCTACAACGTGGTGGGCGGCCTTCTGTGGGGCGTCGGGGTGACCAGCCTGGGCTACGCGCTGGGCGAGGCCATCGACATCGACAGGTACCTGCTCCCGGTGATCGGCCTCATCATCGCCGCTTCCTTGGTGCCCGTCGTGCTGGAGGTTCGTCGGGAGCGTCGGAAGCGACGCTCCGTGCTTCCGCACGACTAGCCCGCCGGGCGGCGGCCGTCTCCAGGCGGCCGCGGGCGTCACGCAGCTGGACGCGGAGGTCGGCGTCCTCGTCCCCAAGGTCCATGATCCACCGGTCCAGGGCGTTGACCGCCAGCTTGAGCGGTGGGTCGCCGGGGTTGACCGCATCGCCGGTGGCGGCGACCGGCGCGGCGCCCACGGCCGCGGCGGTGCCCGCCGCGATCCCGCCGGAGCGGCGCTTGGAGAACGCGATCGCGATGCCCAGCACCACCAGCGCCGCCGCGGCCACGCTGTACCGGGCGCCGTCGTTGTCCTGCAGGTTGATGACGGCCGGCAGGATCAGCAGCGAGACAAGGTTCATCACCTTGATGAGCGGGTTGAGGGCCGGGCCGGCGGTGTCCTTGAACGGGTCGCCGACGGTGTCGCCGATGACGGCCGCCTTGTGGGCGTCGGAGCCCTTGCCGCCCTCGTGGCCGTCCTCGATGTACTTCTTGGCGTTGTCCCAGGCGCCGCCGGCGTTGGACAGGAAGTTGGCCATCAGCTGGCCGGTCAGGATCACCGCGGCCAGGAACGCACCCAGCGCCAGGTAGTTGATGCCGAAGCCGATGATGACCGGCGTGAGCACGGCCAGCAGGGCCGGGGTCGCCAGTTCGCGCAGGGAGGCGGCGGTGCAGATGTCGATGACGGGGCCGTAGTCGGGCCGCTTGGTGCCGGCCATGATCTGGCCGTCTGCGAACTGCCGGCGGACCTCCTGGACGACGGTGCCTGCCGTGCGGCCCACGGCCCGGATGGCCAGGGCACTGAACAGGAAGGCCACCGACCCGCCGATGAGCAGGCCGATGAACGTCTTCGGGTCGGCCACGTTGATCTGGATGGCGTCGAACACGTCGGCGCCCTCGGGCAGGCCGATCTCGTCGGCGATGGTCTCGATGAAGCTGGCGAACAGGGCAACGGCGGCGATCACGGCCGAGCCGATGGCGAAGCCCTTCGTCACCGCCTTGGTGGTGTTGCCGACGGCGTCGAGGCTGACCATGATCCGCTGCGGCTCGCCGCTGAACTCGCCGGACATCTCGGCGATGCCGGCGGCGTTGTCGGCCACCGGGCCGAAGGTGTCCTCCGACACGACCACGCCGGTGGTGGCCAGCATGCCCATGCCGGTCAGGGCCACCAGGTAGAAGGAGAACTGGATGTTGCCCTCCCCCAGGCCGATCCCCACGCCGATGGCGGCGGCGATGGCCACGATGGCCCACACCGAGCTCTCCAGGCCCGACGCGATGCCCGACAGCACAGTGGTGGCCGGGCCGGTGCGGGCCGCCTCGGCGATCTCGCGTACCGGTGCCGTCTCGGTCGAGGTGAAGTACTCGGTGAGCCGGCTGACCACCTGGGCCAGCACCAGGCCCACGACCACGGCCCAGAACACCCGCAGGTTCTCCACGTAGAACTGCGCCACCAGGAACGTCCCGATGACCGTGAGCACGCCGGCGGTCAGGAAGCCGCGGTTGATGGGCGCCATGGCCGAGGTGTCGCTGGGCTTGGCCTTCACCGCGTAGACGCCGACGATGGAGGCCAGCACGCCGATGGCCCGGGCGACGACCGGGAAGACCAGGCCCAGCGCCGGGTTCTGGCCGATCGACTCGAAGGCGGCCACACCCAGGATGATCGAGGCGACCAGCGTGACCTCGTAGCTCTCGAACAGGTCGGCCGCCATGCCGGCGCAGTCGCCGACGTTGTCGCCGACGTTGTCGGCGATGGTTGCCGGGTTGCGGGGGTCGTCCTCGGGGATGCCCGCCTCCACCTTGCCGACCAGGTCGGCGCCCACGTCGGCGGCCTTGGTGAAGATGCCGCCGCCCACCCGCAGGAACAGGGCCAGGAGTGAGCCGCCGAAGCCGAAGCCGACCAGGATGGCCGAGCTGGTGTTCTGGAAGATCAGGATGATGACGGTGGCGCCCAGCAGGCC
>DATLFQ010000234.1:0-4559 GCA_035540915.1 Acidimicrobiales bacterium
AGCAGCCCGAAGGTCAGGTTGTTGTGGTGGAACCGGCGGTGGATGGGATCCTTGGAGAAGTAGTTCAGCGTGTCGTGCATCCAGCCCATGTTCCACTTGAACCCGAAGCCGAGACCGCCCAGATAGGTCGGCCGGGACACCGCCGGCCAGGCGGTGGACTCCTCGGCCACGGTCATGGCGCCGGGGTGCTCGCCGTAGACCGCCTCGTTCAACTCCTTCAGGAACGCCACCGCCTCGAGGTTCTCCCGGCCGCCGAACTCGTTCGGCACCCACTCGCCCTCTTTGCGGGAGTAGTCCAGGTAGAGCATCGAGGCCACCGCGTCGACCCGAAGGCCGTCGATGTGGAACTCCTCCAGCCAGTACAGCGCGTTGGCGATCAGGAAGTTGCGGACCTCGTGACGGCCGAAGTTGAACACCAGCGTGCCCCAGTCGGGCTGGGAGCCCCGCCGGGGGTCCTCGTGCTCGTAGAGGGCGGTGCCGTCGAAGCGGGCGAGCGCCCACTCGTCGCGGGGGAAGTGCGCCGGCACCCAGTCGACCACGACCCCGATGCCGCGCTGGTGCAGCGCGTCGACCAGGGCGCGGAAGTCGTCGGGGCCGCCCTGGCGGGCGGTCGGCGCGAAGTACGACGACACCTGGTAGCCCCACGAGCCGCCGAAGGGGTGCTCGGCCACCGGCATCAGCTCCACGTGGGTGAAGCCGAGGTCGGCCACGTAGCCGGGGAGCTGGTCCGCCAGCTCCCGGTAGGTGAGCGGGCGGTGCCCGTCCTCGGGGACGCGGCGCCACGAGCCGAGGTGGACCTCGTAGACCGACATGGGCCGCTGCAGGTGGGGGCTGGCGTCGCGGTCGGCCATCCAGGCGTCGTCGTGCCAGGCGTGGGCCGGGTCGGCGGTCACCACGCTGGCGGTGCCCGGCGGCACCTCGGCGGCGAAGGCGACGGGGTCGGCCTTCAGCGCCAGCGCGCCGGCGCCGGTCAAGACCTCGTACTTGTACCGGTCGCCCGGGCCGACGCCGGGCAGGAACAACTCCCACACGCCCGAGCTGCCCATGGTCCGCATGGGGTGCAGCCGGCCGTCCCAGCCGTTGAAGTCGCCGACCACCCGAACCGACTTGGCGCCGGGCGCCCACACGGCGAAGGACGTGCCGTCCACGCCCTGGTGGCTACGGACGTGGGCCCCGAGGGCCCGCCAGAGCCGCCGGTGGCGCCCCTCGCCCAGGAGGTGCAGGTCGAGGTCGCCGAGGGTCGGCCAGAACCGGTAGGGATCCTCCACGGTGAAACTGCCGCTGGGGTAATCGACCTGCAACTGGTAGCCCTGGTCGGCGCCGGGTACGGGGCCCTCGAAGGCGCCGTCGGGCTGCGTGGCGGCCAGGTCCACCGGCGCCCCGCCGGTCACCATTGCCCGTACGGCCGTGGCGCCAGGGCGCCAGGCCCGGACCACCCCGTCGTGGTGGCCGAGAACGGCGTGGGGGTCGGTCGTCGTGCCGTTCGCCACCTGGGTCAGATCGGCGGGCGCGGCGGCGGGGTGGGCGGTGCGGCGGGGGGACATGGCGGCTTCCTACCCGCCGAGCAGCCGAAAAACGGCCGCCGTGGGGATGTCGACCCACTCCGGGCGGTGGGCCAACTCGTAGAGGACCTCGTAGGCCGCCTTGTCCAGCTCGAAGGCGGCCAGCACGGTGGCCCGGTCGGAGCCGGCCGGTGGCAACAGCGCGTCGATACCCTCGGTGCCCTCGTACCCGCGCAGGAAGGCGACCCGGTTCCGGGCCTCCCAGGCGTCGGCCCGCTCCCGGTGGGCCTCACGCTCGGCCTCGTCGCGCTCGCGCAGGGCGAAGCGGGCGGCGTAGTCGAACGAGCGAAGCATGCCGCCGACGTCCTTCAGAGGCGACGACGTCAGGCGCCGCTGCGCCAGCGGCCGGGCCGGCTCGCCCTCGAAGTCGAGGACGAACCAGCCGGCGTCGGTCCGCATGACCTGGCCGAGGTGGTAGTCGCCGTGAACCCGGACCGAGACGCCGGCGCCGGCCGGCCCGACGTCCTGCAGGCAAGCCAGGAAGCGCTTGGTTGCGTCGGCGGCGACGGTGCCGGCCGGGAGCCGGGCCAGCTGCACCTCCAGGCCGGACGCCCAGCGGTCGGGGTCGCCGGGTTCGGTGCCGAAGGCCTCGGCCAGGGCCAGGTGCATCCTGGCGGTGACCTCACCCAGGCGGCGGGCTTCGGCGGCGAAGTCGCCGCCGCACTCGGCCGGGTCCTCGCAGGCGGTGGCGTACAGGTCGCGCAGCGAGGTGAGGGCCAGCGCCCACCCCTCGGCCCCGCCGGCGAGGTACGGCGTGCACACGGCCAGGTCGGTGCCGTCGTGGCGCCACACGCCGAGCGGCTCGGCCACGTGGTCGAAGCCGGTGGCGGCCAGCGCGGCCGTCACCTCGATGTCGGGGTTGGCGCCCTCGTGGAGGCGGCGGAACACCTTGAGGATGAGCCTGTCGTCGAACACCAGCGAGGTGTTGGACTGCTCGGCGCCCACCGGCCGCACCAGGTGAACCTCCTCGCCCGGCACCACCCGCTCCAGCAGGGCGCGGGCCAGGTCCGGGTCGGCCAGGGCGTCGAAGGCCAGCTGGCCGTCGGTATGCCCGAGCACCTCCAGGTCCCGGCCCTGCAGGAACTCGGGGTGCTCGTCGCCGGGGCGGAGGCCGACCATCACCTGGTAGGCCGCCCCGTCGGCCTCCACCAGCAGCCAGCGCAGGCCGGGGGCCAGCTCCTCCTCGGCGGCGACGGTCACCGACGCGGGGGCGCCGCCGGCGTACCAGCGTTGGCGGCCCAGCCAGGCGGGCAGCAGGTCGGCCACGCTCATGGGGTCGCTCCGTTCTCGGGTGCATATCGCGCGCCCTGGCACGCGATGTGGCACCAAGTTCGCAGGGGCGTTCGCAGGGGTGGGTGCGGGGCGGCGGTCACTGGTCGACCAGTTGGAACCAGTAGAAGGCGTAGGGGCCGAGGGTGACGAAGTACGGAAGTTCGCCGATCCGGGGGAACGGGACCCGGCCCAGCAGCTCGATGGGCACCTTGCCGGCGAAGCGCTGCAGGGGCAGCTCGGCCGGCTGGGCGAAGCGGGACAGGTTGTTGACGCACAGCACGACGTCGTCCCCCTCGCACCGCACGTAGGTCAGCACCGAGGGGTTGTCGACCGGGATGACCTCGAAGCTGCCGGTGCCGAACAGGGTGTGCTGGCGGCGCACCTCCAGCATCCGCCGGGTCCAGTGGAGCTGGCTGGAGGTGTTGCGCATCTCGGCCTCGACGTTGACGGCCTGGAATCCGTAGACCGGGTCCATCAGCGGGGGCAGGTAGAGGCGGGCGAAGTCGGCCCGGGAGAAGCCGGCGTTGCGGTCGGGCGACCACTGCATGGGCGTGCGCACGCCGTCGCGGTCGCCCAAGTAGATGTTGTCGCCCATGCCGATCTCGTCGCCGTAGTAGAGGATCGGGCTGCCCGGCATGGAGAACAGCAGGGCGTGCAGGAGCTCGGCCACCCGGCGGTCGTTCTCCACCAAGGGGGCCAGCCGGCGGCCGATGCCGATGTTGCGGCGCATGCGGGGGTCCTTGGCGTACTCGGCCCACATGTAGTCCCGCTCCTCGTCGGTGACCATCTCCAGGGTCAGCTCGTCGTGGTTGCGGAGGAACATGCCCCACTGGCAGCCGCCGGGGATCTCGGGCGTCTGGGCCAGGATCTCGGTGATGGGCGTGCGTTGCTCGCGGCGGATGGCCATGAACATGCGGGGCATGAGCGGGAAGTGGAAGCACATGTGGCACTCGTCGCCGTCGCCGAAGTAGTCGACGACGTCGGCCGGCCACTGGTTGGCCTCGGCCAGCAGCACCCTGCCCGGGAAGGTGGCGTCGACCTCCTTGCGGACGCGACGCAGGTACTCGTGGGTCTCGGGGAGGTTCTCGCCGTTGGTGCCGTCCCGCTCGAACAGGTAGGGCACCGCGTCGAGGCGGAACCCGTCCAGGCCGATGTCGAGCCAGAACCGGACCACGTCCAGCATGGCGTCCTGGACCTCGGGGTTGTCGAAGTTCAGGTCGGGCTGGTGGCTGAAGAAGCGGTGCCAGAAGTACTGCTGGCGCACAGGATCCCAGGTCCAGTTGGACTTCTCGGTGTCCACGAAGATGATGCGGGCCTCGGGCCAGCGCTCGGGGTCGTCGCTCCACACGTACCAGTCGGCCTTGGGGTTGGTGCGGTCGAGGCGGGACTCCTGGAACCAGGGGTGGGCGTCGCTGGTGTGGTTCATGACCAGGTCGGCGATGATGCGGATGCCCCGGCGGTGGGCTTCCTCCACCAGGTTGACGGCGTCGGCCAGGTCGCCGTACTCGGGGAGGATGGTGAAGAAGTCGGCGATGTCGTACCCGCCGTCGCGCAGGGGAGACTGGTAGAAGGGCAGCAGCCAGAGGCAATCGACGCCCAGCCACTCCACGTAGTCGAGCTTCTCGGCCAGGCCGGCGAGGTCGCCGGTGCCGTCCTGGTTGGCGTCGTAGAAGCCACGGACCAGCACCTCGTAGAACACGGCCCGCCGGAACCACTGCGGGTCGG
>DATLFQ010000235.1:0-11336 GCA_035540915.1 Acidimicrobiales bacterium
GGAGGCCGAGACCCAGGGCGTGCCCGCCACCGCGCTCGGCCCGTCGGCCCCCGATGCCGGGAGCGGCGGCGAGGACCCGGTCGACGAGGCGAAGCCGCCACCGCCGGCCCGCCCCCCGATGCTCCGCTACGCCCCCCGCACGGTGGCCGAGGGCGTGCCGGCGCTCGACTCGTACTCCTTGCGCATGGTGTCGGGCCGCCGGCTCTACGGCGGCGGCACCACCGTGCAGCAGTCGCCGTCGCTGGCCGGCCTGGCCGCCCCGCCCACCGTCGCCGCCCACCCGGGCGACCTGGCCGGCCTCGGCCTGGCCGGCGGTGGCCGGTTGCGCGTGCGGTCCACCCGGGGCGCCGTCGAGGCGCAGGCCGTGCCCGACCCCGGTGTGCGGCGCGGCACCCTGTGGTTCCCGTTCAACCCGGCCGGCGGCCCCGGTGCCGGCGACCTCATCGACGACGCCGCCCCCGTCACCGACGTCCGCCTGGAGACCTTGTGATCTTCGGCGGCGACCCGCTGTTCCTGGGCGACATCGACGCCGGCGTCGTCATCGTCGTCCTGGTCAAGACGCTGGTGGCCTTCGCCGCGCTGATGGTCTCGGTGCTGTTCATGGTGTGGTTCGAGCGCAAGGTCGTGTCCGACATGCAGAGCCGCATCGGTCCGAACCGGGCCGGGCCCTGGGGTCTGCTGCAGACGCTGGCCGACGGCATCAAGCTGTTCTTCAAGGAGGACCTGCTGCCCGACCGGGCCAACCGGCGGATCTTCAAGCTGGCGCCCTACCTGTCGCTGGTGCCGGCGTTCCTGGCCTTCGCGGTGGTACCCATCGGTGGCGAGATCACCGTGGCCGGGCACACCACCCGGCTGCAGCTGGCCGACCCGCCCATGGGCATCCTGTTCCTGCTGGCAGTTTCGTCGGTCGCCGTCTACGGCGTGATGCTGGCCGGCTGGGCCTCGGGCTCGAAGTACCCGTTGCTGGGGTCGGTCCGGGCGTCGGCGCAGATGGTCTCCTACGAGGCGGCCCTCGGGTTGTCGGTGGCGACGGTGGTGCTGGTGACGGGCTCCCTGCTGACCAGCGACATCGTGGCCGACCAGTCCGGCGGCACCATCTTCGACTGGAACCTGTTCCGCCTCGGCTTCGTGCCCTTCGTCATCTTCGCCATCGCCGCCACCGCCGAGCTGAACCGGCCGCCGTTCGACCTGGTCGAGGCCGAGCAGGAGCTGGTCGGGGGCTTCAACACCGAGTACTCGTCGCTGCGGTTCGCCCTGTTCTTCCTCGCCGAGTTCATGGGCACGGTGACCTGGTCGGCCGTCATCGTCACCCTCTTCCTGGGCGGTCCGGCCGGTCCCGCCCCCGACGGCGGCTTCCTCGGGGCCGTCGTGCCGGTGGGGTGGTTCCTGGCCAAGGTGCTCGTCTTCCTGTTCACCTACGTGTGGCTGCGGGCCACTCTGCCCCGGTTCCGCTACGACCAGCTGATGGACCTGGGGTGGAAGAAGCTCATCCCCGCGTCGCTGTTCTGGCTGCTGGTCATGGCGGCGGCCCGCGTCGAGCGGTGGTACGTCGCCCTCGGCTTCGTCGCCGGCATCCTGGTGCTGGTGGCGATGCTGCGGGCGCTGAACCTCGGGCGTGACCGCGCCAGGGTGGACGTCCCCCTCAGCGTGCGGGAGGTCTAGCGGTGGGCTTGCTCGACGGGTTCAAGGTGACGCTGAAAACGATCCTGGAGGACCGGGTCACCGTCGAGTACCCAGAGGAGAAGCGGCCCAAGCCGGTCCGGTTCCACGGGCGCCACGTCCTCAACCGGTACGAGGACGGGATGGAGAAGTGCATCGGCTGCGAGCTGTGCGCCGGCGTGTGCCCGGCCCGGTGCATCTTCGTGCGCGGTGCCGACAACCCGCCCGACGCACCGGTGTCGCCCGGCGAGCGCTTCGGCTTCGTGTACGAGATCAACTACCTGCGGTGCATCCACTGCGACCTGTGCGTCGAGGCCTGCCCGACCGAGGCGATCACCGAGAGCAAGCTGTTCGAGTTCTCCTTCTCCGACCGGCGCGACGCCATCTACACCAAGGCCGAGCTGGTGGTCGACGACGAGGGCAAGCCCCAGCAGCTCCCCTTCGAGGACTGGCGGCCGGGCGAGGACGAGCACACCTCGGCCTGGGTGCGGGCCACCAGCCCGTCGGGTGACGCCGCGTTCGAAGGCGTGGCGTCGTGGTCCGGCGAGCTGGGCTACGGCGTGCGGGCGCCCGAGGAGGGCCAGTCGGGCGAGGGGGCCGGCCGGTGAGCACGGTGCTGCTGGCCGCCACCAAGGTGGACCTGACGGTGTTCGTGGCCGCCGCGGTGATGGTGCTGGCGGGCGCGATCGGCGTGGTCGTCTCGGGCAACCCGGTGCACGCCGCGCTGTCGTTGGTCCTGACGCTATTCGGCGTGGCCGTGCTCTTCGTCGCCCAGGAGGCCCACTTCCTGGCCGCCGTCCAGGTGATCGTCTACGCCGGCGCCATCGTGGTGCTGTTCCTGTTCGTCATCATGCTGCTCGGGGTGGACGAGCACGAGAACGTGCGGCGGGACCCGCTGCGGGCGCAGCGCCCGCTGGCCGTGCTTCTCGGCCTCGCCTCGCTGGCGGCGATCGTGCTGCTGGCCCAGGGCACCGACTGGGTGACCGGCGCCCGGTCGGTGGCCGGCGCCGCCAGCGGCCCAGGAGCCAACGTGGAGAAGCTGGCCGAGTCGATCTTCACCCGCTACCTGCTGGCCTTCGAGGTCACCTCGGTCCTCCTGGTGATCGCGGTGGTCGGCGCAGTCGTCCTGGCCCGCCGCAGCGGCGAGGCGACCGAGGACGAGCCGGAGGAGGCCGGGGTCGGGGCCCCGGCCGGGGGCCCGAAGGGCCCCACGACGTGAGCATCGACGGGTCGTGGTACCTGACGCTGGCCGCCGTGCTGTTCACCATCGGAGCGGTCGGGCTGCTGGTCCGGCGCAACGTTCTGGTCATGTTCATGTGCGTCGAGCTGATGCTCAACGCCGTCAACCTCACGTTCGTGACGTACGCGCGGATGCTCGACGACATCGGCGGGCAGGCGCTGGTGTTCTTCGTCCTCGTCGTGGCGGCGGCCGAGGTGGTGGTCGGGCTCGGCATCATCGTGACCATCTTCCGCCGTCGGGCCGGTGCCACTGCGGACGACCTCAACCTGCTGAAGGGCTGACGGCCGCACCGTGCTCGACGTCGCCTACCTGATCCCGGCCTTCCCGCTGGCCGGCTTCGCCCTGCTGACGGTGCTGGGCAAGCGGGGCGGGGACCCCAGGGCCGGGGTGATCGCCACCCTGGCCATGTTCGGCTCCTTCCTGTGCGCGATCAGCGCCTTCGTGCAGCTGCTGGGCGAGGACCACGAGCACCGCTCGGTGGTCAAGCCCCTCTTCACGTGGATGGCGGCCGGCGGCTTCGAGGTCGAGGCCGGTCTCCTCGTCGACCCGCTGTCGGTCACGATGGCCCTGTTCGTCACCGGCGTCGGCACGCTGATCCACCTGTACTCGATCGGCTACATGAAGGGCGACGAGCGCTTCCCCCGGTTCTTCGTCTACCTCAACCTCTTCGCCTTCTCGATGCTGATGCTCGTGCTGGGCGACAGCCTCCTGCTCACCTTCCTGGGGTGGGAGGGCGTGGGCGCCTGCTCGTACCTGCTCATCTCGTTCTGGTTCGAGCGGAACTCGGCGGCCAGCGCCGGCAAGAAGGCGTTCGTGGTCAACCGCGTCGGCGACTTCGGCTTCATGATCGCCATGTTCCTGTGCTTCGGCGCCTTCGGCACCCTGTCCTACACCGGCATCTTCGCCAGCCTCGGCGGGGCGGCGTCGACCACGCTGACGGCCATCGCCCTGCTGCTCCTGGTGGGCGCCTGCGGCAAGTCGGCCCAGCTGCCCCTGTTCGTCTGGCTGCCCGACGCCATGGAGGGCCCGACTCCGGTCTCGGCCCTGATCCACGCCGCCACCATGGTGACCGCCGGCGTCTACCTGCTGGCCCGGATGAACCCGGTCATGGCGCTGGCCGACGACGCGCTGACGGTGGTGGCCATCGTCGGCGCGCTCACCGCCTTGTTCGCGGCCACGATCGCCTGCGCGCAGGACGACATCAAGCGGGTGCTGGCGTACTCGACGATCAGCCAGCTCGGCTACATGTTCCTGGCGGTGGGCTCGGGCGCCTACGTCGCCGCCATCTTCCACATGGTCACCCACGCCTTCTTCAAGGCCCTGCTGTTCCTGGGGGCCGGATCGGTGATCCACGGGTTGCACGACGAGCAGGACATGAAGCGCATGGGCGGCCTGCGCAAGTGGATGCCTGTCACCGCCGGTACCTTCATCGTCGGCTGGCTGGCCATCGCCGGCGTCCCGCCGTTCGCCGGCTTCTGGTCCAAGGACGAGGTGCTCCTGGCCGCCTACGAGAAGCACGTCCTGCTCTGGGCGGTCGGGCTGGTGACTGCCCTGCTGACCGCCTACTACATGAGCCGCCAGGTCTTCCTGGTGTTCTACGGGGGCGAGCGCTGGCGCAGGACCGCCGCCGCCGAAAAGCCCGAACTGACCGAGCCCGAGCCGGTGGGCGCGGGTGACGCCGGCCACGGCGGGCACGACGCGCACGCAGGCGGCCACGGCGACCGTCAGCCGCACGAGTCCCCAGGGCTCATGGTCTTCCCGCTGGTGATCCTGGCCGGGCTGGCCGTCGTCGGCGGCGGACTCAACCTGCCGTTCGACGGTCTCCATTACCTGGAGGAGTGGCTCGAGCCGGTGTTCGGCGCCAACCTCCACCACTCCGAGGCCACCGACGGCCTCAAGCTCGCGCTGGCCGGCGCGGCCATCGCCGCCGCCACGATCGGCATCGCCTTCGCGGCCCGCACCTTCCTCCGGGCCCGCCGCACCGACGCCTACGAGCCGGCCATCCTGAAGCGGGCCTGGGGGGTCGACGGGCTCTACTCGGCGCTCATCGAGACGCCGGGACGGGCGCTGTCGGCGTTCTCGGCCTTCGTGGTCGACCGCAGGATCATCGACGGCGCCGTCAACGGCGCGGCCGGCCTGGTCCGCCTCGGCGGCGGCCGGCTGCGGAGGGTCCAGACCGGCTACGTCCGCAACTACGCCCTGGGCGTCGCCTTCGGCGCCGCGCTGCTGCTGGGCTGGGTCGTGCTACGGACCGGGGGCTGACCGGCCGTGGGCGACGACTTCCCGCTCCTGACCGCCATCGTGCTGCTGCCGGCCGTCGCCGCCGGGCTGATCGCGCTGCTCCCCCGCGACCGCACCGATGCCGTCAAGGCGGTGGGCATGGTGGCCGCGCTGGCCACGGGCGTGCTGACGGCAATCCTGGCCATCGACTTCGAGATCGCCGCGCCCGGCTTCCAGTTCGTCTCCGACCATGCCTGGATCCAGGACTTCGGCATCTCGTGGATCCTCGGCGTCGACGGCATCTCGCTCTTCCTCGTCGTTCTGACCGGGCTGCTGTTCCCGATCGCGCTGGCCGGGCCGGGCGTGCACCGTGACGTGAAGAGCTACACCGCCTGGATGCTGCTGCTGGAGGCCGGCTGCCTGGGTGCGTTCCTGGCCCTGGACCTGTTCGTCTTCTTCATCTTCTTCGAGATCACGCTGGTCCCGATGTACTTCATCATCAGCGGCTGGGGCTACGAGAACCGGGTCTACGCCTCGCTCAAGTTCTTCCTGTTCACCTTGTTCGGCTCGGCCTTCCTGCTCGTCGGCATGCTGGCCCTCGTCTTCCTCACCGCCGACGGCTCGGCCGTCACCTTCGACCTCCGGGAGCTGATGGACCGGGCGCCGCTGGCCGAGAGCACTGCTCGCTGGCTCTTCCTCGCCTTCGTCGCCGCCTTCGCAGTCAAGATCCCGATCTTCCCGGTCCACACGTGGCTGCCCGACGCCCACACCGAGGCGCCGACGGCCGGCTCGGTCATCCTGGCGGGGGTGCTCCTGAAGCTGGGCACCTACGGCATCGTCCGCTTCGCCGTGCCCCTGTTCCCCGGGGCGGCCGTCGACCTGGCCCCGCTGCTGCTCACCCTGGCGGTCATCGGGATCATCTACGGCGCGCTGGTCGCCACCGTGCAGAGCGACCTCAAGCGGCTGGTGGCCTATTCGTCGGTGGCCCACCTCGGCTTCATCGTGCTGGGCACCTTCGCCTTCACCACGGCCGGCGTGTCGGGCGGGGTCCTCCAGATGGTGAACCACGGGCTGTCGACCGGGGCCCTGTTCCTGCTGGTCGGCATGATCTCGGAACGCCGCCACACCCGCCAGATCGCCGAGCTGAACGGCCTGCAGAAGTCGATGCCGATGATGGCCGCCGTGTTCACCGTCGTGATGCTGTCGTCGATCGGCCTCCCGGGGCTGAACGGCTTCGTGGGCGAGTTCCTGATCCTGATCGGCACCTTCGTGACCGCCCGCTGGTGGGCGGTGGTGGCCACCGCCGGCGTGATCCTGGCCGCGCTGTACCTGCTGTGGGCCTACCAGCGGGTGTTTCACGGCACGCCGACCGGCGACAACGTGGGCCTGCCCGACCTGACCTGGCGGGAGCGGGCGGTGCTGGCCCCGCTCGTCGTCCTCATCGTGTTCCTCGGCGTCTACCCCAAGCCGGTGCTCGACCGCATCAACCCCGCCGTCGAGCGGGTGATCGACCGGGTCGAGGCCGGCAGCGACTACCGCCAGCCGGCGGTGGCGGCCGAGCCCCGGCCCGTCCCGGTGGCCGCGCCCGCTGCGCCCGGCGGCGAAGGCGGCCACGGATGACCTCGGTGCTGGCCCAGGTGGAGCCGCGGCCCCCGATCGACGTCCCCGATGTCGAGTACTCGGCGATGGCGCCCGAGTTGATCCTCATTGGCGGCGCGCTGCTGCTGCTGCTCGTGGTGTCGCTGGTCCGCCGGCCACCGCCGTGGCTGTGGCCGCTGCTGACGCTGGCTGCCGGAGGCGCCTCGTTGGGGGCGTCGCTGTGGCTGTGGTTCGACGTGCGCGACGACGGCCCGGTGCGGGCGGTGGCCGACGCCCTGGTGGTCGACGGCTTCGCCGCCTTCTTCATGGTGCTGATCTCCTCGACGGTCGTGCTCGGCGCGCTGCTCGGCGAGGGCTTCCTCTCGCGGGAGGGCGTGCGGGGGCCGGAGTTCTACGTGCTGATGATGCTCTCGGCGTCGGGCGGCATCTTCATGGCCTCGGCCAACGACCTGATCGTGGTCTTCCTCGGCCTGGAGATCCTCTCCATCGCCCTGTACGTCCTGGCCGGGTTCTCGGGCCGCCGCCGCGCGTCACGCGAGGCGGCCATGAAATACTTCGTGCTCGGCGCGTTCTCGTCCGCGCTGTTCATGTACGGCGTGGCCCTGGTTTACGGCGCGACCGGATCAACCAACCTGGTGTCGATCGCCCAGTACCTGGCGTCGAACGTGGCCACCAGCAACGGCGTCCTGCTGGCCGGCATGGTGCTGCTGCTGGTCGGGCTCGGCTTCAAGGTCGCGGTGGTCCCGTTCCACACGTGGACGCCCGACGTGTACGAGGGCTCGCCGTCCCCGGTGACCGGCTTCATGGCGGCGGCGGCGAAGGCGGCCGGCTTCGCCGCGCTGCTCCGGGTCTTCTTCTCCACCTTCTCGACCCTGCGCCTGGATTGGCGCCCGGTGGTCTGGGTGATCGCGGTCGCCACCCTGCTGGTCGGCTCGGTCCTGGCCGTGGTCCAGAACGACGTCAAGCGGATGCTCGCCTACTCCTCGATCAGCCACGCCGGCTATGTGCTGATCGGGCTGCAGGCGGCCAGCGACCGGGGCATCGCCGGGTCGCTGTTCTATCTGCTGGCTTACACGTTCATGGTCATGGGCAGCTTCGCCATCGTCACCGTGGTCGGCCGGCGGGGCGACACCCGCCACGGGCTCGACGAGTACCGGGGGCTGGCCGCCCGGCGACCGGCGCTGGCCCTTGCCTTCGCCGTGTTCCTCATGGCCCAGGCCGGCGTGCCCTTCACGACCGGCTTCCTGGCCAAGTTCTACGTGATCTCTGCCGCGGTCGAGTCCGAGTCCTACGCGCTGGCGCTCATCGGGATGCTGTCGGCGGTGATCGCGGCGTTCTTCTACCTGCGACTGATCGTCGTGATGTACAGCCCCGCCGCGCCCGGCGAGACGGGCGACGCCGCTGGACGCCCGGCGCTCCCCTTCAGCCACGGCGTCGCGGTGGCGGTCACGGCCGCCTTCACCGTCGCCTTCGGCCTGGCTCCCTCGGCCATGGTGACCTTCGCCCGCCAGGCGTCCCTGCTGTTCTGACGATACGGCTCTGACGATGCTGGCCGGCCCGACCGGGTCAGCGGTTGTTGCGACTGCCTCACCCCGGCCTGAACGCCGGGAGGCCGTCTCCGGTGGCCGACACCGGCCGACCCCCGGCAGCGACCGCCAGGGCATTCCACCGCTCGCGGTCCCAACTGCCCACGGCGTGGGTGACGACGCCGTCGGCGCCGACGAGGAAGACGGTCGGCACGGCCGAGATCCCGTACGCATCGGACACGCGGTAGGGCGGCGGCTCGGAAACCGTCGGCACCCGCTGGCCGTAACGGGTTGCGTAGTCGACGAGCCTGGCCGCCGGGTCCTGGCCGACCGCCAGGACCCGGGCTCCACCGTCGGCCAGCGCCTCGACCGCAGGTGCCACCATCTGGCACACCGGGCAGGTCACCTTGAAGAAGGCGAGCACAACGGGGCCCTCCCGCCACGGGTCGGCGACGGGCTGGCCGCTCGCAGCGTCGGCGAGTGTGAAGCGGGGAGCGGCGTCGCCGGGAGCCAAGGGCACGCAGACGAAGCGTAGATGCCGACCCGGCCGGCGTAGGGCCGGCTACCACGGGGAAGCGTTCCGCCATGCCTTCCGCCCGACACGTCCTGGCCATCCTGGCGGTCGCCGCCACCGGAGCAGCGCTGGTCGCCTGCGGCGACGACGAGAACTCGCCCCAGCGGCCCACGACCGGCGACACCCTGGAGACGCCCACCTCGGGGTCACCGGGCTCGACCACGGCGGACGGTGAGTCGCCGCCTACCCAGGGCACCACCCCCTGACCGGCGAGGCCCGCCGGCCCGGGTCACTCGTGCGCGATGGCGGCCAGCACGTCGGTCCTCGCCGCCCGGCGGGCCGGGAGCACCGCCGCAGCCACGCCGGCGGCCGCCGCAGCGACGACGAAGGCCAGCAGCCGCGAGAAAGGCACGGACGTCTCGGTCAGCCCCTTGTCCCGCAAGGCTGCCAGCATGGCGACGGCGACCACGAGCCCGACGACGAGGCCGAGCACGGCTCCGAGAGCGGCGATGACGACGCCCTCGGTCCGGACCATGGCGCGCACCTGGCGCCGCCCCATGCCGACCGCCCGCACCAGGCCGAGCTCCCGCCGGCGCTCGACCACCGAGAGGGCCAGGGTGTTGACGATGCCCACCAGGGCGATGACGACGGCCAGCGCCAGCAGCGCGTAGAAGAGGTTCAGGATGGAGGTCGCCTGGTCGGCCACCTCGTCCTTGAACTCCGCCTGGTCCCGCACCTCCACCGTCCGGAGGTCGGCGACCGCTGCCTCGGCGGCCCGGCGGACGGCTGCCCGGTCGGCGTCGGGCGCCAGCTTCACCATGACCACCGAGTCGAGTTGATCGGCGTAGTTGGACTCGAAGTCCATCAGCGACAGGACGATCTTCCCGGTGAGCGCCTGGGCCTCGAAGAGGGCGTCGATTCGCACCTGCTGCAGGCCGGTGCGGGCGAACTCCATCGGCAGCAGGTCTCCGACCTCCAGGCCGCGGTCGTCGGCCAGGTCGGCGAACACGGCGACGCCACCGTCGGCCAGGTCGGCGAGGCTCCCGCTGGTCACGTCCAGGTCCAGAACCCGGTCGAGGCCTTCGGCGCTGAGCGCGGTGAGGTGGCGCTCCTCGCCCTCGTCCCGCCACGGGCCCTCGCGGAACTGCGCGACGGCGTCGACGCCGGGAAGCGCCCGCAGCCGCGCCGCCACCTCGGGACTGAAGCCGTCGGCCCCGCCGTCCGCGCCGCCGACCACCAGCTCGGCCCGGAACACCTCGTCGATGACCCGGCCCGTCGAACGGCGAGCGGATGCGGCGAAGACCGTCACCAGGGTGACCAGGGCGAGGCCGACCATCAGGGCGGCGGCGGTCGACGCCGTGCGGCGCGGGTTGCGCATGGCGTTCTCCCGCCCCAACCGGCCGCTGATCCCCAGCTGGGCCAGGGGTGCGCCCAGCAGCCAGGCGACCGGCCGGGCGACCGCCGGCGCGATGAGGCTGGCGCCGATGAAGCCGACGACCGCGCCGAGGCCGACGTTGACCGGGCCGTTGCCGGCACCGGCCGTGCCGGCGAGCAGCAGCGCGAAGCCGGCGCCGCTCACCGCCACGCCGAGGAGGGTGCGACGCCGCAGCGGGACCGCGACCGAGCCGAGCCCCTCGGCGACCGCGGCGAGCGGCGACACCTTGGCGGCGCGGCGGGCAGGCAGGACCGCAGACACCACCGTGACGACCAGGCCAACGCCCATCGACACCACGGCCGTCCGGGGCAGGAACACCGTCTGCGCGTCGGGAAGGTCGATGCCGGCGCCGCGCAGGAGGGCCTGCAGCGCTCCGGCGACGACGACCCCGAGCGCCAGCCCGCCGGCCGATCCGACGATTCCGATGACGACCGCTTCCACCAGGACCGACCGCCGGACCTGGGCCGCGGTCGCGCCGAGAGCCCGCAGCAGTCCCAGTTCCCTGGTGCGCTGGGCGATCAGGATCTGGAAGGTGTTCAGGATGATGAAGGCGCCCACGAACAGCGACACCCCGGCGAAGACCAGCAGCAACGTGCTGAAGAACCCCAGCCCGTCACGGACCCGGCCGGCGCTCTCGGCGGCTGCCGCTGCGCCCGTCACCGTCTCCACCCCCGGGCCGACCGCTGCGGCGACCGCCTGCTGCAGTGCCCGCTGGCTGACGCCGTCCTCGGCAGCCACCTCGATGGTGTCGAAGCCGTCGGGCCGGGCCAGCAGCCGCCGGGCCGTCGCCTCGTCGAAGGCGGCCACCGAGGCGCCCGCCAGGGCGTCGCGGCCACCGTCGCCGTCCCCGATGCCGGCCACGCCGACCACCTCGAAGCGGGCCGGCGCCACCTGCGACAGCACCGTGACGCTGTCGCCGGCCGACACTTCGAGCCGGTCGGCGGTCGCGGCGTCGACGACCACCTCGCCACTTCCCCGGGGCGCGCGGCCCGACCGCAGGCTGAACGGGTTGAGCGCGGCGCTGTCGAGCCATGCGATCCCGACCGCCACCCCTCGCCGCCGGGCGACCGGCCCTGTCTCGTTCACGACCTGCGCGTAACCGACCAGCGTCCCCTCGGCCGCGGCCACGCCTTCGACCGCCCG
>DATLFQ010000236.1:0-10650 GCA_035540915.1 Acidimicrobiales bacterium
ATGGCTGTGAAGTGCTCGGAACGCAGCACGTCACGGTTGCCGGTGACGGTGATGAAGATGTCACCCTCGCGTGCCGCGTCGCCCATGGCCTCCACCCGGAACCCGTCCATGGCCGCCTCGAGGCCCCGCAGGGGGTCGATCTCGGTCACTACGACCTGGGCGCCCAGGCCCCGGGCCCGGCTGGCCACGCCCTTGCCGCAGTAGCCGTAGCCGGCCACCACGACGACCTTGCCGGCAAGTAGCACGTTGGTGGCCCGGATGATCCCGTCGAGGGTCGACTGGCCCGTGCCGTAGCGGTTGTCGAACATGTGCTTGGTGTCGGCGTCGTTGACGGCCACGATCGGGAAGCGCAGGGCCCCGTCGGCCTCCATGGCCCGCAGGCGGATGACGCCGGTGGTGGTCTCCTCGGTGCCGGCGAGGACCTCGCTCACCTGGTCGGGGCGCTCCCGGTGCAGGCGCGACACCAGGTCGCAGCCGTCGTCCATCGTCATATGGGGATGGGCGTCGAGGACGGCGTCGATGTGGCGGAAGTAGGTCTCGGTGTCCTCGCCCTTGATCGAGTAGGTGGCGATCCCCTCGTCGAGGGCCAGCGAAGCGGCGACGTCGTCCTGGGTCGACAGCGGGTTGGAGGCGCAGGCGACGACCGTGGCCCCGCCGGCCTTGAGGGTGCGCAGGAGGTTGGCCGTCTCGGTGGTGATGTGCAGGCAGGCGGCGATGGTCTGGCCCTGCAGCGGCTTCTCCTTCTCGAACCGCTCGCGGATGGAGGCCAGCACCGGCATGTGGGTGTCGGCCCAGGCGATGCGCTGGCTGCCCAGGTCGGCCAGGGCGGCGTCGGCGATGTCAGAGGTGGTCTTCTCGGGGCTCACAGTCGGTTCTCCGCAGTCGGGGGACAGGTCGAGGGGGCAGGTTCAGGAGGCGTCGGCCAGGAGCCGCTTCAGCTCGGTCAGGGTGGGAACGGGCCCGGGGTCGATCCCCTCGTTGAAGGCCAGGTGTAGCGAGAGGAAGTCACCTACGAGTACCAGGTCCAGGAGCTGGGCCAGTTCACCGTCGCCCTCCGCCTGCACCTCCTCGATGCTGGCGACCACCTCCCGCACCACGTCGTCGACCATGTCGAACCGGCGGGACACCTGCGGGTGCTCCTGGTCGTGGCGCAGCTTGACCAGCGTGACGACCTGGCGGGTGACGTCGCCGTGCTGGCCCCAGCCGGCGACCTCGTTGTGGCACAGCTCGGGCTGCACGGCGTAGAAGGCGGGCGACTTGGCGTTCTCGTTGACCTGGGTCTTCCAGCGCTGGGCCGCCGCGGCGCCGAGGGCGCCGGACGAGTGGATCAGCGGGATGGTGCGGCCGATGCGCCGGGCCAGCTCGGCGGCCGGGCTGGCCGGCCCCGTCAGCTGGTCTCGGCGGGCCTTCAGCTGCTCGACCGCCAGCTGCACCCACCGGGCCGCGCCCGGAAACAGGCCCACCTGCTCGAGGACCATCAGCGGCGGGATGGCCATGGCGCCGATGCCGGCCCGGGGCTGGGGGATGTCGGCCGGCACGGGCACCATGGGGACCTGCCAGCCGGTGGCCAGCTTGGCCAGCTCCCCGCCGCCGGTGACCGCCACCACCCGCGCGCCCTGGAGCGCCGCCTCGGTGGCAGCCTCGACGGTCTCCTCGGTGTCGCCGGAGAACGAGATGGCGAACACCAGCGACCCCTCGCCCACGAAGGCGGGCAGTGTGTAGGACTTGACCACCACCACCGGGACCGACATGAACGGCCCCGCGGTGGCCAGGAGGATGTCGCCGGCGATGCCGCTGCCGCCCATGCCCAGGACGACCACGTTCTCCACGGCCTCCCGCTCGGGCAGTCCGTGCAGGCCGCAGGCGTCCCGGGCCGCCGCCTCGGCCTGCTCGGGGAGCCCGGCCGTGGCCTCCCACATGCCCTGGCTGTCCAGTCGCTCGGTCATGTGACCGGCTCCGTCGGATCGACCGTGGAGTCGAACGTCGGGGCGATGCCCTCGGCGGTGGCCTTGGCCATCAGGCGGTCGTGCTCGGCGTCGTCGACCGTCTCGGCCTCGTCGATCAGCATGATCGGGATGTCGTCCCGCACCGCGTAGCGGCGGCGGAGGCGCTCGTTGTAGAGGCAGCCCTCGTCGGCGAAGTAGCGCAGCGGGCCCTTGTCCTGCGGGCAGGCCAGGATCTCCAGGAGCCGGGGGTCAAGCGCCACGGCCGGCCTCGTCGATCCGGGCCAGCACCTCGGCGGTGCGCTTCCGGCAGTCGTCGGCGGTGGCCGCCTCCAGGTTCAGGCGCAGGAGGGGCTCGGTGTTGGACGGGCGCAGGTTGAACCACCAGTCGCCCAGGTCCACGGTCAACCCGTCGATGCGGTCCTGGCTGGCGCCGGCGTACGCGGCCGCCACCTGCTCGATGACCGCCGGCGGGTCGGCCACCTCACGGTTGATCTCGCCCGACGCCGAGTAGCGGTCGAGCGGGCGGACCAGCTCCGAGAGGGGCTGGCCCGACGTGCTCAGCAGCTCCAGGACGATCAGGGCGGCGATGAGCCCCGAGTCGGCCCGGTAGTTGTCCCGGAAGTAGTAGTGGCCGGAGTGCTCGCCGGCGAAGACGGCGCCGGTCTCGGCCATCACCGACTTGATGAACGAGTGGCCGACCCGGGTGCGCACCGGCGTGCCGCCGGACTCGACGATCACCTCGGGCACCGCCTTGGAGCAGATGAGGTTGTAGCCCACCTTCTCGCCCGGGTGGCGGGCCAGCAGGGCCTTGGCCACCAGGGCCGTGGTCAGCGAGCCCGACACCGGCTGGGCCTGCTCGTCGACCAGGAAGACCCGGTCGGCGTCGCCGTCGAAGGCCAGCCCGATGTCGGCCCCTCGGTCCACGACGGCCGCCTGCAGGTCCTTGAGGTTCTCGGGCTGGATGGGGTCGGGCGGGTGGTTGGGGAAGGACCCGTCCAGCTCGGGGTAGAGCATGTCGACGTCGAAGGGCAGGCCCTCGAACACCGCCGGTGCCACCAGCCCGCCCATGCCGTTGGCCGCGTCGGCCACCACCTTCAGGGGCCGCAGCACGTCCCGGTCGACGAAGGAGCGGACGTGGTCGGCGTAGTCGCCCAGCACGTCGCGCGCGCTCACCGTGCCCGGCGTCCCGGTCGGGGAAAGCAGCTCGGCGGCGCCCGCCTTCACCTGGGCGAGGCCGGTGTCCTGGCCGACGGGGCGGGCGCCGGCCAGGCACAGCTTGATGCCGTTGTAGCGGGCCGGGTTGTGCGAGGCGGTGAACATGGCGCCCGGGGCGTCCAGGCGACCGGCGGCGAAGTAGAGCAGGTCGGTGGAGCCGAGGCCGAGGTCGACGACGTCACACCCCTGGGAGGTGACGCCCTCGGCGAAGGCGGCGGACAGCTCGACGCCCGAGCTGCGCATGTCCCGGGCGATCAGGACGCGCGGCGCAGCGGCGAAGCGGGCGAAGCTGGCCCCGATCCGGCGGCACAGGTCGGCGTCCAACTCACCGGGCACGACCCCCCGGACGTCGTAGGCCTTGAAGATCGCGTCCAGCGTGGGCACGGAGGGACTCTACCGGCCCGCGCCCGGGCGTTCCGGTGTGCGCTCGGGCCCTCCCTGCGGGCCCCAGCGCGCACGGATGCCTCAGTCCTCGGACCGGTTGGCGCCGACGGGGACCGGCTCGCCAGGGCGCGGGCCGTCCTGCGGTGGCTCGGCCGGCTCCTCGTCCCAGCCCTCGCCGGTCCAACCGTCGACGTCGTCGGCCGGCTCGCGGTCGACGTCGGCCGGCCGGCGGCGGTCACGGCGCCACAGGACGACGGCGCCGGCCAGGCCCAGGCCGCTGAGACCGAAGCCGGCCAGGTCGACCGGCGTGTAGCCGTACCGCAGGTCCACGTGGTCGTCGGTGGGCACCACCACCATGAGGTTGGGTGTGACCCGCCACGGTCCCTCGGCGCCCGACGCCTTCCAGTTGGGGAAGTACGAGGCCCGCACCAGGACCGGCGACCCCGGCCGGTCCAGGTCGAAGCTGATGCGGCCGTCGCCGGTGCGGATCCGCGACACCTCCACCGGCGGCACCGGGCGCCGGGGCGGTACCCCGTCGTCGGCCGCCCGGCGGGCCCAGGCGGACGGGCCGTCCTCGGCGAGCGGGACGTCGGCGCGCGCCTCGTCGTTCCACCAGTCGACCGACGCCTCCAACCACTTCTTCTCGCTCCCCTTCAACCCGGGGACGACCACCGGCTCGTGGCCGAGCGGGACCACCAGGGACGAGCCGGCCACCTGGTAGACGTCCCAGGACCGGTCGCGCACGCCCTCGGGGTAGTTCACCGGGTAGGGCCCGTCGGAGGCGACCAGGGTGAGGTCGGGGTGCGCCGCGGCGGCCGACTTGGCCTCGGCCGAGAAGGCCATGTAATAGCGCACGCCCAGCATCTGGAGGTGGGGCACGCCGGTGGCCACGTCCAGGTCGCGGTAGGGCAGGTTGCGCTGTGGGCGGGACGGCCGCTTTGACAGCTCCGAGGCGGCCAGGAAGTTGAACGGCGTGGTGGCCGACGACTCGTAGTAGAGGCCCTCCAGCGAGCCGATGCAGCCATCGGTCCAGTAGGGCAGCAGCATCAGGGCCAGCGGGGTGCCCAGCTCGTTGAGCTCGGGCTCGTACTCCCACAGGGCCCGCCCGCAGCCGTTGCTGCGGCCGACCTCGGCCATGGTGTCGACCACGCCGAAGTACTGGTCGGCGGTGGCCTTGCGCTCGTAGCCCGAGTAGTTCCAGGCCGTCCAGGCCGGGATGAAGCTGGTGTCGGTGGTCTCGAACGGCATCCAGCCCGGCAGCCGCTGCAGCGGCAGGGCCACGAGCGTGAGCGTGGCGGCCAGGACGGCAGGCGGTGCGGCGACCGTCGCCCACCGCCGCACCCGGTCGCGCTGCGGGCCGGCCCGGACGGCGAGCGCCACCGCCTGGATCAGCCAGGCCAGGGCGAGGCCGGCCAGCAGGTACAGGCACAGGAACCAGAAGGGCAGGAGGCGGGCGTTCCAGATCTTGCCCTGGGGGGCGAAACGGAAGCCCAGCGCAGACACCAGCGCCATCACCGTCAGCACGGTGCCCAGCCGGCAGCGCCGGAGCAGCGCGCCCACTGCGCCTACCCCGGCCAGGGCCACCAGCCAGCGGCCGTCGTAGGGCAGCAGGTTCTCCCGGTAGGTGGTGATCTTCTCCCACCCCATGTCGTTGGTGTACGGCAGGTTGGCCAGGAACGGCAGCGCCCAGAAGGCACCCAGCAGGCCGGCCAGCACGCCCACCACCGCGGTGCGGGTGGCGGCCCGGACGCTCGGCCGGACCAGCGCCATCACCACGGCAGCGGTGATGGCGAAGAACGTCGGGATGACGTGGGACAGGAACGTCAGGCCGAGCAGCACGCCGGCCAGCGCCCGGTGCCGGCCGGTGTCGAGGACCTGCGCCAGCACGCCCAGGAACAGCAGCGACAGCGAGAGGCTGATGGAGAACGAGAACTCCCCGGCCAACGTGGACGGGATGTTGCCGCCGTAGATGGTGAAGCCCCGGTCGAACAGGAACGGGACGGTGGCCACCGCCAGGCAGGCCGGCCCTGGCGCCGGGAGGCGGGCCAGGTGCCCGAACGCCCAGGCCGCCACCGGCATGGACACCAGGCCCAGCACGCTGACCAGCTTGAAGGCGACGTTGTAGGGCATCCCGGGCAGCCAGTCGACCAGCACGATCAGCAGGGTCGGCACCGGGAAGTAGAAGTTCGGGAACGGGAAGCCGGCGTACCAGTCCGGCGCCCAGCCGGTCAGTCGCCCGTGGGGCAGCAGGTGGTCCCGCAGGAACGCCGGGCCCCAGACGTGGGCGCCCATGTCGCCGCCGGCGGGCGTGGTGTCGGCGAAGAGCAGATCGGGCCGCAGCTGGAGGAAGACGAACAACGACGCGCCGAAGACGGCGACGCCGGTGGCGACGGCGGCCGGCGACAGGGCGCGAAGGCGGTCGAGCACCGACCCATGTTGCCCGAGGCCGACCGCCGCCGAGGGGTCGCGCCGCACCCGCTACGCCCTGGAGGCGGTCAGGGCGATCACCGTGACCGCGTTGAACGCCATGTGCGCGATCACGGCCGGGCCGAGCCGACCACTGCGGCGGGCGAGCAGACCGAGCACCACGCCGAAGGCGATCAGACCGGGCAGCAGGAGTGGCTGGAAGTGAGTCAGCCCGAACAGCACGGACGACCCGCCCAGCGCCCAGCCCCGGCCGAACCGGCGGGTCAGCGACTGCTGCAGGAGGCCGCGGAAGAAGATCTCCTCCACCAGCGGCGCGCCCACCACGATCATGACCGACAGCAGCACCAGCCCGGCGCCCGAGCCGAGGCCGGTCAGCTCCCGGGCCTCCTCGGAGATGTCGAGGTCCTCGATCAGGAACCTCATCGGGATGTACAGCAGCGGGAGCAGGACCAGTTGCGACAGCACGCCGGCGGCGATGCCCGGCAGGATGTCCCGCCGCTCCACCCGTAGGCCGACGTCGGCGGCCAGCCGGCCGGTCCCCCGGCGCCGGCTTGCCAGCACCGTCCCGCCCAACATCCCGGTCCACTGCGCGAACAGCGTGGTGACCGTCAACCCGAGGGTGACCTCCTCCTCGCCGGTGACGCCGATCCAGATGCTGCCGACCACGATGGCCAGCGTCACCGACGCCAGGTAGGCGACGAGCGGGTCGCTCAGGGTCCAGGGCGGGCTGCCGCTGCGTGCCGTCCCGGCGACGAGGGCGGGCGGTTCGGGGTCGCCCGCGAGGTGGTCGGGGTCCACCGTCGCCAGCCTACCGGCGGGCCGTGCGGCCGATTCGGCGCGGCGGGCGGCTCAGACGGCGATGGGCGGGTGGAACGCGGCCGGGGGTCGGCGGCGGTCCTCGATGGCCCATCCACGCGGGACCCGCAGGGCCCCGGCGTGGGAGGCGCACAGGCCCCACGTCGCGCCGCCGTCGGTGCCGGCCGGGGCGTCGAGCCAGACGACCCGGTTGGCGTAGTCGTAGGCCATGTGCGCCGCGCTGGGCTCGCTGCAGGCCGGCCGGGCACAGCGGCGGATGTCCATGGCCCGAAGGTACCCGGCACGATTCCGCCGGTCGCGGATGGGTCCGGGGGGAAGGGCGCGCCCGGCCCGGTACCGGGCCGGAGGTCACCTAGCATGAAGCCCATGAGCCCGCAACCCCGGGAGGCCCGGCCCGGCCGGCCCCGCCGACCCGACCGCCTCCCCGGCACGCCTGGCCGACCCGGGCAGGAGCCGACGTTCCGGTGGGCCATGATCGCGTTGTTCGGGCTGGTGGTCGCCGTGCTGGTGCTCCCGCAGCTATTCGGCGAGGGCCCCCGGGCCGAGATCGGCTACGGCGAGCTGCTGCGCCGGGCCAACGAAGGCCAGGTGGATGAGGCCCTGGTCAACAACGACACCGGCCGCATCACCGGGGAGCTGGCCAACGGCGACCGGTTCACGGTTGCCGGTCCCCGGCCCATCCCCGAGGAGGACCTGCGCGTCCTGCGGACCCAGGTCGATCGCCTGCGCTTCGACAACGTGCAGCAAAACTTCTTCGCCGCCCTGATCCCGTTCATGCTGCCGGTGCTGCTGCTGATCGGGTTCTTCGTGTACATGAACCGCAAGGCGCAGGGCCAGATGAGCGGGATCATGTCCATCGGGCGCTCGAAGGCCAAGACCTACACCACCGAACGGCCCAAGACCACCTTCAACGACGTGGCCGGCTACGAGGGCGTCAAGCAGGAGATCAACGAGGTCGTCGACTTCCTCAAGTCGAAGGACCGCTTCAAGGAGATCGGCGCCCGCATCCCCAAGGGCATCCTGCTGGTGGGGCCGCCGGGGACGGGCAAGACGCTGCTGGCCCGGGCGGTGGCCGGCGAGGCGGGCGTGCCGTTCATGTCCGTCACGGGCTCGGACTTCATGGAGATGTTCGTCGGGGTCGGCGCGTCGCGGGTCCGGGACCTGTTCCAGACAGCCCGCAAGCAGGCGCCGGCCATCATCTTCGTGGACGAGATCGACTCCATCGGTCGCAAGCGGGGTGCCGGCCTGGGTGGCGGGCACGACGAGCGGGAGCAGACGCTCAACCAGATGCTCTCGGAGATGGACGGCTTCGAGACCACCGAGGGCATCGTGATGATGGCGGCCACCAACCGGCCCGACATCTTGGACCCGGCCCTCCTGCGCCCCGGGCGGTTCGACCGCCAGATCGTGGTCCCGCTCCCCGACCTGGAGGAGCGCCTGCCCATCCTGAAGGTCCACTGCAAGGACAAGAAGATGGCGCCCGACGTCGACCTGGCCGTGGTGGCCCGGGGGACGCCGGGCATGAGCGGCGCCGACCTGGCCAACCTCGTCAACGAGGCCGCTCTCCACGCGGTGCGACGCCACGCCGACGCCGTCCACATGCAGGACTTCGAGGCGGCCCGGGACCGGGTGATCATGGGCCAGCGGCGCGAGTCCATGGCCCTGTCCGACGCCGAGAAGGAGCGCGTCGCCTACCACGAGGGCGGCCACGCCGTCCTCGGCTACGTGCTGCCCAACGCCGACCCGGTCCACAAGGTCACGATCCTCCCCACCGGCATGGCCCTCGGCGTGACCCAGCAGCTGCCGATGGAGGAGCGTCACATCTACCCGCGCGACTATGTCGAGGACATGCTGGCGGTCCGCATGGGCGGCCGGGTCGCGGAGATGCTGGTCTACGGCGACCTGTCCACCGGCGCCAACAACGACCTGGTGGGCAACACCGAACTCGCCCGCAAGATGGTGCGGGAGTGGGGCATGAGCTCGCGGATCGGGCCCATGGCGTGGGGATCGCAGGGCGCCGTCTTCCTGGGCGAGGACCTCATGCACACCCGCGATTACTCCGACGTCACCTCGCGGGTCATCGACGAAGAGGTCGAGCGCATCCTGCGCGAGCAGGAGGAGCGGGCCACCGTCGAGCTGCAGACCCACCGGGGTGGGCTGGACGCGGTGGCCGCCGCGCTGCTGGAGCACGAGACCATCGACGGCGCCGAGGTCAAGCGCCTGGTGGACCAGGCCATCGGCCGCTCGGTCCACGAGTACCCCGAGGGCGAAGAGGTCCCCAGCTTCACCGGGGAGCCCGCAGCCACCCGGGCCGTCCCGCCGGCCTGAGCCCCCGCCGGCGTTCTGGTCCGCATCTCGCGCCGCATACGGGCGCGAGGCCGACAAGAGCCTGCGGATTCAGCCGGCAGCCGCTTCCCGGGCGGCGGCCAGCGCGGCCCACAGGTCGGTGGCGGTGGTCGCGCCGACGAACGAGGCGCGCACGACGCCGTCGGGGCCGGCCATCACGGTGAGCGGGACGACCTCGACGGCGTAACGGTCGTGCAGGTCCCGCCGGTCCTGCCAGGAGACGTCCTGGTACGCCACCTGGTCGCTGGCCAGCACCTCGGCCTTGGCCACCACGTCCCGGCACGAGTCGCATGTGGCCGAGGTGAACACGACCACCAGCCACGGCCGGTCCGGGCCGGCGAAGTCCCGTCGGTCGAGCTGGCTGGGCACCTCCCACTTCGCCTGGGTCGGCGGTGCCGGCCGGCGTCTGCGCAGGACGGCCGCCACCGCGGCGGCGGCGACCACCAGGGCCGCGGCCACGAGGAGACGTTCCATCGGTCAGCCCAGCACCGATCAGCCCAGGGCGATGCCGACGGTGGCCGACAGCCCCGGGGCGCCGTACAGCGCCCGCTCGGCCACGACGGGCGCCGTGGCGCGCACGACGACCGAGACCGTCGGCCCGACCACGGACCTGTCGAGCGGGATGGACTGGCGCCGGCCCGGCTCCAGCACCGGGAGGGGCGGGCCGGGAACGGGCGTCTCGCGGCCCCCGGCCAGGAGGGACAACGAGATCTCGGCCGGGACCTCCCCAGGATTGGCCACCATGATCCACTCGTCGACCCGGTCTGACCCGCCGGCCGGGAAGACCCAGGCAGTCGTCGGGCGGCGGGCGCCCATGGTGTCGGCCCGGCCGATCTTGGACGACGGCGGCGTCCCCTCGATGGCCCTGGACACCACCACCGGTGGCCCCGAGAGCGAGCTGATGGTGGTGGCGTGCGGCATGCCTGCGGGGACGCCGGTCTGGTCGTCGAGGACCAGCTGCAGCTGGCCCCGGGCCGGCACCACCCGCTCGAACGGCTCCACCACGCCCTCGTCGGGGTCCACCTGCACCAGCACGGTGGCCTCGCCGGCACCGGGGTTGAAGACGGTGAACCGCTCGACGAGCCCCGGGCCGTTGGTGCCCTCGGCGAAGTACCACTCCGTTCCGGTGGCCGGCGCCGCCAGCGTGACCGACACGCCGGCGCGGCCGGGTACGTCCCGAGCCTGGTGCTGGACGACCACCAGGCGCCCGCTGCGGGCGTGGACCTCCGTGGCGACGGACTCACGCCGGCGAACGTGCTCGCCCACCGGCGTCACCACCAGGCTGCGGCCGGGGACGACGATGCCCTGGAAGTCGGCGGGGACGGCGCGGCCCTGGTCGGTGCTGAACGACAGGTCGGCGATGGCGTCCTCGGGGAACGGGTTGAACAGGCTCAGCGACAGGGTGGCGTCCTTGGCCGTGGAGCCATCCGCCAGGTACCACCGGTCCGAGGCCGACGACGCGCACGGCGTCACCTCTGAATCGCGGGGTCCTCCGACCACCAGCTCGGCCGCCACC
>DATLFQ010000237.1:0-20975 GCA_035540915.1 Acidimicrobiales bacterium
GATGGCGCTGGGCCCCCACGCCTTGAGGGCCGCCTTGTGCCGGGGGCAGGGGTAGCCCTTGTTGCGGTCGAAGTCGTACCCGGGGAAGTGCTCGGCCTCCGCCCGCATGATCCGGTCGCGGACCACCTTGGCCAGCACGGAGGCGGCGGCAATCGACAGGCAGGTGGCGTCCCCCTTCACGATGCGGGCCGTCACGGCCGGCCCGCGCCCGACGAAGTCCCAGCGGCCGTCGATCAGCACCCGGTCGGGCTCCAGGCCGAGCCCCGCGATGGCCCGGCCGGCAGCCAGCTTCTGGGCGGCCGACATGCCCAGGCCGTCGCACTCCTCCTGGCTGGCGTGGCCCACGGCCCACGCCCGGCACCAGCCGGCCACCTTGTCGAACAGCGCCTCGCGCTCGGGCTCGGTCAGCATCTTGGAGTCCCGGACCCGGTAGACGCGGCGGTCGCGCGGCAGCACCGCAGCGCCGACGCTGATCGGGCCGGCCCAGGCGCCGCGGCCCACCTCGTCCACGCCCACCACCACGTCGTGGCCGTCGTCCCACAGTGCCCGCTCCCGGGCCAGGCTGGGCGCCCGCGGCCGCAGGGCGGGCCGCAGGACCGATCCGGTGGTCCCCATCTCGGCGAAACCTACCGGGCGGACCGGCGGGCCGGGGCGACACCGGGGCTTTACCGGGCGTTGACCGGGCCGTCGAGAGCCGGAAACGGCATCCCTGTACCGTCCGATGGTGACGACCTCGAGCATCTCGCCGGACGCGCTCCGGCACCCGCGCAAACGCATCGCGCTGATCGCCCACGACAACAAGAAGCTCGACCTGGCGGAATGGGCGAGGTTCAACCGGGAGGTCCTCACCGCCCACGACCTGGTGGCGACCGGCACCACCGGCCTGATCCTGGCCGAGCAGCTCGACTGGCCGGTGGAGCGAGTGCGCAGCGGCCCGCTGGGAGGCGACCAGCAGATCGGCGCCATGATCGCCGAGGGCCGCATCGACCTCTTGGTGTTCTTCGCCGATCCTCTGCAGCCGATGCCGCACGACCCCGACGTCAAGGCGCTGCTGCGCCTGGCCATGGTCTGGAACATCCCCGTCGCGTGCAACCGGGCGTCGGCGGACTACCTGGTGTCGTCCAGCTTGATGTCGGGCACCTACGAGCCGTTCCGGCCCTCCTACCACGACGTCGCAGGCGTCCTGGCCTCCTGAGGGTCAGTCCACCACTGCTATCTCGGCCTGCACGCCGCCCGGCCCGATCTCCAGGAGACCCAGGGTGCGATGGGGCTGCGCGCGCCGCTGGGTCGGCGAGCCTGGGTTGAGCAGCAGCTGGCCGCCCAGGCCGGGTCGGTTCCAGGGAACGTGGCTGTGGCCGAAGACGACCACCCGGGCACCCGGGAAACGCCGCTGCATCCGCGCCTCGCGCCCGGCGCGAGGGCCGCTGTCGTGCACCATCGCCACCGGTACGCCGTCCAGATCGACGACGAGCGTCTCGGGCAGCTGCCCGGCCAGGGCGGCGTCGTTGTTGCCCAGCACCGCGTGCACCGGCGCCACCGACCGCAGCTCCTCGAGGAACGCCGCGCCCACCACGTCGCCGGCGTGGAGGATGACGTCCGCCGCCCTCACGTGCTCCCACGCCGCGGCGCCGAGGCCCGAGGTCGAGCCGTCCCGGATGTGGGTGTCGGCCAGGACGACGACCCGCACGCCGCCACCTCCTCCGGCGGCGGGCCGCTAGGCCAGCTCGACCCCGGCCGGGCCGTCGGCCACCTCGCCGATGACCACGAACGCCGCCTCACCGTCGAGCTGCGCGACCGCTGCCGGGTCGACGGCGGCGAGCAGCCCACCCGAGGTCTGCGGGTCGTAGCAGAGCGCCTCGATGGCGGCCGGCGCCGAGGACGACACCCGGCCCTCCAGGTGGGCCCGGTTCCGGGGGTCGCCGCCGGTGCGGACGCCGGCCTCGGCCGCGGCCAGCGCGCCGTCGTAGAACGGCAGGGCACCGGCGTCGAGCCGCAGGCGCGTCTCGGACCGCTCGGCCATCTCCCAGGCGTGGCCGAAGAGCCCGAAGCCGGTGACGTCGGTGACGGCGTGCGCCGCACCGTCGCCCAGGGCGGAGAGCGCTTCCGCCGCGCCCCGGTTCAACGACCGCATCCAGGTGACGGCGGCCGCCTTGTCACCGGGCGTGCCGCCGGCCAGGACCACGCCGGAGCCGAGCGGCTTGGAGAGCATCAGCACGTCGCCGGGCCGGGCGCCGGCCTTGGTCCACACCCGGTCGGGGTGGACGAGGCCCTGCACGGCCAGACCGAAGATCGGCTCCTCGGAGCGGATGGTGTGCCCGCCGGCGACCACGCCCCCGGCGGCGGCGACGACCTCGCCGGCCGCAGCCAGGATGGCGCCGACCGCCTCGATCGGGAGCCGCTCGGGGAAGGCCGAGATGTTGAGGGCCAGCACGACTCGGGCGCCCATGGCGAACACGTCGCTGCAGGCGTTGGCGGCGGCGATCGCGCCGAAGTCGGCCGGGTCGTCGACCAGGGGCGGGAAGAAGTCGGTGGTCGAGACCAGGGCCAGGTCGTCGGTGAGGCGCAGCACGGCCGCGTCGTCGAAAGGGGCCAGCCCCACCAGCAGCTCGACCGACCCGGCCGCCAGTTCACGGACCAGCGCGTTCAGGGGCGCCGCGCCCCACTTGGCTGCGCACCCGCCGCACGACGTCCACTCGGTCAGCTTCACGTCGGTCATGGTCATGGGGCCCGTGGTCATGGCCGCCAGCCTACGGCCGGGCGGCGCCTACGCTTCGGGGGTCGTCGGGACCGGGAACGCCGCGACCCGTCGCGCCTCGGCCTTCGCCAGGCCCGGCCACCGCGGCTCGCCGGTACGCGGCGCCCGGTTCCGGCAGAACCGGGTCCCGCCCCGGGCGCACCGCGGCGCCCGAGGCGGCGAACCCTACGATGCCGCGGAGGCCGAGCCGATCGAGGAGGAGCAGTGGCCGAGCCGGCGATCATCCAGATCACCACCGCCACCGGCTCCTTCGGGGAGGCCGACGCCCTGGCCGCGCTGCTCCTCGACCGGCGCCTGGCCGCGTGCGTGCAGGTGGCCGGGCCCGTCCGGAGCCGCTACTGGTGGCAGGGTGCGCAAGAGTCGGCGACGGAGTGGCTCTGCGTCGTGAAGACCACGGCCGAACTGGCCGACGGCGCCATCGCCGCCATCGCGGCGGCGCACAGCTACGAGGTCCCGGAGGTCGTGGCCACGCCGGTGGTCGCCGGGCACCCGGCCTACCTCGCCTGGGTCGCCGCCCAGGCGACGGGGGAACCTGCGTCCCTCTCGCCGATGACCCCCACCCACGACACCCTCACAGACGACACCTCCACAGACGACACCTCCACAGACGATGCCTCCCGGGAGACCTCATGACTACGCAGCCCCGCCGCCCGCCGCTGTCGCCGTCCGACGTCGCCGAGCAGAGCCTGCCCGGCATCGGGCAACGCTACGAGCTGCACTGCGCCGAAGGCGGGCCGGTCGTCGTCGTCATCCACCACTCGGGCCGGCGCGACCTGTACCTCATGGACGAGCAGGGTGACGACACGGCGGCCGCAATCACCCTCAGCGACTCCCAGGCCCGGACCCTCGGCGCCATCCTCGGCGGGGCGTACTTCAAGCCGGCGGTCGTCGAGGAGATCGAGGCGGTGGTGGGCGGCCTGGTCATCGACTGGGTGACGCTGCACGACGACTCGCCGGGCACCGGCCGCACCATCGCCGACCTGGAGATCCGACGCCGCACCCGGATGACGGTGGCGGCCGTGCTCCGCGACCACGTCCCGCTCGTGGCGCCCGAGCCCACCGAGGTGCTCTGTGCCGGCGACCGGCTGGTCGTCCTGGGCCGCCAGGAGGACCTGCCGGGCTTCATCCGCCACGTCGTCGAACCCGGCGGTCGGTCCAGCGGTGGGTGAAGAGCTGGTCGCCCTCGGCGGCGCCTTCCTGGCCGCCGGCTTCCTGGCCCGGCTGGGGCGGCGGGTCGGGCTGCCGACCATCCCGTTCTTCATGGTGGCCGGCTTCGTCTTCGGGCCGAACACGCCCGGCCTCGCGCTGGTCGAGCACCCCGAGGACCTGGAGCTGCTGGCCGCCCTGGGACTGATCATGCTGCTGTTCCACCTCGGCCTGGAGTTCTCCCTCAACGACCTCCTGGCCGGGGGCCGCAAGCTGGTGCTGATCGGCGGCATCTACCTGGTGCTCAACGTCGGCGGCGGCCTGGTGTTCGGGCTGGCGCTGGGCTGGGGGAACCGGGAGGCGCTGGTCGTGGCCGGTGCGGTGGGCATCTCCTCGTCGGCCATCGTCACCAAGTTGCTCATCGAGCTGCGGCGCCTGGCCAACGTGGAGACCCGGCTCATCCTCGGCATCATCGTGGTGGAGGACATCTTCCTGGCCCTCTATCTGGCCTTCCTGCAGCCGGTGATCGGCGGTGCCGAGGGCTTCGCAGAGGAGGCGGCGCAGTTCGCGGCGGCCATCGCATTCCTGCTGGCGCTCGCCGCGGTGGCCCGCTGGGGGGCCCAGCCGGTCGGCCGGCTGATCACCACCGCCGACAACGAGCTGCTGACCATCTGCTTCCTGGGCCTCGCCGTGCTGGTCGCCGGCCTGGCCGAGCAGATCGGCGTCTCGGCCGCCATCGGCGCCTTCATGGTCGGGCTGATCCTGGCCGAGAGCGCGGCCGCCCCTCGGATCGAGCAGCTGGTGCTGCCCCTGCGGGATGCCTTCGCTGCGGTCTTCTTCTTCGCCTTCGGCCTCACCATCGACCCCGACGACGTCGGTGCCGTGGCCGGCGCCGTGGCCGCCGCCGTCGTGCTCTCCCTCGTGCTCAACATGGTCGCCGGTCTGATCGCCGCCCGGCTCAACGGCTTCGGCCGGCGCGCCGCCGCCAACGTGGGCCTCACCATCCTGGGACGCGGCGAGTTCTCGTTGATTCTCGCCACCTTGGCCATCGGCGCCGGCCTGGACGAGCGCATCGGCCCGTTCGTCGCGCTGTACGTCCTGGTGCTGGCCGTCGTCGGCCCGCTCCTGGCCGCCCGATCGCGACTCGTCGCCGACCGGCTGCCCGGCTGGCTGTTCCCCGCCCGGATCGGACCGTGATGGGCCCGGCGCTCCCCGCACGCCCGCGGCCATCCCGCGTGTGACGATGGAGGCGCCATGTCCGCCCTGATGACCGAACCGCACCGGTTCCGCCTCCCGGTCACGCCCGGCGTCGTCGATGCCGTGCGCCTGGCGCTGGCACTCCTGGTCATGGTGGCGCTGACCGCCCCGGCGCTGCGGGTGCCGGCCCGCGTCGATCAGCTCACCGTGGGAAACCCGCACGGCTGGGACGTCACGGTCGACCTGGTGGACCTCGACGGCCGGCCCCGGCTGCGGCTGGGACCGGTCAACGCCGCGTCGAACCAGACCTTCACCGAAGTCCTCGACCAGGGCACCGAGTGGGTGTTCCGCTTCTCCTCGGGCGGCCGGTCGGCCCAGGTCCACCGCGCCGGGCGCCAGCTGGCCAGCGAGCAGTGGCAGGTCATCGTGCCCGACTCCCTCGCCGCCGACCTACGGGCGGCCGGCGCGCCGCCCTCCGCTCCGTAGCGGCCTAGAGCAGCGCCGCCGCCATGGTGGCCACCGGGCTGCGCTCGCCCCGGGTGAGGGGGACGGCCCGAACGACCCGGCGGGTCAGGGCGGACGGCTGGCCGGCGCGCAGCACGGCGAACTCGTTTCTTCCGCACCCGCCACGCCTGTGGCCGGGCCCGGGCGGCGGGGCGCCCGGGCGCGGTCCTGCCGGAGTCCGCCCCGCCTGACGCCCGTACGCTCGGATCTCGTGGCCGCGCCCGCCGACCAGGCCCCGACTCCGCGCACCGTCGCCGTCGTGCCCCACACGCACTGGGACCGGGAGTGGTACGCCGGCTTCCAGACCTTCCGCCTCCGACTGGTCGAGCTGCTGGACGCCTTCCTGCCCCGGCTCGAGCACGATCCCGGCTACGCCCGCTTCATGCTGGACGGCCAGATGGCGGTGGTCGACGACTACCTGGAGGTGCGGCCGGACGCCGAGCCGGCACTGCGGCGGTTGGCCGCCAGCGGGCGGCTGGCGATGGGGCCGTGGTACGTCCTGATGGACGAGTTCGGCGTGTCGGGTGAGACCATCGTCCGCAACCTCCAGCTGGGGATGGAACGGGCGGCGGCCTTCGGCGGCGCCATGGCGGTGGGCTACCTGCCCGACATGTTCGGCCACATCGCCCAGATGCCGCTCATCCTCGCCCAGGCCGGCTTCGACCACGCGGTGGTGTGGCGGGGCGTCCCGGCGGCGGTGCAGCGCACCGGCTTCTGGTGGGAGGCCCCCGGCGGGACGCGAGTGCGGGCCGAGTACCTCCCGCGGGGGTACGGCAACGGGGCGGCCCTGCCCGACGACGCCGGTGCGCTGGTCCGGCGCATCGCCGCCCACGAGGTCGAGGTCGGCTCGTTCCTGCTGGACGCGATGCTGCTCATGAACGGCACCGACCACCAGGTCCCCCAACCCTGGCTCGGCCGCGTCGTGGCCGAGGCCAACGCCATCCAGAGCGACTACCAGCTGGTCGTCACCTCGTTGGCCGAGTACCTGGCCGGGGCGCCGACCGAGGGCCTGGCCGCCTGGCGCGGCGAGCTGCGGTCGGGCGCTCGCGCCAACCTGCTGATGGGCGTCGCCTCCAACCGGGTCGACGTCAAGCAGGCCGCCGCCCGCACCGAGCGGGCGCTGGAGCGCCGGGCCGAGCCGCTCAGCGCGCTGTTCCTCCCGCCCGCCGCCTGGCCAGGCGGCCTGCTGGCGCTGGCCTGGCGGGAGGTGGTGCGGAACTCGGCCCACGACTCCATCTGTGCCTGCTCGGCCGACTCGGTCGGCGCCGCCGTCCTCCACCGCTTCGCCGAGGCGGGCCAGATCGCCGACGGGCTGGCAACCAGCGCCCTGTCGGCCCTGGCCGCCTCCATGGCGGAGCCGGGCCTGGTGGTCGTCAACCCGTCCGCCCGAACGCGCGGCGGCCTGGTGGAGCTGGTGGTCCCGGGCGAGGGGCCGCTCGAGGGCGCGCAGGTGCTGGAGGAGCGGCCGGCGGTGGCCGGAGACCGCACCATGGCGGCACGCGAGTTGGGTGCCGTGCTGGGCCGCATCCGCAGCCAGCAGCTCGACGCCACCACCTTCGTCAACGGCATCGAGGTGCTCGACGCCGACGACGGCGCCCTCGCCGTCGTGATCCGCGCCGACAGTCGCCTGCGCAGCGAGTTCCTGGTCGAGGAGGCCAAGCGGGACCTGTACGCCCGGTCGGGCGCGGCGCCCGACCGGCCGGTGCGGGTGCGCATCGAGCAGCCCCCGTTCCGCCGGGTGCTGGCGCGGGTGGAGGACGTGCCCGGGTACGGCTGGACGACCTGGACGCCCGGACCGTCGAGCGCCGCCGACGTGACGGTGACCGCCGGCGGCGACGGCCTGGCCAACGGACAGGTGACGGTGGTGGTGGACCGCCACGCCGGCACCTTCGCGGTCGACGGCCTGGCCGGCTTCGACCGCCTGGTCGACGGGGGCGACCACGGCGACACCTACAACTGGTCGCCGCCCGACCACGACGAGGTGGTGGAGGCGCCGCTGGCGGTGGGGGTCGAGGTCATCGAGGCGGGGCCGTTGCGCGGCCGGCTGCGGCTGCGGCGCCGGTTCGCCTGGCCCGCCCGGGTGGACGACGACCTCCGGGCGCGGACCGGGCGCCGCGAGGTGGTGGTGACCACCGACGTCGAGGTGCGGGCCGGCGAGCGCCTGGTCCGCGTCCACACCCGGTTCGACAACCCCTGCCGGGACCACCGGCTGCGGGCCCACTTCCCGCTGCCGCGGCCGGCGGCAACCAGCCGGGCCGAGTGCGCGTTCGCGGTGGTCGAGCGGGGCCTGTCGGCCGAGGGCGGGCCGACCGAGGCCGCCCTGCCCACCTTCCCGTCGCGGCGCTTCGTGCAGGCGGGCGGGCTCACCGTGGTCCACGAGGGCCTGCTGGAGTACGAGCTGGTGGCGCTGCGGCCCGACGGCGCGACGGAACTTGCGCTCACGGTGCTGCGGGCCACCGGGATGCTGTCCCGTGTCGAGATGGCCACCCGCCCGCTGCCGGCCGGCCCACCCGACCGCCTGGACGGCCCGCAGCTGCTGGGCCCGGTCGAGGCCCGCTACGCGCTCGCGGTCGGTCCGGTCGACCCCTACCGGCTGGTGGACGACGCCTTCCTCCCGCTCGAGGTGGTCGCCGCGCCGGGAGGCGGTCGGCGCCGCGCCACCGGCTCCGCCCTCCGCATCGACGGCGCCGAGGTCTCGGCCGTCCGCCGGGTCGATGCCGACCTCGAGGTGCGGGTGTTCAACCCCACGGCCGACCCGGTCGCGGTCACGGTGCCCGGTCGCTCGGGCCGGCTGGTCGACCTGCGCGGCCGGCCCCTCGGATCCTTCGACGCAGCCTTCGGGCTCGGCCCGTGGGCGATCGCCACCGCCCGCCTCTCGGCCGGTTAGGACGCCGGCAGGGGGTCGCGCTCGGGGCGGGCCTCGCGGGCCATGAGGGAGCGGACACAGGCGGCGGCGGGCTGGCCCCGCTCGACCACCGCCGCCACCTGCTCGGCGATCGGCATCTCGACGCCGGCCTCCTGGGCCAGCTCCATCACGACCGCGGCAGTTCGCACGCCCTCGGCCACCATGGTCATGCCGCCGACGATGTCGGCCAGGGGCCGACCCCGGCCCAGCTCCACGCCGACGAAGCGGTTGCGGCTCTGCGCCGACATGCAGGTGACGACCAGGTCGCCGATCCCGGCCAGGCCGGCGAACGTCGCCGCGTCGCCGCCGAGCGCGGTGCCCAGGCGGGTGAGCTCGGCCAGGCCGCGGGTGATCAGGGCGGCCCGGGTGTTGTCGCCCAGGTCCAGCCCGTCGGCCATGCCGCACGCGATGGCGAGGACGTTCTTGAGCGCGCCGGCCAGCTCGCAGCCCACCACGTCGGGGTTGGTGTACACGCGGAAGCTGGCGGTCGTCAGCAGGTGCTGCACCAGCTCCGCCGGCCCCGCCTCCACCGACGCCGCCACGCTGGCGGCCGGGCGGCCGGCCATGACCTCGCCGGCCAGGTTCGGACCGGTGAGGACCGCGACGGGCTGGCCGGGGGCCACCTCGGCGACGATCTCGGTCATGCGCAGCCGCGACCCGCGCTCCAGCCCCTTGGCCAGGCTGACGACGACGGCGCCCGGATCGAGGTGCGGGCGGGCGGCGGCCATGACGGCGCGGAACCCGTGCGACGGGACGGCCATGAACACCACGCCCGCACCGCGGAGCGCGTCGCGCAACGAGGAGGTCGCCGCCACGCTGGCCGGCACGACCGGCCCACCCAAGTAGTCGGGGTTGCGGCCCGTCACCGTGATCGCCTCGGCCAGCGCCGGCCGGCGGGCCCAGAGCACCGTCGCCGCCCGCGCCGCTGCGATGCTGGCGATGGTCGTGCCCCAGGAACCGGCCCCCAGCACGGCCACCCGGCTCGCCACCGGGCCACCCTATCGAGGGGCCGGCCGGCGATCGGGGCGACCGGCGCTCCTACACTCGCCCGGATGCGGGACGCCTTCGTCATCGCCCAGCTGTCGGACATCCACTGCGGCTCGCCGTACTTCGACGCCAAGCTGCTGGAGTCGGCGGTGCGCGAGGTGGTCGCACTGGCGCCCGACCTCGTCGTCGTCGGCGGCGACCTCACCACCGAGGGCTACGCGCACGAGTTCCGGGAGGCCCGCGAGCACCTGGCCCCGCTGCTCACCGACGACCTGCGGACCGTGGTCATCCCCGGCAACCACGACTCCAAGAACGTCGGCTACCTCCACTACCGGGACACCTTCGGGCACGGTGAAGGGGCCGGCAAGGGCGACAGCGTCCTGCACGTGTCGGGCGGGCCGTCGCTGTCCATGCAGGTGGTCGCCATCGACTCGTCCAAGCCCGACCTGGCCGAGGGCGAGGTGGGGCGTGAGCGGTACGAATGGATCCGCCAGCAGTTCGCCGGGGACGCCGAGGTGCGGACCTTCGTCCTGCACCACCACCTGGTGCCGGTCCCCGGCACCGGCCGGGAACGCAACACGGTGTGGGACTCGGGCGACGTGCTCGCCCTCCTCCACGACGTGGGCGTCCAGCTCGTGCTGTCGGGCCACAAGCACGTGCCGCACGTCTGGCTGCTCAACGGCATCCTCATCGTCAACTCGGGCACCGTCTCGTCCTACCGGCTCCGCGGCTACACCCGTCCGTCCTACAACGTGATCGAGGTGAACCGGGACACCATCCGGGTCACTCTCAAGTACCCCGGCGCAGGCGAGCGGCTGGCCGCCGAGCTCGACCGCCCGTCGCTGCGGCTCGACACCAGCCCGGACCTGGCCGGGATGTTCTCCAAGGCGACATGGAGGTCGTAGATGGCTCAGTTCCTGCGGGTGTTCCAGACGGCCGTCGACCCGAGCGACGTCGACACGGTACGCCGCCTGTTTCTCGACGACATCCTCCCGGCCTACAGCAGCCTGCCGGGCTGCCTCGGCATGGAGCTGGTGATGAGCGTGGAGCACAACGCCGGCGGCCTGGTGGAGGGATGGGCCATCTCGCGGTGGGAGAGTCGCGACGCCATGGACAGCGCTGTCGCGTCCAGGGGGGCCCGCGAGTCCCAGGTCCGGGTGTTCGAGCTGCTGCGCCAGGAGCCGGTCGTGCGGGTGTTCGAGGTGCTGTGCCCGAAGTGAGAGTGGGCGCACCGGCAGCGGCCGTGCTTGTGCCCATCAAGGCGTTCGGCCTGGCCAAGGCCCGCCTCGCTCCCGCGCTCGCCGGCCCCGAGCGTGCCGCGCTGGCCCGTTCCATGGCCGAGGCGGTGCTCGCCGCCGCCGGTGAGCTGCCGGTGGCCGTCGCGTGCGAGGACGAGGAGGTGGCGGCCTGGGCCCGTCGCCGGGGCGCCTCGGTGGTGTGGGCGCCCGGCCGTGGCCTGAACGGTGCCGTCGAGGACGGCGTGACCGCCCTGGCCCGCCGCGGCGCCGAACAGGTCGTGGTGGCCCACGCCGACATCCCCGGCGCCCACGGGCTCGACCGGCTGCCCGGCTTCGACGGGGTGACGCTGGTGCCCGACCGCCGCGACGACGGCACCAACGTGGCCTGCGTCCCGGCCCAAACCGGCTTCCGGTTCGCCTACGGGCCGGGGTCGCTCCGGCGCCACCGGGCCGAGGCCGGCCGGCTGGGGCTGGCCGTGCGCATCGTCCGCGAGCCTCTGCTGGCCTGGGACGTCGACCGGCCGTGCGATCTGGGCGTCTGCCGATGACGCCGCCACGGGCGGTCACCGTCGACCTCGACCCGCCGGCGCGCGCGCTGGCGGTCGGTGCCCACCCCGACGACATCGAGTTCGGCTGCGGCGCCACCCTGGCCAAGTGGGCGGCTGCCGGCTGCGCCATCCATCACCTGGTCTGCACCGACGGGTCCAAGGGCTCCTGGGACCCCGACCAGGACCCGGCCGAGCTGGTGGCGGTGCGCCGGGACGAGCAGCGGGCGGCGGCCCGGGCCCTGGGCGGCACGGCCGACGTCACCTTCCTCAGGTGGACCGACGGCGAACTGGAAGCCGGTCTGCGACAACGGTGGGAACTCGCCTTCCACATCCGGCGGGTGCGGCCCGACGTCGTCCTCGGGCACGACCCGTGGCGCCGCTACCGCCTCCACCCCGACCACCGCGCCGCCGGGTTCTTGGTGACCGACGGGATCGTGGCGGCCCGTGACCCCCACTTCTTCCCCGAGCAGGGCGTGGCGCCGCACCGGCCGTCGGTCCTGCTGCTGTGGGAAGCCGAGGAGCCCGACCACGTGGAGGACGCCTCCTCCACCGTGGAGGCCAAGCTGGCCGCCCTGCTGGCCCACCGCAGCCAGTTCCGCTCGACGATGGGCATCACCACGGCGGCAAGCCCCGAGGACCACGCCGGGAACGACGAGGTCGCCGCCTTCCGCCGCACCGTGCACGACCGCCTGGTCGAGCACGGCCGCCTGGCCGCCCTGCCTTTGGGCGAGGCCTTCAAGCGCATGGACCGCCTGTAGGCGCGACGGCCGTCAGGTGGCGGCCGCCGGCCGCCACCTGACGGCCGGCGCGTGACTACCGCTTGGTGGCCTTCTTGGTCGCCTTCTTGGTCGCCTTCTTGGCGGCGCTCGTCACCTTCTCGACGACCTTCTTCACGCCCTTCTTGGCCGGTGCCGCCTTGGCCGCCGGCGCTGCCTTCGGAGCAGGGGCGGCCTTGGCGGCAGGAGCCTTCTTGGCTGCCGGCGCGGCCTTGTCGGCGGTCGCCTTCTTGGCGAGCGCGGGGCTGGTGGTCTTCTTGGAGGCGCTGGCCTTCTTGGCCGACGAAGACACCGCCGCGCTCCGGCTCCCCGCCGGCATCGGCTTGGTCGGGATGGTCTTGGCCGCCATGCCGCCGGACCTGGCCGTGCTGGTGGTCGATTTCTTGGAGGCGGATGCCTTCTTGGCTGCTTCCGGCGTGGCGACGCCGCCGGGGGTGGTGGCGACCTTGCGGCCGCCGGTCCCGGTGGGGGTCGCCTTCTTGGCCGACGTGGCCTTCGCAGCAGCCCCCTTCTTCGCCGCCGGTGCCTTCTTCTCAGGGGTAGGGCTCATGTCGACGGGTCGCCTTTCGCTAGCGCTTCTTGGAGGTCGCGGCCTTCGCCGCCTTGGCCGGTGCTGCCTTCACGGCCTTCGCCGTTTTCACCGGTGCTGCCTTCACGGCCTTCGCCGTTTTCGCCGGTGCTGCCTTCGCGGCCTTGGCCGCCTTGGCCGGTGCGGCCTTCGCGGTCTTGACCGCCGTAGCGGCCGACTTCTTGACCGCCGACTTCTTGGCCGCCGACTTCTTGGCCGCCTTCTTCGGGTTGAGGGAGGCCTTGAAGGCCGCTGACGGAGTGAAGCGGACGCCGGTGGACGCCGGGATCTTCACCGGGTCCCCCGTGCGCGGGTTGCGACCGGTGCGGGCGGCCCGGGACGTCGGCGCGAAGGTGCCGAAGCCGAACAGGCTCACCCGCTCGCCACCGTGCACCGCCGCCATGACAGTCTGCAGGACCGAGTCCACCGCCGATTCGGCGTCCGTTCTGCTGAGTCCGACGCTGCTGCGCACCTGGTCGACGAGATCGGCTCTGTTCACGCCACCTCCTGGATTCGGGGAAGTACGAGTGCCAATCAAAGAGGACCGGCGCGCGAAGGTCAAGCATTTCCGTTTCCCGGTTTTCCTTGCGGCACAACGGTTTTCTTTCGCAGAAGTCAGAAACCGTTGCGAGGCAACACTTTCTCGGGCCGTCAGCGGGCACCAGGGTTGTCGATCAGGTCCTCGATATCGGTGACCTCGGCGTCGGGTGGGGCCGAGACGTCGACCGGCCGACCGAACTGGTAGAGCTCGAAACTGGCCGTCACCTTGCCGCTGGCCGGCGCCTCGCCGTTCGTGTCCAGCTCGGCCAGGTCGAGGGTGTAGCGCAATCGCCGGAGCCGGCCCTCCTCGTCGATCCACGCCTCCGTGGGAAGGACGCTGGTGCCCAGCTCACGCACGATGCGGCGGATGTCCTCGCGGACCTCGGGCGCGGACTCGGCCTGCGCCTTGTCGAGGTCCAAGGTGGCGCGGTAGCGGGTGGTCCGGTCGCCCCGCACCGTCTCGGTGCCGACCTCGGCAACCTCGTCGGTCACGCCGGACAGATAGTTCAGGACCGCAGTGGGATCGTTGCGCTGGAGTTGGCGGAGGCTGTCCAGGTCGACGCCGGGCCGGGAGCTGAGTGCCTCGACGTCGAGGCGCAGCCACGGTCGCTGTTGGAGCTGGGCCAGCTTCACGAACACCACCTCCCCCACGAAGCGGATCTCGCTGGCGCCCGCACCCTCGAGCACCAGGCGGCCGGTGCGGGCCTCGAGGTCGAACTCGCCCTCCCCGTTGAAGGCGGTCCCCGATGAGCCTCCGGACAGCTCGGCGGTGATGGCCACCCGCACCGTCCCCTCGGCCAGCGTCTTGCCGGGTGCCGCGGCCAGCACGTCGCGAGGGCTCGCCCCCGACCCACCACTGCAGGCACCGCCTACCAGCAGCAGGGCGACCAGCGCCCCGCCGCGCACCCGGCCCATCAGGCCGCCACCGCCGGGCGGGTGGTGAAGCTCAAGACCCAGGCGGGCTCGGACTCGCCGTCGACGGTGAAGCGCCACGTGTAGCGCCCGCCCGGCGCCAGGGGCAGGGGGCCGAGGTTGATGGCCAGCGGCAGGTCGATGGGCGTGCCCGGTGGCACGCCCTGGGGCCGACCGACCTCGAAGTCTCCCCGGATCTCGATGGGCTGGCGGGTGCCGTCGGGTGCGTCGAAGCTGATCTCGCGGCCGTCGGCATCCACGAGGTAGAGCTCCCAGTGGTGGGCGGTCGTCGCCTCGTGCCAGTCGACCTCCAGCTTGATGGCGATGGCCGACGGCGCCGGGTCGGGACCGGTCACGCTCCACCCGCCTCCCAGGATGTACAGCTTGCCGTCGGCGACCTGCGCCGAGTCGCACAACATCATGGTCACCTTCACCCCACCACCGTATGCGGCTGCGACGGCGACCCTCGGGTACAACTATTGGCGCGAACACTGACCAGGGCATTTACTGGTGGCATGCCCGACGGGGGACAGCCGGTGGAGCGGACAGCACGCGAGGAAGCCGTACTGGCCACGCTGGACCGCCAGGCGGCCGCCATCGCCCACCTCCGGGAGCTGGCCGAGCGGGCGACCGGTGACGACCGAGCCCTGGCCTGGGTGTCCCTCGCCGCCCAGCTCGACCGGGCCGTGCGGGACCACCAGCCGCTACTGCGTGCCCGCCGGCTCGAGGCGCTCGCTCCCGACCTGGCCGCCCACCAGTCGCTCCTCGAGCGCCACGTCGGGGCGGCCCGCGCCGCCGTCACCGCGCTGGATGCCGACGCCCGGCGTGCCGCCGAGCGCCGCCACGGGCGGCGGATCGCCGTCATCGGCAAAGGCGGCGCCGGCAAGAGCATGATCTCGGCCACCGTCGCCCGCCTGCTGGCGCGACAGGGGCGCAACGTCTTCCTCGCCGACCTGGACTCCAGCCACGGCACCGGCTTCAGCCTCGGCATCGGGACGACGTTCGCCGAGCTGCCGCCCGAGGCGCTGGAGGAGCACGGCGGCTCGTCCTACGGCTGGCGGCTGGCCTCCGGCCTGCTGCCGCACCAGGCCGTGCACCGCCACGCGGTGACCGGCCCCGACGGCGTGCGGTTCCTCACCCTGGGCAAGATCGGCGACCCGGCCGAGCAGCGGGCCCGTCGCAGCGTCGTCGCCCTTCGCCAGATCCTCGGCGGCTTCGCCGAGCCCGGCTGGGACCTGATCGGCGATCTCGAAGCCGGTCCCACCACCCCGTTCGAGCGCTACCACTCCTTCGCCGACCGGGTGGTGGTCGTGGTCGGGCCGGCCTGGCGATCGGCGCTGACCGCCCGCCGCCTGCTGCCGATCGTGGCGGGCACGCCGACGATCATCGTGACCAATCGCTTCCGCGACGAGCCCGACCACCCGGGCCTGGTGCCCGAGGTTCGGGTGCCCTTCGACCCAGCGGTCGCCGAGGCGGAACGGGCCGGCCGGGCCCCGCTGGACGAGGCGCCCGGCTCACCGGCCATGGTGGCCTGCGAGCAGCTCGTCGAGCTGCTGACGGGCGAGCAGGACAGGCAATCGGACAGGGAGGTCGTGCCATGAGGATCGCCGTCACGGGCAAGGGCGGAGCCGGCAAGAGCACGGTGGCCGGTGCACTGGCCCGCCACCTGGCCGGCCGGGGCCACACGGTGGTGGCCGTCGACGCCGACCCCAACCCGAATCTCGGCCTGTGCCTGGGCCTTCCCCAGGACGCCGTCGAGCTCATGGAGCCGATCCTCAACGCGCTGCTCGCCAGCGGGCACACGCACAACGACCCCAGGCCCGACCCCGAGGAGCTGCTGGCCCGCTACGGCATGGAGGCCCCCGGCGGCATCGTGGTGGTGGCGACGGGCAAGATCGAGCGCCCGAGCAACGCCTGCCTGTGCTGCGGCTCCCACAACACGACGCGGGAGTTCTTCGGCGGCCTGGCGGCCGACGGCCGCATCGTCCTCGCCGACCTCGAGGCCGGGCTCAACGACCTGCTGTGGGCGCGCCCCGGTCCCGACGACGTGGTGCTCGCCATCGCCGAGCCCAGCGCCAAGGCGGTCGAGGTGGCCCGCCGGGCGGTCAACATCGCCCAGGGCATGGGGGTCGAGCGCATCCTCGGCGTGGCCAACCGCGCCTCCGACGGCGATGTCGCCCAGCTGGCCGAGGCGCTGGGTGTGGAGGTGCTCGGGGTGGCCGAGGACCCGGCCGTCGAGAAGGCCGACGAGCAGGGCGTCGCCCCCTTCGACCTGGACGACACCTCCCCGGCCATGGCCGACATCGCCCGCGTCGCCGACTGGGTGCTGGCGAGTGCCCCGGCCGAGGCTCAGGCCGCGCCGGCGCCACTGCGGTAGCGCGCCAGGATGCGGGTCGCCGCGGCGCGGCCAACGTCGGCCAGCTCGGGTGGCCCGACGACCTCCGCGTCGGCGCCGAGCTGCAGCACCAGCCGCTCGGCGAACGCCGTGCCGGCGACCGCCAGCTCGACGCGCAGTCGACCGTCCGCCCGCTCCTCGACCGAGGTGACGGGCACGGACTCCACCGCCCACCGCGCCGCGGCCGGCACGTCCAGGATCAGCATGCGGGTCTCGGGGCTGGCTGCGAAGACCTCGGCGGGCGCCGGCACCTCCCGCGGGGCGAAGTGCTCGCCGGTGGGCCGCGTCCACTCCACCCGGTCGAGGCGGAAGCGGCGCAGCCCTCCGGCCCGGTGGCAGTGGGCCTCGACGTACCAGTGGCCCTCGGAGGCGTGGACGAGGAGGGGGTCGATGCGGCGCTCGGTCACCTCGTCGCGCCAGGCCGAGTAGTAGCCGACCTCCAGCTGCTCGTGGCGCTCGGCGGCCGCGCGGATCGCGTCCAGCTGGGCCGGCCCGGCCAGGTCGACGTCGAGGGCACCGCCCCCCACGACCGCCTCCAGCTTGGCGAGCGCCCGGGCCAGCGCCCCGTCGCGGTCGCCACCGGGCACGGCCAGCAGCCCCCGCCCGGCAGCCAGCACGGCGAAACCCTCGGCCGCGGTGAGCTGCATGGGCCGGGTGAAGAACGGCCCGGGATAGGCATGGACGACGCCGTCGTCGTCGACCCAGATGTCGAGCAGGTCGCCGCCGCCGTAGGGCGGCATCCCGCACAGCCCGACCAGCTGGAGGTCGCGCACCACCTCGTCCTCGCCGACGCCCAGGCGGTCGGCGATGTCGGCCACGGGCGCGCCCCCCTCGGCCAGCAGCCACGGCACGACGGCCAGCAGGCGGCGCAACCGGCCGCCCACGTCCGTCGGCGTCCTCACCGGGCACCGCCTCCCCGGGCCGGCCGTACGAGGGCCTGCAACCAGTTCACGACCTCGGCCCGAAGGTCGGCCGGGGCCAGCACCTCGGCGTGGTCCAGCAGATCGAGCAGCCAGGACCGGAACACCGCCCGGTTGGTCACGGGGATGCGCAGCACGGCCGAGCCGTCCGGCCTTCGTTCGGCCTGGGCCCGCTCCCCCAGCTGGGCGGTCACCCGGTCGGCCACCACCGGGTCGACCCGGACCACGGCCACCGCCTCGTCCTCCTCGCCGCGCCCTGCCAGCCACGGCTCACGGGGAAGCTCGGTCAGGTCGAACGGCGGCGGCGGCTCGAAGGCGGCCGGGGGACCGACGTGGATGCCGCCCTCGATCCGGTCGACCCGGAAGGTGCGGCGGGCGTCGCGGCCCCGGTCGTGGCCGACGAGGTACCAGTGCCCCCGGCGGGCCAGCAGGCCCCAGGGCTCGACCGTGCGGGCCTCGGCGCCGTAGGTGAACCGGACGACCGAGCGGGACCGGGCCGCGCCGTGCAGCACCGGCAGCCCGGCGACCGTGGGCAGCTCGGCCCGCACGGTGGTCCCCGACGCCACGCCGCCGGCTGCCCCCGCCAGCTTGACGAGGCCGGCCCGGGCGTCGCCCGGGCTGACCGCCACGGCCGCCACCGCCACCTGCAAGGCCACCCGCTCGTCGCCGGCCAGGTCGAGGGGCGGCAGGTAGTAGTCCTCCGGGCGGATCCGGTAGCGGCCGTTCTCCTCGACGATGGGAATGCGCTCCTCGCGCAGCAGGCGCTTGTCCCGCTCGAAGGCCTGGCGCCGGGCGTCGGGCTTGGGCGGGTAGCCGGGGACCTGCTCGACCACCTCGGCCAGCGTCACGGGCTGGCTGGCGTGAAGCAGGAAGGTGACCAGGTTGGTGAGCCGCTCCAGCCGGTCGACCGCCACGACCGCAGTCTGCCCCCGCGCCCAGCGGCACGAGGGGCATCGCCGTACCCGGCTCGGAGGCACCAGGCGCGTGACGAAGCTTGGCCGTCGTGACCGACGAGCGAGCGGATCCCGAGCGGACGGTCGACAACTCATCGATGCCGTCTCTCGCGCCGAATCGGCACAGGGGGCGTCGACCCTCCGACCGCCGCTTCCTGGGGCCGGAACAGCGGCCGAAGGAACAAACCTGAGTGCCTGTGTGCTAAGAATACCGACAGCCAGTTACACCAGTACGACAAGGAGGACCCTCCAGTGCTGATGCGATTCGACCCCTTCCGGGAGCTGGACCGCTGGGCCCAGCAGCTCAACGGCACCCCGACCCGCCCGGCTGGCATGCCCATGGACGCCTACCGCCGGGGCGACCGCTTCTTCGTCCACTTCGACCTGCCCGGGGTCGACCCCGACACTGTCGAGCTGACCGTCGAGCGCAACGTGCTCACGGTGCGGGCCGAGCGGTCGTGGGTCCGGGCCGAAGGTGACGAGCCGCTGGTGTCCGAGCGGCCCGTCGGAACCTTCACCCGCCAGCTGTTCCTGGGCGAGACGCTGGACACCGACCGCATCGAGGCCAGCTACGACCGTGGCGTGCTCACGCTGGCCATCCCGGTGGCCGAGCAGGCCAAGCCCCGCCGGCTCAGCATCCACGCCGGCGACCGGCAGCCCGAGGCAGTCGGCGCCGGCGCCTGAGGCGCCTGCTCGACCGGCCGGACACGCGAAAAGGGTGGGGCGCCTCGGCGCCCCACCCTTCTTCGCGTCCCTCGGCGCCGGCCTGTCAGCCGTGCAGCAGCTCCCGGGCCCCGGTGTCGACGCAGGGGTGGCGGAGCTTGCACAGCGCCCGGGCCTCGATCTGGCGGATGCGCTCCCGGGTGAGGTGCAGGCGCTCGCCGACCTCCTCCAAGGTGCGCGCCTCGCCCCGGTCGAGCCCGAAGCGGAAGCGCAGGATCTGGCGCTCCCGGTCGTCGAGCACGGCCAGCAGCCGGGCCACCTCGCCGGGCATGACGCCCAGGACCGCCTCGTCGGCCGGCGAGGCCGCGCTGACGTCGTGGATCACGTCGCCCAGCTCGGCGTCGCCGTCGTCGCCGAGGGGCTCGGAGATCGACACCGGGTCCGAGGCGTAGGAGACCACCTCGGCCACCCGTTGGGGGGTGAGGCCCAGGTCGTCGGCCACCTCGGCGGTGGTCGGGCGGCGGCCCAGCTCCATCTCCAGGCGCGAGTGGGCCTTTTGGACGCGGGTCACCAGGTCACCGGCGTGGACGGGCAGGCGGATGGTGCGCCCGGTGTTGGCGATGCCGCGAGTGATCGCCTGGCGGATCCACCACGTCGCGTAGGTGGAGAACTTGAACCCCTTGCGGTAGTCGAACTTCTCCACGGCGTGGATCAGCCCGAGGTTCCCCTCCTGGACCAGGTCCAGCAGGGGGACGCCCGACGCCTGGTAGCGCTTGGCGATGGACACGACCAGCCGCAGGTTGGCGTGGCAGAACTGGGTGGCTGCCTCCTCCCCGGCGTCGACCAGGGCGCGCAGCTCGCGCCGCCGGCTCGGCGACAGGGCCGACTTAGGGGTCTGGGCCAGCTCGGTGGCGGCGTCGCGGCCGGCCTCGATGGCCCGGGCCAGCCGCTCCTCGTCCGCCTTGGTCAGCAGCTGGTGCCGGCCGGCCTCGTTCAGGTAGAGGCGGACGAGATCCTCGTGAGACTCTTCGTTCTGTCGTTTGCGCATGTCGTTGCTCGCTTCGAGTTCGAGGTTCTGTCCTACCGGCCCCGCCGGCTGGCGGGCCGGACGAGGCCGGGACAACTAGGAACGCTTGGGAACCCCCATTCCGTTCCCGATCGGCCGGCAACTCTCCCCTCGCGTGGCGCGTCGGTTCGAAAAGCCGGGTGCAGCACTGTAGGCCATCACGCTTGCAACAGCAAGAATGTTCCCTGGGGTCGCGGTCGACCGGCGGCGCGCTCCCGATCGGCAGGGTCACCTGCGACTCCTCGGTCCGCCCGGTGTGGCAGGCGAAGGGGACCGTTGTCAGCGTCGGGCGGGCCCAGCGGGCCGTGCCGGCCCGGACCCGCATCGCCGTGGAGGAGCGTGACCGGGGCTGCGTGGTGCCCGGCTGGACCCGGTGGCTGCAGGTGCACCACATCGTGCACTGGGAGGACGGCGGCCCTGCTGTGCGCCGCCCACCACCGGGCCCACCACCGGGGCGTGCTGGGCATCGAGAGCGACGCCGACCAGCCCGACAAGCTGGTGTTCACCGACCACCGGGGCCGGCCCCTGCCCGAGTGCGGGCGGCCGGTGCCGCCGGGCGGCCCGCCGGTGGGGGCGGCCGCCGGCCTGGGCATCGCCGCCGGCGGCTGGGCCCATCCCTCCGGCGAGCGCCTGGACCAGCGCTGGCTCCACTTCAACGAGGCGTCGTAGGGCGGGAGCGCACCCCGGCCGATTGTTGCAATACCTGATCGGATTAGTCAGGAATCCTGCTACGTTGGCGCGGTGGGCGAGGGACTGTCGGGCGTCGAGGGGATCAAGGCGTCCAGCCGTCAGCTGCTGGGCGACCTGCCGGCCGAGCTCGGCGGCGACGCCGAGCGGTTCAGCAACGACAGCGGCGTGCTGCTCAAGTTCCACGGCATCTACCAGCAGGACGACCGCGACAT